>JBAYSM010000096.1:0-12855 GCA_041676205.1 Rhodospirillaceae bacterium | reverse complement strand
GTTCTCAATGCGCGCCCATTGCATTGATGTCAGTTCGTATCGCTTCGCCATGATCCACCGAGCCAGAAGTCACTGACTCGGTGAATCACGGCAGCCCATTCCGCGCAAGCTGAATGTCGATACGGCCTAGCGGCGGGGCGACCGTAGCATTAGTCGGACCACACCTTCCAGGGGGCCTTGCCCGAGGACCACAAATCCTCCAGCAGCGTCTTTTCACGCAGGGTGTCCATGGGCTGCCAGAAGCCCAGGTGCTGGAACGCGGCAAGCTGGTTCTGCGCGGCGAGGCCGACCAGCGGTTCGCGTTCCCACACGGTGGCATCGTTTGACACCAAATCCAGCACGGACGGATCGAGGACGAAGAACCCGCCGTTGATCAGGCCGCCCTCGGCGCTCGGCTTTTCCATGAACGAGCTGACCCGGTCGCCCTCAAGATGCACCGCGCCGAATCGGGCGGGAGGGCGCACCGTGGTCATGGTGGCCTTGAGGCCGTGCCCGGTGTGAAAGGCGAGAAGCTCGGTCAGATCAACATCGCCGACCCCGTCGCCATAGGTCATGAAGAACGGCTCGCCGGGGTCGAGGAATGGGCGGATGCGCTTCAGGCGGCCACCGGTCATGGTGTCAAGGCCGGTATCGACCACCGTGACTTTCCAGTCCAGCGGTGAGCTGTCCAGATACTTCACCGAGCGGGTCGCCAGATCCACCGTGATGTCATTGTGGTGCAGCACCAGATTGACGAAGTATTCCTTGAGCATGTAGGCGCGATAGCCCGCGCAGACGATGAAGTCGCGCACGCCGTGGGCGGCGTAGATGCTCATGATATGCCAGATGATGGGCTTGCCGCCGATTTCGATCATCGGCTTTGGCCGCAGGGTACTTTCCTCGGAAATGCGGGTTCCAAGGCCACCCGCCAGGATCACGGCCTTCATGTTGTTCCCTCGCCTCCGGGACGTAAAGTTTGGCTCATAGTGGAAGACCCGGTGCCTGTCAATTCGTCATGCCCTTGGTCAGCCGGGCACGAAGCTCCGGCGCGGCGGCGGCGGCCAGAAGAACGGCAGCCAGCCCCCCCGCCACCGGCAGGCCGATGGTGGTGCTCAACGTAGGTTCGGCGGGCATGGCCAGACGCGCCGCGCCGATCAAGGGAAGCGCCACGGCCAGCGGAACCAGGACGCCGCGCAATGCCCACGGCCACCCCTGCCCAGGCAGCACCCGGCGCAGGATGAGCGGCGCCAGCACCGCCGCATAGGCCAGATTGAGCGCCACCCAGCCGACAGCCGCCCCCAAGGCGCCAAAGCGATCAATCAGCGGAACCAAGGCGGCCCCGAGAACACTCGCCGCGATGGCCGAAAAGGCAACCACCAGCCGGGTTCGCCCACTGGCCAGATAGAGGTGCGACGGCAGATAGACCACCGCGTTGAGCGTGCTGCCGACCGCCAGCAGGGCCAGCAGCGGAGCAAGCCGGGCGGCCAAGGCGGCATCGCCCGTCCACACCGTCACGATTTCATGCCCAAACACCGCCAGCGCCACCCCGGCGGGCACGACCAGCGCGCCCAGGACCTGGGTTCCGGTGGCAAAGATACGCTCGGCCTCGGCACGGTCGGTGCGGCCCAGCGCACCGGCCAGCGCGGGAAACACGCCCTGGCTGATCGGTCCGGCCAGATAGAGAAGCACCGCTGCAAGGCTGGCCGTAAATGTGTAGTAACCAAGCTCGGTCAGCCCGGCCCAGCGCGCCAGAATGATGCGGTCCATCTGGGCGAGAAGGACACCCAGCAACCCGATCCCCAGCATCCCGCCGCCGAACGACGCGAACAGGCGCAGGCGGGCACGCTCGAAGCGGGCGGGAGCGCCGGTCCGTGCGACGCTCCGCCAAGCAAGCAGCGCCCCGGACCCGGCATGAAACAGCGCCACGGCAATCTGCCATAGAAAATACGTCAGTACCCCGCCGTCGGTCAGCATCACCACGGCTGCCGCCCCGCCCGACCGCAAGGTGGCCGTAGTGGCCAGCAACAGGTTGGCGGTGCCGTGCCGGTCTCCGGCGAGGAGCGCGCCGACGTACAGCCCGGCCCCCAATTGCAGGCCGAGCGTGGGCACCATCAGCCACAGCGCCGTCGTCAGGGTCGATGCCGCAAGGGTGTCGGCGGTCAGCCACACTCCGCTCAACAGCGGAACCAACACCGCCAGGATGGCAGCGAACCCGACGGCGGTCAGCCATGCCATGACTTCAGCGGTACGGAGAACGGCCGGAATGCCGCCCTGCCCGCTGCCGCGCAGCCGGGCAATCTCGCGGTTCACGGTCAGGGCATAGGAATTTTCAAGGATCTGGGAGGCCGCCTGAAGCGTCAGGAAAACGCCGACCAGTCCAAAGCCATCGGCACCCAGGAGACGCAGGAGCATTGGAATGAACGCAATCTGAACAAGGGCCGTCCACCCCCGTCCCGCCACGTTGACCACCATGTTGCGGCCCAGCACGCTCAAGGTTCAGATCCTGCGGATGGCAAAGTCAATGATCTGACGGCCCACCTTGAGCGTCGTGAACCACGCAGCCAATGCGCCGCGCCAGGGGCCGGCCACGGTTCCCACCGTGTCGGCGGACTGTACGATCAGCTTCACGAGCCCGGCCGTTCCCGTCACGATGCTCCGCATGGTCGGTTTTGTGCCAGCAGCGAAAAAGGGCTGCGGATTGAAGCGGTAGAAGAAGGTTACGCCCGGAACGTGGACAAACGTCCCCTTCGTTGCGGCGGCGATCATGATCGGAGTGTCCGGCCACCACGGAATGGTCCTCATGGGAATGGGGCGCAGGACCTCTGTCCGCCACAGACCATAGATGTGGAAGCATTGTTCGGCGGCGGCCTTGCTCATCCGGCGCCAGGGTGCCATGCCTTCGGTCACGAACCTCGTGGGGCCGGTCATGGGGTACGCCATGCACCAGTTCTACCACGTCACCGCAGGCAAGCACGCCCTCCGGTGTCGCTTCCAGGCGGGCCCAGAGCCGTTCGACAAACTCCGGCTGCCGGGTATCGTCGTGGGCGGCCCACATGAAATAGGGCGCGCGTGCCTGGTCGAGGACAAACCGGAAGTTTTCCATCACAGGAATGAGCGCCGGTTGCCGGAAAACCCTGATGCGCGCGTCTCTCTCGGCAAACCGGCGGCATATTTCGGCCGTGCCGTCGTCGGAGGCATTGTCAGAGATGACAATCTCAATATCCGGCAGGGTCTGCGCAACCAGGGACTCAAGCGCCTTTTCGAGATGAGCAGCGCCATTGCGGATAGGAACGCCAACAGTCACTTTCGGGGTGGCGATCTCGGTCACGGAATGGTCCTTGAGAGGCAGCGGATCAGAAGATCTGGACATCTGTCCGGTAGCTAATCCGAAAGGGCGGTGCATGTCCACCTCGAAGGCGCCAAATGCGGTCCCGGTACGTGAGGCGCGTCCGGGAATTACTCCGGCCACGCCGCCCGACCGGCGGCGGCGAGGACGGCCTGCCTGTAGCGGGCAGTCACGGCGTCGAGCGAGAACGTGTCCTCCACCCGCCGCCGTACCGCCCTGCCAAGGGCTTGGCGGTCTGCGGGCGGAAGGGCAAGCAGTTTTTCGATGCCGTGGGCCAGGGCGGCGGGGTCGGCCTTTGGAACGACCACCCCGCTTGTCCCGACGATCAAGGCGGAATCCCCAACGTCGGTAACGACGCAGGGCACGCCGCAGCTCATCGCCTCGCCAAGCGTGTTGGAAAAACCCTCTGTCAGCGAGGACGACACCGCGACATCCAGCGCCGCGTTCAGGGCCACCACGTCGTTGCGTCGGCCCAGACCGAGAACGCGACCGCGCGGCAGGTCGAGGCCGTCCAGCAACGCAACGTCGTCAGTGCCCTGCCCGGCCATGAGGATCCGCGCCTCCGGCCAGCGCGCCGTCACACGGGCGGCGGCGCGCAGGAACGTGCCGTGGTCCTTCATCGGATCGACCCGCGCGATCAAGCCGATCAGCGGCGCCGCCTCGGGAACGCCCAATTCGGCTCTCAGCCGCGCCCGTGCCCCGGCATCCGGACGAAATATCTCGGTATCGAAACCATTTGGCATGAACAGCCAGCGGCGGGGCCTGTAGCCCAGACTTTCGTGCAGCCGCTGACCTGCTAACGAGTTGGCCATCACCGCCACCGGCTGGCGCGACAGACGGGCCAGCACGCGGGGCAGCATCCGGGTCACGCGCCCATAGCGGCTGAGGTCCATGTCGGCGCACCGGATGTTCCACAGCAGGGGCGTTCCGGGCACCAGCCGTGCGCTCAGGCTGCCAAGCAGGTCGGCGTGATAGAGCCACGTCATGATGACGTCCGGCCGCATCGCCCGCATGACGCCGTTCAGCCGTGCCAGGGCCCCCAGCGACGGCCTGCCGCGTGTCATGCCCAAGGCGGTTACGGGAACGCCGCCATCCTCCAGCGCGGGACCATGGACCCCCTTGCCGATCAGTGACACCACGGCGTGGCGGATGTCGTCCTGGCCCGGCGCCAGGGCCAACTTCGTCAGCATGGATTCCGCCCCACCAACCTCAAGGTCGGTGATGACGTGCAGGACCGTGAAAGGGCGTTCAGGCGGGGTCATGGCCGAGTGATAGCGCGGCCGGACCAGATTGCAAAGCAAACTGTCGCGGGGTATTGCTGTCACCCTCAGCCAAACCACAGGTGTTCATGCCGGACCTCCGCCCGACCCGCCCCCTCCTGCTGTTCGTCGTCACCGAGGACTGGGCCTTCTGGTCGCATCGCCTGCCCATGGCACGCGCCGCCCGCGACGCAGGCTTTGCCGTGGCCGTGGCGTGCCGGGCTGGGCTCCATCGAGAGCGCATCGAGGCCGAGGGCTTTCGCGTCCTGCCGCTCCGCCACCTGCGCCGCGAAAGTCTCAACCCATGGACCGAGGCCCGCGCCGTGGCTGAATTGACGGCTCTGTACCGCCGCGAGCGCCCGGCCCTGGTCCACCATGTTGCCATGAAGCCGGTGCTGTACGGTGCGCTGGCCGCCCGTCTGGCCGGGGTGCCCGCCGTGGTCAATGCGCTGGCCGGAATGGGGTTCGTGTTCACCGCCACGTCGGTCAAGGCGCGGGTGCTGCGCCCGGCCATCCTGGCAGCCTTCCGCCTGTTGCTCAACCGGCCGGGCAGCCGCGTGCTGGTGCAGAACGCCGACGACCGGGCGCTGTTTGTGGAGCGCGGGCTGGTCCTGGCCGATAGGGTGGCGCTCATTCCCGGCTCGGGCGTGGACACCAACGCTTTCGTTCCGGCCCCGGAACCATCGGGTCCGCCGGTTGCGCTGTGTGTCGCCCGCCTGTTGTGGGACAAGGGCATTGGCGAACTGGTCGAGGCGGCCCACCTGCTGCGCGCGCGCGGCGTCGCCTTGCGCATCCGGGTGGCTGGCGATCCCGACCCGGCCAACCCGCGCACCATCCCCGAGGAAACGGTCCGGGCGTGGAGCGCCGAAGGGCTGGTCGAGTTCCTGGGCCGCCGCGACGACATCGCCGCCCTGACCGCCGCCAGCCATATCGCCGTGCTGCCGTCCTACCGCGAGGGAATGCCCAAGGCCCTGCTGGAGGCCGCCGCCTGCGGCCGCCCGCTGGTGACAACCGACGTGCCGGGGTGCCGCGCCCTGGTCGAGGACGGCATCAACGGCCTGCTGGTCCCGGAGCGGGATGCGCTTGCCTTAGCTGATGCCTTGGAACGCCTTGCCCTGGATGCCGCCCTACGCCAGCGCCTGGGCCAACAGGCGCGACGGCAGGCTGAAGAAATCTATTCCGAACGGGCGGTTGGCCGCGCCGTGGCGGACCTTTACCGCAGCCTTGTGCCGGACGCGCCGTAAGCCGTCCGCAAAGCCGCTGTCAGCAGGGCGACCGGCACGATCAGCCCGATCAGCCAATAGGCCCGCCACAGGCTGAAATTGAACAGCCCGGCGGCAAAGAACATGATGACCAACGTGAACAGGGCGAGCGCCGCGATGTCTCCGTCGAACAGCCAGCGGCGGAGAGCGGCCACGGTCAGCCCCATGACCACCACGACCAGCGGAAGTGTCCCGATCAGGCCGGTTTCGCTGAGGACCTCGACCAGCCAGTTGTGCGGATGGGCCGGAAGGTACATGCCGCCGACGCCGGGGATCATGTCCATTGCACCGGGCAGCATCTTGGCCGCGCCCATGCCCACCCCGACCAGCGGATGGTCGGTGAATCCGGCCAGGGCAAAGGCCCAGATATGCTGTCGATGGACGTCGATCAGCCACGCCGGGGCAAAGACTTCCAGATGGCCGAGATCGGCCCCGGCCATGCGTTGAAATAGATACCAGAAGGCGCCAGCCATCAACGCCGCTACGGGGACCAGAATCCACCACCAGCGGCGCCTCAGAATCACTGCGAAGGCCGCCGCCAGCGCGCCGGCGAGCACTCCGGCAAGGGCCGCGCGGCTGTCCGAACCGGCGATCATCAACAGGCTTCCCGCCACCGCCAGACCGCTCGCCCAGAGCCACCGCCCACGGAGCACCCACCCCGCCCACAGCAACACGGGGATTAACAAGGCAAACAGGTTGGACGCTGCCTTGAACACCAGCGCCATGTGCCCGGTGTGCAGTCCCGGCTGCAACGCTGGCGGCAGGCTATACCGCAAAGCCGCATAAACCGCTGCGATTGCGGCTGTGGTCACCACGGTCTTGAGGACCACGTTCTGGCGTGCCACATCGGCCGCCAGAAAGTGATGCACCGCCACTCCGCCGCCCAGCAGCAAAACCACCAGCGCCCACGTCGCCAAAGAATGGCCGGGCGCGATGGACAGCAGCGCCGACGGCAACCACGCTACGGCTAAGACGCACAGCCCGACCGCCAGCGGCTGGGAGGAAAGCGGCGGCAGGACTGCGCGCCGACGGTCACCCCACAGGCACGCCAGGACCAGCGCCAGGCCGACCGCAGCGAAGGTGTTGACCAACCCCCGTCCCCAGGCAATCGATGGCACGGCCACGCCGAGCAGGATGGCAGCCGTCCGGGCCAGTCCGGGTTTTGAGAGAGTGGCTGCTAACACGTGAGCGTCCTAATGGGGCGCTCCAGCAGACGGCTAAAGAAGTCGATGGTCCGCACCAGCCCTTGCTCCAGCGGCACGACAGGCTCCCAGTCGAGAACGCTACGGGCCAGCGCTATGTTGGGCTGGCGTTGCTTAGGGTCGTCCTGCGGCAGGGGGTGATGTTCGATCTCCGACCGTGACCCGGTCAGCCGGATGACCGCCTGGGCCAGGTCCAGCATGGTGAATTCGACCGGATTGCCCAGATTGATCGGGCCGGTCACCGTGTCGTCGCTGGACATGAGGCGGATGAGTCCCTCAACCAGATCGTCCACATAGCAGAATGACCGCGTCTGGGCGCCCTTGCCATAGATGGTGATGGGGCGGTCGTGCAGCGCTTGGACAATGAAGTTGGACACCACACGGCCATCATTGGGATGCATGCGCGGGCCGTAGGTATTGAAGATGCGGGCCACCTTGATGCGCAGGGCATGCTGGCGGTGATAGTCGAAAAACAGCGTCTCGGCGCACCGCTTGCCCTCGTCGTAACAGGCGCGCGGGCCGATGGGGTTAACGTTGCCCCAATAGTCCTCGGTCTGCGGATGAACCGACGGGTCGCCGTAGACCTCCGACGTCGAGGCCTGGAGGATCTTGGCCCGCACGCGCTTGGCAAGGCCCAGCATGTTGATGGCGCCGTGGACACTGGTCTTGGTGGTCTGCACCGGGTCGAACTGGTAGTGCACCGGACTGGCCGGGCAGGCCAGATTGTAGATCTCGTCCACTTCCACGAACAGCGGGAACGTCACGTCGTGGCGCATCAGCTCAAAGCGGGGGTTGTCTAGAAGGTGGGCCACTGTGGCGCGCCGGCCGGTGAAATAGTTGTCGACGCACAAAACTTCGTGCCCGGCGGCCAGCAGCCGCTCGCAAAGGTGTGAGCCGATGAATCCGGCACCACCGGTGACGAGTACGCGCTTGGTGACGCTATAGCCGCTCAAGTCGGCATCCCCCAAAAGGCTGCATTAAAGGCTGCGGAGTGTATCGGCTCGATCGGTGCCCGGCAACCGATTGTGGCGGGGGCGGAACTCGCATGCTACAGGAAAGACAGCCCCATCTTTCGGCTAAGGATACGCCTTATGGGATCTGTCTCTTTTGTGGTTACCGTCTATAACAAGGCGCCATTCCTGCCTCTGGTCATCGAGAGCCTGAAGGCACAGACCGGTCTGGATGACCCGGAGTTTATCTTCGTCGATGACGGTTCGACCGACGACAGCCGAGAAGTGCTGGAACGCCTGACCGCTGACTGGCCTAACATCTGCTTAATCACACAGGCCAATGCCGGTCCGAGTGCGGCCACCAACCGGGGCGTGGCTGAGGCGACACGGCCGTGGATAAAGTTGGTTGACGGCGACGACGTTCTAGCCCCTCACGCCACTGCCCGGTTGCTTGGGGCAGCGAGCACCTTGGACACCCAATTTGCCTACTGCAACATCGAGCAGGCCGACACCGAGGCCTGCCATCGCCTGCTGAGCGCCACGCCGACCACCGTGGCACCGATCCTTCAGTCCGACCCCCTGCAGTTGCTGAGCAAGAAGATGTTCTTCAACCCGACCTGCATGCTTGCTCGCACCGATCTGATGCGTGAGGCGGGCGGCTGCGATACGCGGGTGTTCATCCAGGACTATTCAATCGCCCTGCGCATGGCCGCCCGCACCGCGTTCGCCTATGTGCCCGAGACCCTGGCCCTTGCCCCGGTCGAAGACGGTGAGCTTGCTCGGGCCAGCGGCAACAAGGCGCAGATCCTGCACGACCTCAATCTGGTGATGGCCAATTTCCTAGACGACCACCCTGACCTGTCGATCACCATGCGCACCAAGATGATCCGCCGCGCCGTGTCGCGGGCCTGGAAGTGGCATCGTCGGCAAAACGCCGGCGGTATTTTGTCGGCGCCGTTCCTGGACCTGGTGCGGTCAGCGTTGCCGTCCCCGCCGCCCGCGCTGGTACACCGGAGTTGCGCCGTGTTCCGCCAAGCCCCAAGGGCTGGAGTTACTCACAACCTGATCCGCGTGATGCAGGCGTAGAACTTATCCTGAGGAGGCTGGCCCGTGTGGGGTTCTGCGTTGAAAACACTGGCACTGGGGGCATACCCCTTGCTCAACGGGCGCAAGTCGCTTATCCGGCGGTTGACTCGGCGCTGGACGGTGCCGCAGGTGTGGCGGGGCCGGCACGGCATCCTCTACCTCCTTGACGGCCGCAACTACATTGATGGCCGCATTCTGCGGGATGGCATCTATGAAGGTCCCGCTATTGAGGCGTTTTGCGCTGCCGTGAGGGACCTGCGGTGTGATGTGTTCCTGGACGTGGGGGCCAACATTGGGGTTTATTCTCTGTCCATTGCGCATCTCACCCCGTGCCGCGAGATCGTGTGTTTCGAACCCGATCCGCGCAATCGTAATCAGCTTGCCGCGACCATATTCCTCAATGGTCTTGACGATGTCATCACCATCCGGCCGGAAGCGGTCAGTGACCGGGAGGGAACCGCGCGGTTCTATGCCCAGCGGGATGCGGCCAACCCGTCTTCGGTCAAGAGCCGCCTGACGCCGTTCGACGCCGAAGGCGAAACCGCCCTGAAGATCGAGGTTCCCTTGGTCATGCTGGAGCGTGCTGTGCCTCTGACCGGGCGGCGCATCGCGATCAAGATGGACATTGAGGGCCATGAGGCCGCCGCACTGCGCGGCATGGCCGGACTGACGCGCGCCAATACCGTGCTCCTTCAGGTCGAGGCGTTCCCGGAGAACTATCCCGAGGTCGAACGCATTCTGGTTGCCGAACAGGGCTTTCGCCTGCTGGCCCGCGTGACCACCAACGACTACCTCTTTTTGAAGGAGTAGCTGCTGGTTCCGCGCCGACCCATGCCGCATTTTCTTGCGGCGGGCGGCGCGCGACCGTGCTATCACGCCGCACATCCGCCCAGATCCTAATGGATCCCCCCACATCCCGAGGGAAGGGAGCGTTCGCGCCATGTCCTCCAATCGTCCCATCCGCCGTGCCTTGATCTCCGTGTCCGACAAGTCGGGCCTGATCAACTTTGCCCGCTTCCTGGCCGACCAGGGTGTTGAGATCCTGTCCACCGGCGGCTCGGCCAAGGCCATGAGCGCGGCCGGTATTCCGGTCAAGGAAGTGGCCGACCACACCGGCTTCCCGGAAATGCTCGACGGCCGCGTCAAGACCCTGCACCCCAAGGTGCACGGCGGCCTGCTGGGTATCCGTGGCAATGCCGAGCACGAGGCGGCCATGGCGGCCCATGATATCGCGCCGATCGACCTTTTGGTGGTCAACCTCTATCCGTTCGAGGAAACCGTCGCCAAGGGCGGTGACTACGACGCCTGCGTTGAGAACATCGACATCGGCGGCCCGGCCATGATCCGCGCAGCGTCCAAGAACCACGCCGCCGTGACGGTGGTGGTGGACGCCGCCGACTACGCCGTGGTGATGGACCAAATGACCGCCAACGGCGGCGCCACCACGCTGGAGCTGCGCAAGCGCCTGGCCGCCACTGCCTATGCCCGCACCGGGGCCTATGACGCCGCGATCAGTCAGTGGTTTGCCGGCGTTCTCGGCCAGACCTTCCCGCAGCGTCTGGTGCTGGCCGGCGAATTGCGTCAGGAAATGCGCTACGGCGAGAACCCCCACCAGGCCGCCGCGTTCTACGCCAATGCCGAGGCGCGGCCCGGCGTCGCCACTGCCACCCAGGTGCAGGGCAAGGAGCTGTCCTACAACAACCTGAACGACACCGACGCCGCGTTCGAGCTGGTCGCCGAGTTCAAGGACACCGCCTGCGTCATCGTCAAGCACGCCAATCCCTGCGGCGTGGCACTGGGCACCTCGATGAAGGAGGCCTATCTGCGCGCCTATTCCTGCGACACCGAAAGCGCGTTCGGCGGCATCGTGGCGTTCAACCAGACCCTCGATGGGGAAACCGCCGAGGAACTGGCCAAGATCTTCCTCGAAGTCATCATCGCCCCGGATATCGACGCCGACGCCCGCAAGGTGCTGGAAGGCAAGAAGAACCTGCGCGTGCTGACGACCGGCGCGCTGCCCAATCCGGCCACCGGCGGGCTGCTGGTCAAGTCGCTGGCCGGGGGTTATCTGGTTCAGGGCCGCGATAACGCCCTGACCGCCGCCGAACTCAAGGTGGTCACCAAGCGCCAGCCGACCGATCAGGAAATGAAGGACATGCTGTTTGCCTTCACGGTCGGCAAGCACGTCAAGTCCAACGCCATCGTTTATGTCCGCAACGGCATGACCGTGGGCGTCGGCGCCGGGCAGATGAGCCGCGTCAACTCCTCGCGTATTGCCGCCTTCCGCGCCGAACAGGCGGCCAGGACCGCCGGGGACAGCGAAAGCTGGGCCAAGGGCAGCGTGGTGGCGTCCGACGCCTTCTTCCCCTTCGCTGACGGTCTTTTGGCGGCTGCCGAAGCGGGGGCGACCGCGGTCATTCAGCCCGGTGGATCAATGCGGGATGACGAGGTCATCAAGGCCGCTGACGAAGCCGGTCTTGCCATGGTGATGACGGGGATGCGCCACTTCCGGCACTGAGCCGGCCCGTCATCTGCTTTGCTGAACGGGAAAACCCGGTGCTCCTCTAGGGGCGCCGGGTTTTTGATTTTTGGATCGTTTTTAAGCAGATGCCGGTTTTTGCGACGCAACATGCATATATATTTGGCATGCCGCCCGTTTTGCGGTGTGTAGATCGTGTTTTATCAAGCATTTACAACGCACCACCTGTTTTTCCTAAACTGGCACAAGCTGTGCTTAAGGAGGCCGAAGGCGCCCTTTGTGCGGCCCGTCCCTTGATTCATTTTTGTGAGGCACCCGATGAAAAAGATCGCTCTCCTCTCCTTGGCGGTCATGGCCATTCCCGTGGTGGCGGTGGCTCAGGACGCCAAGATCCTGCCCGGCGAAATCAGCGGCAACGTTGGCATTGCCTCCGACTACACCTTCCGTGGCATCAGCCAGACCGACGAGAAGCCGGCCGTGCAGGGCGGCATCGACTGGGAACATGAGGCCGGCCTGTACCTTGGGGTCTGGGGGTCCAACGTCGACTTCAACACCAACACCGGCGAAACCGCCGAGATTGATGTATACGGCGGTTGGGGCAACTCCATCGGCGCGTTCAGCTACAGCATCGGCGGCACCTACTACGCCTATCCGGGCGCCAACGACGGCACCAACTTTGATTTCTTCGAAGGCAGCCTGACCGCCGGCTACACGGTGATGGACGGCCTCGATCTGGGCGCCACGTATGCGTATTCTCCGGAGTACTCCGGCGACAACGGTGACGCCCACTACATCCAGGCGAGCATCGACTACGGCTTCGACATCGGCCTGCCGATCTCCTTGGGCGCCACCATCGGCCACCAGACCATCGAGGACAACGCGAGCTGGGGCGTTCCCGACTACACCGACTGGTCGGCCACCGCTTCGGTCAACATTGACGGCGTGGACCTGGGCGTGAGCTATGTCGACACCAGCCTGTCGACGGGCGAGTGCTTTGGTGGGACGGATGTCTGTGACGCGCGCGCCGTGGCGTTCGTCACCTACGCCTTCTAAGATGCTCCCGCCCAAGGTCCGATGGACTGACGACGATTTTCCGCAATAGGAGGGCCGGATCCCCGGCCCTCCATTCTTGGCGATTCGCCCCGGCCGGCATGCCGTCGATCGGCTGATGCCAGGGTCGGTGATGCTTGTCCTTGCAAATCGGTTTGGGCGAGGATAAAGTGCGCCGCTCCAAAACGGCCGTCCGGCACTCGCCCACGGCCGCCACGGTGCCGCAGTAGCTCAGCTGGTAG
>JBAYSM010000095.1:0-12873 GCA_041676205.1 Rhodospirillaceae bacterium | reverse complement strand
CTCGTCACCGAGTTCGAGAAGAACGACGGCCGCCGCCCGCGCGTGCTGATCGCCAAGATGGGCCAGGACGGCCATGACCGAGGCCAGAAGGTGATCGCCACCGCCTTCGCCGACCTGGGCTTTGACGTCGACATCGGGCCGCTGTTCCAGACCCCGGCCGAAAGCGCCCGTCAGGCCGTGGAGAATGACGTCCACGTCATCGGCGTGTCGTCCCTGGCCGCAGGGCACCTGACCCTGGTGCCGCAACTGCGCGAAGAACTCGCCAAGCTGGGCCGGGCCGACATCCTGATCGTGGTCGGCGGCGTCATCCCGCCGCAGGACTACGACGCCCTGACCGCTGCTGGCGCCGCCGCCATCTTCCCGCCCGGCACCAAAATCAGCGTCGCCGCACAGGACCTGCTGGGCAAGCTGAACAGACAGCTTGGCTACGGGGAAGCGGCCTGACGTTCACACCTTTCTCCGTCATGCGCGGGCTTGACCCGCGCATCCACGCGTCACCGCTTGTGGATGGCCGGGTCAAGCCCGGCCATGACGGACATTTTGATCAAGGAAATACCCGCCATGACCACCTCCCCCCGCCGTCCTCCGCAGACGGCCGATGAATACGTCGCGGGCGTGCTGGCGGGGGACCGGGCGGCGTTGGGCCGGGCGATCACCCTGGTTGAGAGCCGCGCCGAGCGGCATCAGGCGTTGGCGCAGGACGTCATTGCCCGCCTGCTGCCGCACGCCGGGAAGGCGCACCGGATCGGGATCTCCGGCGTTCCCGGCGTCGGCAAGTCCACCTTCATCGAGACGTTCGGCACCAATCTGACCAAGGCTGGGCACAAGGTCGCGGTGCTGGCGGTCGATCCCACGTCCTCAAGGTCGGGTGGGTCGATCCTCGGCGACAAGACCCGCATGGCCAATCTGGCGGCCGACGACAACGCCTTCATCCGCCCCTCGCCCACGCAAGGCCACCTAGGCGGCGTCAACCGGGTGACGCGGGAAACCATGCTGGTGTGCGAGGCGGCGGGCTTCGACGTTGTGCTGGTCGAAACCGTCGGCACCGGCCAGAGCGAAACCGAAGTCGCCGACATGACGGACTTCTTCCTGGTCCTCATGCTGCCCGGCGCGGGCGACGAACTCCAGGGCGTCAAGAAGGGCATCCTCGAACTCGCCGATCTGGTCGCCGTCAATAAGTGTGACGTGGACGAGATGAGGGCGCGTGGCGCCAAGCGCGATTACGAGAACGCCCTGCACATCATGACCCCGGCCACCGCCAACTGGAAACCGCCGGTCATCATGGTTTCGGGCATCGCCAACATCGGCCTTGACGTGCTGTGGGACAAGATCGTCGAACACCGCGCCACCCTGACCGCCAGCGGGGAACTCCAAGCCAAGCGGCGCGACCAATTACGCCACTGGATGTGGGCACTGGTCCGCGACCGGCTGGTCCAGGCCCTGGAAAAACATCCCGCCGTGGCCGACCGACTGCCCGCAGTCGAAGCTGCCGTGGCTGATGGCACCCTGCCCCCGACGCGCGGGGCGGAAGAACTGCTGGCCGCCTTTGGGCTGACCGGGCGAAGCGTCTGAAACGGCGTGAGCGGCCGTCAAGTGAACTGACAGAGCGTTAGACTAAGCCTTCACGCCCTAACGGTTGCAGGGGCGCGGACGAATGCGCTACATGGAAGTCCGTTCCGCTACTGGGATACCCCATGTCCGCCGCCGCTCACCCCCATGCCCGCGCTTCGCGCCTGCTGATCGTCGAGGATGATGCGGTCTGCCGTACACTGCTGGCCGAATACATGAAGCGGGAGGGTTATGACGTTGCCGAATGCGATACCGGCGACGCCATGGACGCGCACCTCGCGCGCCGCCATGTCGATCTTGTACTGCTCGATATCACCCTGCCCGGCCGCGATGGGCTGACACTTTTGCGCGAGCTTCGCGCGCGCACAGACAGCCTGGGCATCATACTGGTCACGGCCAAGAGCGACACGGTGGATCGCGTGGTGGGCCTGGAGTTGGGAGCCGACGATTACGTCACCAAGCCCTATGAGGGGCGGGAATTGCTTGCCCGCGTGCGCAACGTGCTGCGCCGCGTGATGGTCGCGGCACGAAACGATGAGACCCGCACGCTTTTTTCGTTTGACGGCTGGATGCTGGACACGGCACGGCGCCAACTGACCGGCCCCGATGGAACCAAGGTCCACACCACCAGCGGCGAGTTCGACTTGCTGGCCCTGATGGTCAGTAATGCCCAGCGCGTTTTGGGCCGGGACCGCCTGCTCGACGCCGTGGCGCAGCGATCCTGGTCGCCGTCTGACCGCAGCATCGACGTTCTGATCGCCCGCCTGCGGCGCAAGTTGGGCGACGATCCGGCGGCGCCCCGGTTCCTGATCACCGTGCGCAACGCGGGCTATGTTTTTGCGCCCGACGTCTCGTAATCCCTAACGGGTCGGCGACAAAAAGGGACATTGCGGGCGATGGCGAATGTCTCGACAGCGACCAAGGTCGCGGCAATGATGTCCTTCATCGGCTTCAGGGCGGCGAGCACGGCAACCGGATCGCCGGCCACCTTTTCTATCCCGGCTGCAGCATCACAAACCCGCTTCGCGCCGATGACGGCCGCTGCGCCCATGAGGGTATGCGCCTCGCGGCGCAGGGCGGCAGTGTCTCCGGCCTCTGCGTATTCCCGCAAGCGGCTGAGGTGACGCGGCGCAGCATCCTGAAACAAGCCAAGAATGCGCGCGAGGCTATCAATGCCCAAATCACCCAGACGCCCCTCCAGAAGTTGAAGGTCGACCGCATCAGCGGACGGCGGTAACGCGGCACTTTGCACCGGCTGGCTTCCCGATCCGCTGCGGACAACCTTGAGGACCGCAAACAGGTCCGCCGCCTCGAACGGCTTGGTCAGAAAGGCATCGGCCCCCGCATCACGTCCGCGTTTTCGTGCCGCCTCGGTCACGTCGGCTGACAGCAGGATGGCCGGGACGCCGGACCGGGCGCGGTCCGGCAGTTCACGGATTCGGCGCAGGGCATCGGCACCATCGAGGACCGGCATATGCAGGTCCAACAAGACGACGTCATAGGGAGGCTCATCCCTGGCAATGCGCGCCACGCCTTCAAGCCCATCGGCGGCCGAGTTCACCTCATGCCCGGCGGTGCGTAGCATTTCCATGGCGACGATCCGGTTCACAGCATCATCTTCCACGACCAACACTCGCACACCAGAGGGCGGAGCAAACACTGGCGCCGGTTTAGGCGCAAGGCGCTCCAGAAGACTCGCCAACGACGGCGCAACCACTAGAACTCCCAATCCCTGAGCCAAACCCCAGGCGGCAGGGCCTCCGGGTAGGTCGAGAGCAACCGCAAGGACTGCGGCAACCAGCCCCGTACCCGCCCCCACACCAAGACTGACCAAGGCATCTTTGGGCGCCCCGATCATTCCCTTGGCAGTTGTCCACGCATGTACCGCGCCGGCTGCCGCCAGCGGAGCCACCACGCCGGTCAGCCACGCCAGCGGCGGAGTGTGGCGGGCTACCAGCACGGCCACGAGAACGCCAAGACATCCCACAAGCCCCGGCCACGCCCTGGTTAGTACCGTTCCCGCCAAAACGCCCGATACCAAGCCCAGGGGAGGCCCATCCGACAGCACCCCAGGCAGCGCGGACTCCCCGACCGCCATCGCCACTGCTAAGGCTGTCGGCACGGCGAAGCGCAGTCTCCCTGTCATCGGCCGCACACTCCCGTCAAGAGGGTTATCCCCTGGACTACACCGCGATTCGATCGCGGCCCGCCAGTTTGGCCGCTGCCAGCCGCTCGCCAGCCCGCACCAGAACATCCTGAATGCCCCGGTCGTAATCGCGAACTAAGGCAATCCCGATACTCACCGTGAAACCCGCGTGCTGTGCAGGATCGTCATTCAGTGCAACGGCACGAATTGCCCGCTGCATCTTTTCCGCCACCAGCGTCGCCCCCTCCGCGCCCGTCCCAATCAACAGGACCGCAAAAGCGCCCCCCTCGGTGCGCGCGACCAGATCGATTGGGCGCACGGACGCGGTAAGCACGGCGCCGATGGCATGCAAGGCTTGATCCCCGGCAGACGCGCCGCGCGTCTGATTTAGGATGCGCAGGCGATCGATATCGACCAGCATAACGGCCAAGGACCGATCGCTTCGGCGAGCATGGACAAGCTCCACATCTCCTGCCCGCTGGAAAGCAGCCTGTTCGAGCAGCCTATTTTCGCTGCCCTGGCCTCGCCTGACCGCGACACGTACCCGCCCTCGCCGCACCGCGCGCCATTGCGCCATCATCAGCCCACTGGTCCAAGCAATGAACACGGCCATGGACAGGCTTCCGCCACGCAAGGCCCACACCAACGCCGTGGAGTCACGCCAGCCGTCGGAGGGCATGGCAGCCAAAGTCCAGGTGCCGCCCGGAACCCCCAGTTCCATGACCTCGGGGCTGCTTTCCAGGACACGCGCGTCGCCAAACACCAGTCCGGCATTGCCGCCCCGATCATCGCGGACCTGGATGGACACGGAGACAGGAAGCGGCCCGGTCAGTCCGGCCCGTTGGAGGACGGCCGGAAAGTCTATGACCGTACTGACCACACCCCAGTAACGGTGACTTTGGCCACGCCGCGCTGGAACATGGACCGGGGAACGGACGATCAGAACCGGTCCCCCGCCCTGCAGCGGCACGACTGGTGGACCGAGGACCGGCATCCCGCTTTCGATGGCATGACGGAGAAACGGCCATTGCTCGGCATTATTGCGCAGGTCCAGCCCGATGACTGCCTCATTGCCGGCCTCGGGATAGATTGCGGTGATGGAGGTCCCGTGGACGAGGGCGACGCGCTGCACTTCGGATCGATGGCTTAGGAGATTGCGGGCGATGGCCTGGAATTCCCCGTCAGCCAAGTCGCCACTGGCTGCCACATAGTCGGCCAGCCCCTGGCCAACCTGCATGTTGGCATCAAGCACGCTGCCCAAGCGGCCGCGCAGTCCTGCCAGAGCCTTGACCACCGCCGCACGTTCGACCGCATCATGGCTTTGCACGGCCAACCGTTCAGCCGCCATGCCAAGGGCGAGCACCAGCGCCCCAAGCACCAAGGCGGTCAGCCAAGGCAAAGGGTCAAATCCGCGAAAGTCCTGCCACCTGCTAGCGCCCGCCATACCATATACCCCTACACAGCGTGCAGGGTTAGTCTACGCCCTGTGCGGGAAAATGCGCCAGCGCAATCAAATACCGGGAGGAAACGCCCGCTCGCGCCGCAGGACATGCGCCCCAGCCCACAGACCGGACGCGATCCCGACCAGGGGCGCAATCCACAGCAGTTTCAGGGCAAGGCTCATATTGCTCCAGAAGATAACGCCATCCAGGACGGCCATGCCGGCGGTGACTTCCGTCCCGACGATCAACGCGACAGCCACTGCCGCAACCAGCGCCCGCATGAACGGACTCCATAAAGCGAGCCACCAAGCTCCGGCCCCCACATCGGAGGGGACCATTCCGCAACGAAATCCGCCGGCCCGGCCCGTTAGTTTCAGGCAGGACCGGCGGACAGAAGATAAAACGGCTCCGAGCGTTCCGCCAGTAGGTTCTTCAGCAGCAGCCAAAGAGCTATCAGGCAGCCGATCGCAGTTGCTCCAACGTTATCGGAACGGCCGGACGCAGGATGACGGTATCGTCCACCGACACCCACACCGTCGTCTCGAACCCGTTGAAGCGGGTGCGCAGGGCGTTGGAATAAGCGCCCATGCGTCCGACCTCGACCCAGTCGCCTTCCTTGACGTCATCGGGCAGCCAGTGCGGGCCGGGCATGCTGTCGATGCTGTCACAAGTCGGTCCGTACAGGTCGAACCCGGTCAGGCGGCCCTTGGCCGCCGGCTCGCCGACCGGACGGACCACCCGCATCGGGAAGCAGTTGCCCAGCCACCGCAGTTCGGCCAGACCGCCATAGGTGCCGTCGTTCAGGTACAGGCTATCGCCGCGCCTCAGTTCAACGCGGGCAATGACCGAGACGCCGTCGCACACCAAGGCGCGCCCCGGCTCGCATTGCAGGCGCGTTCCGCCGGGCTGGTTGATGTCCAGTCCGATCTCCTCGCAGGCATCGACCACCGCCTCGACAAAGGCGTCGAAAGCCGGCTCCTCGCCGGTGTATTCGCCCGGAAACCCGCCCCCGACGTCCAGGACGTCCAGCGGCACCCCGGCTTCCTCAAGGGTCTGGCCGCACAGATGCACCGCCTCGGCATAGGCCTTGGGATCGACGCACTGCGACCCGACATGAAAGGTCAGCCCGGTGCTGCATCCGGCGGCATGGATACGCCGCAACAGGCGCGCGCCTTCTGACGGTCCGCAGCCGAACTTGCCGGACAGGCACATCATGGCCTTGCCGCGCGGCATCTCCAGGCGCACGGCCAGCATCATGTCGCTGGCGCCCTCGGTCACCTGGAAGATTTTGTCGAGTTCATCCTCGTGATCGAGCACAAACGACCGCACGCCGTGCGTGAAGTACGCCTCGGCAATGGCCTCGCGGCTTTTCACGGGATGCATGAAGTGACACACCGCGTCCGGGTATCGCTGCGTGATGGACCGGACCTCGGTGATGGAGGCGGTGTCGAAATGACGCAATCCGCCCGCGTATAAGGCATCGATGACGTTGAGGTCATCGTTGCATTTGACCGCATACAAAACGTCGCCGGGAAAGGCGTTGATGATACGCCGGGCCTGTGCGGCAAGCACCCGTGGGCGCACCACAAAAACCGGATCCCGAGGACGGAGATTGTCAACCACTTCCTTAACGGAAGCGAACAAGTGACTCATGGCGTCTACTCCCCACCAACCCGAACCGTCGCGGATGAAACTGCGAAGGTGCAGCATCGATAAGAGAGCCGGCCGCCGTGCGTACTCGGTGACAGATGCTTTTGTCGGTGAGCCGCCGTGCTTAGGGCAATCTTTCGGAGGCGGTTATATCAGGCTTATGCCGCCCCCCGTAAAGAAAAAAGTCCCCTAACCGGCCAAAAATTAAGATAATTCCCCGGAATCGCCCTTGTTTCAGGGGTTTCGAGGGAGGCGCACACCGTGCGCACCGTGTCAGAGATGTGTCAATGGCGTCCGAGTCGGCGCTATACGGCGACCAGCCGCCGAATCCATTCGGGCAAGGCCAAGGCCGCTGCGTGAATGGCCGGGTTGTAGTAGTCGGTCGCCACGCCGGCGGCCTGCCAACGCCGCACGATTTCGTCCGGGGCGGCGGACCCCAGGCGGGTCCCCTTCGATCCCCAGGTCAGCGCCATGAACCCGCCGATATAGGTCGGCGTCACGGTCAAATAGCAGCCGGACTGGGGGAAGACGCCACGCAACTGCGACATGGTGTCGGTCAGTTCGGACGGCTGGTAAAACGGCGTGCCGTTCTGGAACACCACCACGCCCTGATCAGTCAGCGCATCGCGCACCAACTCATAGAACGAGGTCTGGAACAGCACCTCGGCGGGACCAACCGGGTCGGGGCGGTCAGCAACGATGACATCGAAGCGGCCCTTGGTGCTCGATTCCTTGAGGAACTCGAACGCGTCGCGCAGATGCAGGGTGAAGCGGGGATGAGCGAACGCACCATTATTGACGTGCGGCAGGTGTTCCTTGCAGGCCTCCACCACGCGGCCGTCGATCTCGCACATCTCGACTTCGATGCTGGGATGCTTAAGGGCTTCCTCGGCCACGGCGCCATCGCCGCCGCCGATGATGAACACCCGTTTCGCCGTCCCGATCTCCATGACCGGCATGTGGACGAGCATCTCGGAATAACTGGCCTCGTCGCGGTCCGTGACCTGCACGATCCCGTCCAGCGCCATCACCCGCCCGTTGAGCGGCGTGTCGAAAATCTGGATGTGTTGAAACGCCGACTGCTCGTCGACCAACATTTCGCCCATAACCTCAAAGGTCTGCGCATAGCCCTTGTGCAGGACTTCGGCAAAGGTCTTTGCCATCGGCGGCTTCCTCCGTACCCTCATGCATTTGGGCAAGGTATAAGGGGAGCAACCGCCGAAGGGAACCCCGGAAGGCCAATAGCCCAAAACCTTCCGGTCAGGATGCCTTGCGGGGACGCAGCACCGTAAATATGGACGCGTTGGGACAGAACCCGGCGGCGGCGTCTGCCGTCACCCCACGGGCAAGGGATTCAAAGCACAGTCCCTTGACCGCGCACGCGCGGCACCGCTCCTCCAGCATGTGGGCGAGGTCAGGGTTGTTGGACGCCAGCGCCGTGCGGTCAAGGTCGAAGCGTTCCATCATGGCGGGCAACAGCAACGGCGCCAATTCGGGCGTTCCGCGCGGCACCACCGTCGGCTCCAACCCCAGGGCGGTTGCCACCCGTGCCAGGATACGGTCGCGCAAGGTTTCTCGTGCCATTCGTCCTCCCGTTGCCGGGACGGCGTCAGGCCTCGGGAACCAGCCACCGCTGCTTCCAGCCAGCGCCGTCTTCCTGGGCCAGCAGGCCGCTGAGAAACGGCATCACGCGCTCCAGGCCGGCCAGCAATCCATAAGGTGGATTGACAAACACATAGCCGCAACCGTCCAGGCGGGGCATTCCGGGGCGCGAACGGCGGACGACCAGATCAATAGACAGCGTTTTGGGAATCTCTAATTCTTCCAGCCGGGCATGAAAGTTGGTGATCTCCAGCGGATCCTTGATCGGATACCACAAGGCGAAGGTGCCTCCGGCAAACCGCTTCACGCCGTCCAGCAACGCCTGTTCAAGGGCTGCGAACTCGTCGCGCCGCTCAAAGGGCGGGTCGATCAACACCAGCCCACGCCGCTCGGGTGGCGGCAGCATGGCCTTGACCGCGCCATAGCCATCCTGGGCAAACACCTTGACCCGGCGGTCGCGGCGCATTGTCTCCCGCAGCGCGGCGGCGTCCTCGGGGTGCAGTTCGCACAGCGCCACACGGTCGCCGGACCGGGTCAGCGCCTTGGCGACCCACGGCGAGCCGGGATAGTGCCGCAAGCCGCCCTCGGGGTTTAGCCCACGCACGACGTCCAGATAAGGCGCCAATTCAGCCGGGATATCGGCGGCATTCATCAACCGCTCGATGCCCGAATGCCACTCTCCGGTCTTTTCCGCCTCCACCCCGCCGAGGTCATAGAGGCCGATCCCCGCATGGGTATCGAGCACGAAGAACGGCTTGTCCTTGCCCTTGAGATGCTCAAGGCACATGGCGAGCAGAGCATGCTTGAACACGTCGGCGAAATTGCCGGCGTGGTAGGCGTGACGGTAGTTCATGCGTGCTGGTCGATGTGCTTGGCGACCATGTCCAGCGCCTGATGCTCGGTCAGGCCCGCCGCCATCAAGTCGCGCTTCAAAACGTCGCGCTTGCGGTCGCGCTCGGCCTGGGCGGCGGCGCTGTCGTCCACGGGTTCCTCGTGGATGGCGAAGTTGAACGGCCGCTCCGGCGTCTCGAACACCGAATAGCTCAGTTCCGACGACACCGTATTGTCGCGGTTGAACGTCAGCACCTTGGGATGCAGGCTGTACAGTTCGCTCGGCTGCACATAGCTGGACGCGGCGATGATGACTTCATCCCCGGCGTGGCAGGTGCGTGCCGCCGCTCCGTTGAGGATGCAGCACCGCGACCCCGGCTCACCATAGATCACATAGGTCGAGATACGTGCCCCGCTGGCCTTGTTCCAGATCTCCACGAACTCCAGCGGGTAGATCCCCGCGCGTGCGCAGATTTCCGGGTCCAGGGTAATGGAGCCATGATAGTGCAACTCGGAATCGGTCACCCAAAGGCCATGCAGCTTGGCGCGAACCACCTTGATCATCGCAGGCGTCCTGAGAATGCGGGGGAAAAACGTGGCGGACATATACCACCGCCGCCCGGCGTGCGCATTAGGGAATCTGGCGCCCCCCTTACCGCGCGTCCAGACGGCGGATGAACTCCTTTAGCACCCGGCGGTACAGTTCGTCCTTGAGCTTCAGGTCCTCTACGCCGCTGTCTATGTTGGGGTTGTCGTTGACCTCGATGACGAAGACGCCACGGTCGTTCTGTTTCATGTCCACGCCGTACAGGCCATTGCCCATCAGGCGGGCGGCCTTGACGGCGACATCGATGACCGCGCGCGGGGCGTCCTCGACCAGCATGGTCTTGAAGCCGCCACTTTCAGACTTGCCGTTGACGTGGTTGTAGATCTGCCAGTGCTTCTTGGCCATCATGTACTGGCTGACGAACAGCGGCTCGCCATTGAGCACCCCGACCCGCCAGTCAAAGCTGGTCGGCATGAATTCCTGGGCCAGAATCAGGTCGGATTCATCAAGCAGAACCTTGGACTTGGCCATCAGTTCGTCGCGGTTCTCCACCTTGACCACACCGCGCGAAAACGCGCCGTCGGGGATCTTGAGGACCATCGGATAAGGCAGGTTGTTTTCCATCTCCTTGATGCGCCGCCGCCCGGCAATGAAGGTCTTGGGCGCGGGCACCTTGTTGGCGGACAGCAACTCGGCCAGATAGACCTTGTTGGTGCAGCGGATGATGGACAGCGGATCATCGATCACCGGCATGCCTTCATCCTCGGCCTTTTTGGCGAAGCGGAAGGTGTGGTGGTCGATGTTGGTGGTTTCGCGGATGAACAGGGCGTCGAATTCCGCCAGCCGGTCATAGTCCTTCTTGGTGATCAACTCGACCGCGAGGTTCAGATCGGCCCCGACGCGCACGAACTTCTCCAACGCCTTGGGGTCGGACGGCCCCATGTCGTCCTTGGGATCATGCAGGATCGCCAGGGTGTAGCGCGGTAACTTGGGGGCCTTGCGGGTCCGCCAGTTGACCTTGGTGTAGGCGTCCAGCGCAGCCCAGAACTCATTGCGCTGGTCAATTCGCAACTCCTTGATGGACAGCGGCTTGACGCCCTGGATGTACCAGCCCCACTTGTCATCCCACTTCACCCGCAGGCGCAGGATGGGGCATCGGAACAAGTCGAACGCCTGGCTTGCCAGCTTGTGAAACCGCAGATCATCGGACCGCCCGAAACAGACGGTCAGCGTGAATGGCCCCTCGGGCTGTTCCTTGAGGCGGTTGAGCGTCGCGGTCAGGGTCTGGTCGAGCTTCTGGAGCGCGCTCCACGACCGTCCGCGCTGCCACATGTCGATCAGCGTCGGGGCGGCCGGCATGACCTGATGCCCGCGCGCCGCCGCCAGCAGCGAGGCATAGTAGCCATAGCCCAGATACGAATAGTCCCGGCACAGGTTGATGACCCGCACCACCCGCTTGTTTTCGGGACAGAACGCCGAGATGTAGTCTCGCACCGGCATGATGGTGCGCCCGGCCGGGTCGCCCTGAAAGTCCTCTGGCTGATCGACGAGGATAATCACTCGCGGCATCCGGCTCCCCCTGTCATTCGGATCTTAGCGTTTCCTGACCACCACGGCGGCGCGCAACCCCACCCGCCCGTAACGTGCCGTGCGGTCGAACTCGCGGCGGCCGATCGGAATGTTGATGCAATCGATGGCGGTTTTGTGGAAATCCTCGTCCACGTCGGGATCATTGAAGTAAATGAAATGGTCGTCAAAACCCGTGACCACCACCCAATGCGGAGACTTCTCGCTGGTCATGCGGTATTGGGAAATCAGCACCAGCGGCACCGCCCCTTCCTCAACCGCCTGAACCAACCCCTGCACGGTCAGTGGAGCGCGGTGGACGGTGATTCCAGCGGCCTCGACCTGGGCCTTGAAATCCTCGTGCACCATGCGGATGACTTCCTTCTTGCGCGGGTCGCGCACGGTGCGCACGAACAGCGGGCCGTCCTCGGACAGCCAGACCTCGGACTCGAAGCCGCGCCGCCACGCCGACAGCGCCAGCCCCAGCGGCCCACACCCGCCATGGCCGGACGTCATGAAGATGGTCGTCGCCTCCCGCCATAAACTGAGTTCCAGCCGGGTGCTGAACTCCACCGACGGGTCGAGTGCCTGCATCGCCATCATCAGACTGGCCGGGCCACAGGTGAAGTCGGTGTTCTGGCGGTGGAACGGCACCGGAAGCTGAGTTTGCGCCTCGGCATGGGCGATGCGCTTCTCATAGCGCACGGCGGCCGAATGGTCCTCGTAGTAGTCGGGCAGCACGGCAAAGGGGCGATAGCCCAGGCGCTCATAGAGCGCGATGGCCCCGGCGTTGTCGGGACGCACCTCCAGGCGCATGGAGACGCACCCCTCGGCCACGGCGGCATCCTCGGCGGCGTGCAAGAGCATTTCGCCCAGCCCCTGCCCGCGCGCCTTGTCGTCCACCGCGATGGAATAGAGACGGGCCAGCGACGTCCCGGCATGGAACAGGACCAACGAATAACCGCTCAGGCCCTCCGCTCCCACGGCCACGGTCAGGACGCCGTGCGCCTTAGTCAGCATGTGCTGGAAACTGCGCCGCGACATGCGATCGGAGTCAAAGCAGCGGTTCTCCAGCGCGACCAGGGCCGGAATATCGTCCACCCGACCGCGCCGGACCAGAGCATCACCGGCCATGGCCGGGACCGCCGTGTTCATCACACCCTCCAGATCAGGCATCCACCCCGGCAAGGCCACGCAGTGCCTGCCGGATAACCTGCCGTCCCCGGAACAGTACCATTTCCCGCCACTCTAGCCCATCGGGACAGAAGGTGCGCTTCAGACGCCCCTTGATGGCACGGGTGCGGGCGGCGTCCCAGTCCACCGGCCCCCCAGCCACCGGACCATGGGCGTGCAGCCAGTGATCGGCCCGCAGCGCGCCGATGACCTCGTCGAGCGCGCACGTGCCAAACTCCAGGGTCAGCATGCACCCCGTCTCGCCCACCATCCCGTGCCAGAAGTAATCCACCAGCCCGACCTTGGGCACCGACGACGATGTCCCGAGTGCCGGTTCCGTCACGCTG
>JBAYSM010000094.1:0-12996 GCA_041676205.1 Rhodospirillaceae bacterium | reverse complement strand
CCTAAGGCCGTGCGGAACCGTCTGCAACGACTTAATGCTGATGCTCATCACCCCGGATGTTCAGGCCCCACATCAGGCCCAGCGCCATACCCTTGGCGCGCGGCAGGAATACCACGACGAACTCTATGGACAGCGGCACCCAGATCAGCAGATGCACCCAGAGCGGCGGGTGCCACAGGCGCTCGACCGAGATCATGGCGGGCATCAACAGGTGCGCCAGCACCATGATGGACATCCACGGCGCGAAGTCGTCCGTGCGGATGTGGGCATACCCCTCGCCGCACGACTCGCACGCGGTGTTGGGCAGCAGGAACCCTCGGACCACTGACCCTTTGCCGCATTTCGGGCACAGCTTGCGAAAGCCACGCCCCATGCAGCGCATCAACCCGGACAGGCCGGTGACGCGGCGCAAGCGGCGTTGGGCCGCCCAGTCACGCTCCCATTGCGTATCGGACGGGGGGGTGTCGGACTTCTCCACGGGGCGCTCCGGTTTGGGCATGAGAACAGTTTTCACTATCACCAACGCCCCGGCAAGCCCGCAAGAGGGGTGCTACCCGACCTTGCGCTTGAGCGGCGGCGCCTGCTGGTCGCCCTGGAGCACTTCCATGAGGTTTTCGCGCACCTGCCGCAGTTTTGCCTGATGATCGACCTTCATGCCGAACACGTCCTTTACGTAGAACACATCGACCACGCGCGCCCCATAGGTCGAAATGTGAGCGGAACTGATCTGCAGCCCCATGCCGGTCAGGGTGCGGGTAACGTCGTACAGGAACCCCGGCCGGTCGCGGCCATTGACCTCGATCACCGTATGGGTCTTGGATACCGCGTTATCGATGATGACGCGCGGCGGCACGCTGAACACGCGGGCGCGGCTGGGCAGATCGGACCGCCGCGCGGCCAGGGCCTGCTTGAGGTTGTGGCGGCCGGTCAGGGTGTCCTCGATGGCCTTGGTCAGGCGGGCCTGCTTCTCGAGACTGACCTGCAATTCGCCCTTGGGGTCTTGGACCGAGAAACTGTCGAGCGCCATGCCGTTGGTCAACGTAATGATCTTGGCATCGACGATGGAGCACCCGGTGAGCGAAATCGCCCCGGTCAGGCGGGCGAACAGGCCCGGATGGTCAGCAACGTAGATGGTCACGTCAACCACGTCCCGGTTGGCGTCGGGCGCCATCTCGATGGTCAGCGGCGCGCCGCTGTCCTCGGCCTGCCGCACCATGCGGGCGTGGCGTTGGTGGGTCATGGTGTCGAAGACCAGCCAGTACGACGGATACCCCAGCGCCAGGAACGCATCCACCGCCTCAATCGGCCAATCGGCCAGCGCATCGCGCAGGGCTTCCTTCTTGCGCTTGACGCGGACGTCGCGCGCCTCGGCCGACAGCCCGCCGGACAGGGCGTCGTCGGTGCGGTAGTACAGTTCGCGCAGCAGGGCTGCCTTCCAGCCGTTCCATACGGTAGGGCCTACCGCGCGGATGTCGGCGCAGGTCAGGACCAGCAGCAGTTTGAGGCGTTCCGGGCTTTGCACCAGATTGGCGAAATCGATGATGGTCTGCGGGTCGTCGATGTCGCGCTTGAACGCGGTGCGGCTCATGTCCAGGTGATGCAGGACCAGCCAGGCCACGGTATCGGTTTCCTCGGGCGTCAGGCCCAATCGCGGCCCGAGGCGCCGGGCTATTTTGGCGCCCAGCTCGGAATGATCGCCGCCGCGCCCCTTGGCGATGTCGTGCAGCATCACCGCGACGTATAGCGCACGGCGCGACCCCACGTTATGCACGACGTGGCTCGCCACCGGCAGGGCAGCGGCCAGGGCGCCGCTCTCGATGCGGCTGAGGATGCCGATGGCCCGGATGGTGTGCTCGTCGGTGGTGTAGACGTGGTACATGTCGTACTGCATCTGCGCCACGACGCGGGCGAAATCCGGGATGAAGCGGCCGAACACCCCAGCCTCGTTCATGCGCCGCAGGATGACGTCCGGCTCGTGCGGGTGGGTCAGCATGTCCAGGAACAGGCTGTTGGCCGCCGGGTCGCCGCGCATGGCCGTCACCAGCTTGAGGTTTTCCGTCACTGTCTTGAGGCTGTTGGGATGGATGTCCAGCCCCAGGGACTGCGCATGGCGGAACAGCCGCAGGATGCGTGTCGGTTCGGCGGCCAGATCGGTGTCCTCGGCAATGGCGATGCGGCCACCCTCGATGACGAAGCCGTCCAGGTGCTTTTTGCGGCGTAGGGATAGCAGGCGCGGCTTGCGCTTGTTCTGCTCCTCCAGCACGGCGCAGAAGATGCGCGTCAGGTCGCCGACGTCCTTGGCGACCAGGAAGTAATGGCGCATGAACCGCTCGACGCTGGCCGCCCCGGCGTGGTCGGTGTAGTTCAGCCGCGCGGCAATTTCCTTTTGCAGATCGAACGTCAAACGGTCCTCGGCCCGGCCGGTCAGGTAGTGCAGCATGCAGCGCACCGTCCACAGAAAGCTCTGGGCCTTGATGAAGGTCTGCGCCGCCTTGGCGTTGAGGATGCCGATATCGACCAGTTCACGCACATCGGTCACGCCGTAGAGATAGCGTGAAATCCAGTACAGGGTGTGCAGATCGCGCAGGCCGCCCTTGTCCTCCTTGATGTTGGGTTCCAGCACATAACGGCTGTCGCCCAGGCGGTCGTGGCGGTTGTCGCGTTCGGCCAGCTTGGCCTCGACGAAGGCCAGGCCCGACCCGGCGATGACGTCGTTGCGGTAGCGGTGGCGGAACTCATCGGCCAGCTTGCGGTCGCCGTAGAGCCAGCGGGCCTCCAGCAGGGCGGTGCGGATGGTGATGTCCTGCTTGGCCAGACGCACGCACTCGGCAATGGAGCGCGTGGCGTGCCCGACCTTCACCCCCAGATCCCACAGGATATAGAGCATGTACTCCACTACCTGTTCGGAGTACGGCGTCGATTTGTAGGGCAGCAGGAACAGCAGGTCGATGTCGGAAAACGGCGACAGCTCGCCCCGGCCGTAGCCGCCAACGGCCATCAGGCAGAGGTGCTCGCCCTTGGTGCGCACGCCCGGCGCATAGACATGATGGGTCACGTAGTCGTACAGCGTGATGAGGATCTGGTCCATCAGATAGCAGTGTTCGGCCACCGTGACGGCGCCATTGGGGCGCTCCTCCAGAAACCGCCGCTTGATCTCGGCATAGCCCGTCTTGTACGCGTCCTTGAGCAGACGCAGCAGTTCCTTGCGCTTGTCCTGAGCGATGGCGTCAGACGTGCCCAGGTCCTCCAGCAAGCCCACCAGATGCTTGCGGTCAATGATGGCGCGAGGCGTGCGAATGGATTTCATGGAGGGGACGGACGTCATGGAGTGCTCCGGGGCGGGCGCGACCTGGGCCTCACTATAAGGAACGGCCGGTCCCCGCCATAGAGCTATATAGGGCGCTGCTGTCAGTCCCCGCGAGGGCCGAGATGACCCAAGCAGGCCGCCGGCTCCATTTTCCCGCCGTCCAGAGCGCGGCTTTCCAGATAGGCTGCGACTGCCGCCCCGCCGTCCTTGGCCGCGTAAAACGTGATGTCCAGCACGCAACTATCGCCCGCATACTGCCAGACTTCCGCCGGGGGTTCCCGGCGGCGCAAGTCAGGCACGCCGAGAAGGTCCTGCACGGTGGCTCCGGGCCGGTTGATAATCGCGCCAGGCTTTACGCCCGACCGGGCCGTCGGAGACGGGCCGCGGGTCGGGGCCGGGACCGGGAGAGCTGCGACAGCCGGATCGGCCGGGGCTGTCGCGCCGGGGCGCGGCATCGGCTGAGACAGGCTGGCCCCGTCCACCCTGACAGCCCCCGCCGTCGGCGGCGGTCCTGCGCAGGCGACCAACGGAACGCCAAGAATCAGCGCCAGCCACAATCGGCCGTGCAAGATCTGGGTCATGTGCCGGGGGCCTCCGTGGTCATGCGGGCGGATGGGCGGCAAGCCTACCGCCCATGCCGCGCCCCGGCAACAGCCTGTTAATCCTGGCGCGGTGCCGGAGCGGGCGGACCGTCCTGACCCAGAACCTCGGCACTGCCCTGGATCTGGCCGCCGGCTTCGACTTCCAGCAGGGCGTAACGAACGGTGCCGATAATGCGGCCGGTGCGCGCCAGCGACAGTTTTTTGTTCACCGTCAGGGTGCCCTCGAACGTTCCGGCGATCTCGGCATGTTCGACGGCGGCGGAGCCTTGGAAGAGTCCATTGGCCGCCACCTCGATGACACTGGCATCGGTGATGTCGGATTCCACACGGCCCTCGACCACCAAGGTATCGCAGGCGGCAATGGACCCGGTCAGCACGATGTCCCGGCCGACGATCAGCTTGCGGCCCTCGACCACCGGGCGCGGGCGGTCGGTCCGCTCGCGGCCGGGAAGGGCAGGATACAAGGGGCGGGCGGCTGCCTCGCCGATATGCGGCAAGTGCGACAGCGGGTTGCGGCTGGGCGGGCTGGGCGGCTGCGGGCCGAGGGGCGGCCGCTTTTCGATTTGCGCGGGGCTGGTCAGCTTTTCGGTCATCGGCGGGCGTGTTTCCTGCTGGGGGCGCTCAGGGAAAAGGCCGTCACCGGGCACGGGGGCACGCACTGCCTCCAGAGAGGCGTCGCGGGCCGGAAAGGGCATGACGCGCGGGTTGGCCGCCAGGGTTGGCTCGGCGCGATCAGATGTATCGCGGCCCGCCGTCGCCTCAGGGGCAGATGGCGTGGTCGTCTTTTTACGGCGGAACATCGTCCCCATACTCCAGTGCTCGGGTTGGCGGGGCCATCCTGAGCGGCGAATCTGGCCGAAGTGGGGCGAGAAGGTTGAGAAGGAATTAACGCGGCTTGCTCAAGCGATGCGAGACATGGACCATCGCCGCCGTGCCGATCACCGGGAACAGCATGTTGAGCAACGGCACCGTGGCGATCACCGTAATGCCTGCCCCGACCAGCCACAGGTGGATGCGGTGACGACGCCGGAGGACGAGAACCTCCTCTGGCGTGGCACGGCGTAGGGCAACCATTTCATAGTACTCGCGCGACAACAGGTATCCGTTCAGCGCGTAGAACGTGACCAAGTTGACCAGCGGAATGAAGTACAGCGGCAGCACCAGCAGGTTCAGCAGCACGGCAAGGCCGCCCAAGCGCAGACCGGCCTTCAGGCCCTCGGCCAGCGTCTGACGGCGCGGCGGCGGCAAGCCGGGGTAGTGGCGGGTCTCCACCGCATCGGCGACATCGTCCAGGAACACGCCGGCAATACTTGATACCACCGCCGGAAACAGCAGCAAGGCCAGTGCAAAGGCAGCAAGGCCGCCCAGAACGTCGACCACCATCTCAGCCCACGGCAGCCCGATGAAGGCGGTCGCCCCCAACAGCCACCACAGGACGCCGACCAGCGCCGCATACAAAAGGATGGTGGCGGCGAGAGACAGGCCGACGACCCGGCGAATGGCCGGATCGCCAAGTTGAGCAAAGGCACGGGCGAAGGCTGTGAACACGGATGGCGACTCCCAAGTTAGCGGGTGCAGCGTAGTGGGCAGTCCGGGGTCTGGTAAAGGCCCAAGGTTTTCAAGCCTGTCCACAACCACCTTGTGCACCCGCGTTCGGCCTGTATACTGCCGCGTCTTTTTGTTTCGGGCAGGAACGCGTGAGGAAAACCAGGGGGGATTATGGCGGCAACCTATGACGTACTCGCTATTGGCAATGCCATCGTCGATGTGCTGGCCCACGCCGAGGACTCCTTCCTCGTCGAACGCGGGCTGCCCAAAGGCGGGATGGTGCTGATCGATACCGATCAAGCCGATGCGTTGTACTCTCAGATGGGGCCGGCCATCGAAGCCTCGGGCGGGTCTGCGGCCAACACGGTGGCCGGTCTGGCATCGTTGGGCGGCCGGGCCGCCTTCATCGGCAAGGTGGCCGACGATATCCTGGGCCGGGTGTTCCGCCATGACATCACCGCAATTGGCGCCCATTACGTCACGCCTCCGCTGGTGGGCGGCGCTCCCACGGCGCGGTGCTTGGTGCTGATCACGCCCGATGCGGAACGCACCATGTCGACCTATCTGGGGGCTTGCACCGCGCTGTCGCCCGAAGATATCGACGAGGATCTGGTCCGCGCCTCCGCCGTGACCTATATCGAGGGCTACCTGTGGGACCAGCCGCACGCCAAGGACGCCATCGTCCGGGCCGCCTGCGCTGCCAAGGAAGCCAAGCGCAAGGTGTCGCTGTCGCTGTCCGACCCGTTCTGCGTCAACCGCCACCGCGAGGAGTTCCTGGAACTGATCGACGGCTTCGTCGACATCCTGTTCGCCAACGAGGCCGAGTTGAAGGCGCTGTACGAGGTTGACGATTTCGATGCCGCCCTAGCCCAGGTGCGCGGTCATGCCGAAGTGGCGGCGGTCACGCGCGGTGCCAAGGGGTCCGTCGTCGTCACCGGCGGTGACGTGCTGACCGTGCCGGTCGATCCCGTGGCACGCGTGGTCGATACCACCGGCGCCGGCGATCTTTATGCCGCCGGGTTCCTGTTTGGGTACACCCGCGGCTATCAGTTGGGCGAATGCGCCCGTATCGGCGGCATTGCCGCCGGAGAAGTCATTAGTCATGTCGGACCGCGACCGGAAAGTTCGCTTGCCGATTTGATCAAGGAGCGGTTGGCCGTCTGAAGGCCGCCCATCGACGCTGTGGGGCCGTATGCCTCGCGCCCGCGGACAGGCTCAGGCCCGGCCGTTCCTCCCCGCGGAGGGACTCGCCGGGCCTTGTGCCTGTTCGGCCATAACCACATTATTGGACAAAACATGGATCTGCGTAACATCGCCATCATTGCCCACGTTGACCACGGCAAAACGACCCTGGTCAACGCCATGCTCAAGCAGTCGGGCACCTTCAGCGAACATCAGAAGGTCGCCGACCGTGCCATGGACTCCAGCGACCTGGAACGCGAGCGGGGCATCACCATCCTCGCCAAGTGCACCTCGGTCGATTGGGAAGGGCACCGCATCAATATCGTCGACACCCCTGGTCACGCCGATTTTGGCGGCGAGGTGGAGCGTATCCTGAGCATGGTCGACGGCGTGGTTCTGCTGTGCGACAGCTCCGAAGGCCCGCTGCCGCAGACCAAGTTCGTGCTGTCCAAGGCCCTCAAGCTGGGCATGCGGCCGATCGTGCTGATCAACAAGGTGGACCGTGGCGACGCCCGTCCGCATGAAGTCCACGACGAGGTGTTCGACCTATTCAACGCCCTTGAGGCGACCGACGAGCAACTCGACTTCCCGACCTTGTTCGCCGTTGGCCGCGACGGCTGGGCAACCGAGGACCTGGAGAACGGCGAGCGCAAGGACCTCAAGCCGCTGTTCGACCTTGTCCTGCGCCATGTGCCGCCGCCGACGCGCGACCTCGACGCCCCCTTCTCGATGCTCGCCACTACCCTGGAGGCCGATCCCTACCTGGGCCGCATCCTGACCGGCCGCATCCTGTCCGGCCGCGCCAAGGTCAACATGCAGATCAAGGCGATGTCGCGCGACGGCAAGCTGATCGAGCAGGGCCGGGCCTCCAAGTTGCTGGCCTTCCGGGGTCTTGAGCGGGTGTCCATCGATGAGGCTGAGGCCGGCGACATCATCGCCATCGCGGGGATGACCAAGGCGAACGTGGCCGACACCATCTGCGCGCCCGAAGTCACCGTTCCGATCCAGGCCCAGCCGATCGACCCGCCGACCCTGTCCATGACCTTCACGGTCAACGACAGCCCGCTGGCCGGCACCGAAGGCGACAAGCTGACCAGCCGCGTCATCAAGGCCCGCCTGGAGCGTGAAGCCGAAGGCAACGTCGCCATCAAGGTCACGGAAAGCGCCGACAAGGACGCCTTCGAGGTTGCCGGTCGCGGCGAACTTCAACTCGGCGTGCTGATCGAAACCATGCGCCGCGAAGGCTTTGAGCTGTCCATCTCGCGCCCGCGCGTGCTGTACCGCGAAATTGACGGTCAGCGCATGGAGCCAATTGAAGAAGTCGTCTGCGACGTGGACGAGGAATTCTCCGGCTCGGTCGTCGAAAAGATGAGCCAGCGCAAGGCCGAGATGACCGACATGCGCCCGTCGGGCGGCGGCAAGGTGCGTATCACCTTCCATGCTCCGTCGCGCGGCCTGATCGGCTATCACTCTGAATTCCTGACCGACACCCGTGGCACCGGCATCATGAACCGCCTGTTCCACGGCTATGGCCCCTACAAGGGTCCGATCGAAGGCCGGCGTCAGGGCGTGCTGATCTCCAACGGCGCCGGTGAAGCCGTGGCCTATGCCCTGTTCAACCTGCTGGACCGCGGCCCGCAGATGGTCGAGCACGGCACCAAGGTCTACGAGGGCATGATCGTGGGCGAACACACCCGCGGCAACGACCTCGAAGTCAACGTGCTCAAGGGCAAGCAGCTCACCAACATGCGCGCCTCGGGCAAGGACGAAGCGGTCAAGCTGCCGCCGATCAAGCGCATGACCCTGGAAGAAGCCCTGAGCTATATCCAGGAGGACGAACTGGTCGAAGTCACGCCCAAGACCATCCGCATCCGCAAGAAGTTCCTCGACCCGAACGATCGCAAGCGCAACGCCCGCAAGGTGGACGTCGCCTAACGTTTGAGTGTCCAGACTTGATTACGGGAACCGGCCCTGTCAGCCCTGACAGGGCCGGTTTTCTTTATCCGGGAAGGGACGCGGTCCGCTCCTTGCGCTCCCGCGCCATCAACCAGACAACGGCGGCAAATCCCAGCAGGACCGGAATGCTCATGGCCGCGTTGATGGCGTCCCAACCGGCGGCGTCCTGCACCGCGCCGGACAGGAAACTCGACGCAGCGACTGTGGTGAACACCAGGAAGTCGTTGCACGCCTGCGCCTTGGAGCGTTCCTCGGGCCGATAGGTCTCGGTCAGCAGGGTGGTTCCGCCGATAAACATGAAGTTCCAGCCAAGCCCCAGCAGCACCAACCCGAGCCAAAAGTTCGGGAGGGCCTGACCGGCCAGATTGACGCCCATGGCCGCGATGTTCAGCACCGCTCCGGCCAGGATGATGTTCAGCACGCCAAAGCGCTTGATGAGGTTGCCCGTAAAGAAGCTGGGCAGGAACATGCCGACCACATGCCACTGGATGACAAACGCGGCGTCGGAAAACTCGAAGGAACACGCCGCCATGGCCAGCGGCGTGGCGACCATCACGAGGTTCATCACGCCATATCCGATCATGGCCGCCAGCACGGCCACGACGAACTTGGGCTGGCGGGCGATTTCGGCCAGCGGGCGGCCGCTCGGCGCCCTGCCGTCGGACCTGGGCGGCGGGCCGGGGATGCGCAGGAACGACAACAGCACCACCGATATCAGGCACAGCGCGGCCACCGCCAAATAGGACCCGGCGAACGGCACCGGGTCGAGCATGGTCCGCGTCGCCTTGGCCAGTTCAGGTCCCAGGAGCGCGGCGACCAGCCCCCCGGCCATGACGTAGGCGATGGCGCGCGGGCGGAATCCTTCGTCGGACACGTCTGCGGCGGCAAAGCGGAAGTACTGCCAGAACGAATTATGCACCCCCATCAGGATGCTGCCGGCGGCGAAGACCCAAAACCAGCCCTGCAACAGCCCGGCACAGGCGACCAAGGCCCCGACGATGCCGATCCCCTGGCCGATCATGAACCCCGGCCGCCGGCCAATGCGCCCCATCAGCAGCGATGCGGGAATGGTCGCCACCATGGTCGCCAGGAACTGTAGGGCCAGCGGCAGGGTGACCATCCACGGCGTCGGCGCCAGCACCGTCCCGGCCAGCGCCGACACGGCCATGACCAGCGTGGCGCCGGACAACGCCAGGGCTTGACCGGCCGATAGGATGAAGACGTTCCGCTTGGCCTGCTGCATGACTACTTTTTCTCCAGCGCAACGGCTTTGGTCAGAGTGTTGAACGCAGCCAGGAAAGCGTCCTCGGCGGCAAGGGACGGCAACGGAGTGAGGATGACCTTGGCGGGCTTGTAGCGCATGCCGAGGATGCCACGCACCTCGTCGGGCGCGAATCCGGCCAGTTGCACCGCCTCGGTCGCGCCGGCAATCAGATCGGCCTTCTTGATCAAGGCCTTGACCTCGGGATCAAGATTTGGCGGCAGACCGAAACGCAGGTGGATGGCCGCCATCAACCGCGCCTCGACCTCCTTGAACACATCACCGACGACGGATTTCAGGGGGGTGATGAGGTCGTGAGTCACGTACTCGCTGCCGTCATGCAGCAACCCAGCCAGACGCACCCAGGCGGGCGGGCGCGGCCGGAAGCCGTCCATGATCTCGGTCACGAACACCGAATGCTGCGCCACCGACCACGCATGATCGCCGATGGTCTGGCCGTTCCAGCGGGCATTGCGGGCCAGCCCTCGGGCAATATCGGTGATCTCGACATCAAGCGGCGACGGCTCGATCAAGTTGAGGCGGCGCCCCGACAGCATGCGCTGCCAAGTGCGCGGGGCGTGGTCGCGCAAGCGTTGGCTGGTATCCATGGTCACTTTTAATAGCAGAAGGTGGACGAGGTTCTGACGCAGCTTAACCCGCTCGCCGTTGTGAAAACTAGGCTGCCTTGCGTTGATCGGGGGACGAGGCAAACTCGAAGGCGAACGAAAGCTGATCGTCCTCCGACCGAGGATCGAGTTCGGTGACGGCCAGCGCGGTGCGCGGCGTAAGCTGGAACGGCGTTTTGTCGTCGGCCGCCAGGGCGCCGATGGTGCGAACGCGGTACCAGACGAAGCCGGCCAGCGCCACCGCCCATCCACCAATAAACACGAACAGGCCACTCGGCCCCACCCCGGTCATCAACCCCGATGCGGCGACCGGCCCGATGGTTGCGCCGACGCTGAACGACAGGATAAGACCACCCGACGCCGCCACGAAATCCTGCGGATCAATATGGTCGTTGGCATGGGCCAAGGCCAGAGGATAGAGCGCAAACAGCATCCCGCCGAACGGCAGCACCAGCAGCAGATGCCATACCGACGCCGCCTCTGCCCCGATCACCAGCGCGGACAGAACGCCCCCAAAGACGGCCAACAGGACGCTGGCTCCGATGATGACGCGGCGGCGGTCGATGCGGTCGGAGAGGCGCCCCAGGGGCAACTGGAACACCAACCCGCCGAAGATGGCGAACCCCATCAGCGCCGCAATCCCCACCGAGTCGAGGCCGGTGACGGCACCGAATCGCGGCCCCAAGGCGTAGAATGCTCCCGACGTCAGTCCGGCCACGAAACATCCGCCAACGCCAACCGGCGAAATTTCCCAGAGGCGGCGCAGCCCGAAAACCCGCGCCTGCGGCAACGATGGTGCGGGAGATCGCGACAGCGCGACCGGCAACAGCGCAAGCGATGCCAGCACCGACGTCACGGCAAACAGAAAGAACCCCTCCACCGCGCCCAGGATCAGCAGGAACTGCGCCAATCCGCCGAACAGGTAGGTGGTGATCATGTACATGGACAGCACCGACCCGCGCGTCTCGTTGGTCGCCCGGTCGTTCAGCCAGCTTTCCACGCACAGGAACAGCCCGGCCATGCAGTACCCCTCAATGAAGCGCAAACCGCCCCAGGCGAAGGGATTGACGAAGAACACATGGACCAGCGTTGCCGCCGAGAACAACGAGGCAAAAGCCGCAAAGACCCGGATATGGCCGACCGCCCGCACGGCCCTGGCAGCGGTCAGCGACCCAACCACCAGACCGAGGAAATAGGCCGCCATGACAAGCCCGGACGTGAACGTGGCAAACCCTTCCACCGACATCCGCACGGCCAAAAGCGTGCCCAGGAAGCCATAGCCCAGGGTCATGATGCCGACCCCGGCCAGAAGGGCGGAGATGGAAGTGAAGGCGGAGATCATGCCGCCATCCTAACCGACTGAGGGGGGCGCTGTTCAAGCCCCACGGCAATGCCGCTGCGACCAAAAGCGCCCGTACGACGAACGTTGTAGCCCTTTTCGACCTCTGCCGGAACACCTCGAAACGTTCTAACCTTTCTTTACACGAATGAATTACCCCGGCAAGAAAGGGAACCACCTGTGTCCTTGACGGTGGCAGTTGCATTGGCTGTTACGGCTCTGGCCTTATGCGGGGCCGCCATCGCGGCGTGCCTGTCCTGTCGCGCGCTCAATCGGGCACGGGCCTTTCCGGGTGTGCCGTTAGCGCCACATGACACCATGACGCTCTCGGGCATGGTGGATGCCGCACCGATGCCGATCATCGTGTCCAACTCAGACACCGGGAAGGTCTATCTTGCCAATGCGGCGGCGCGGGCGCTGTTTGCCGCCCCCGATGGGTCGCTGGACACCATCACTCCGGAGGAATTCTATGAAGACCCCGCCCAGCGCGCCACGCTGCTTGCGCGGTTGGCCGGAACGGGAACGGTGGAGAATTTCGCGGCCAGCCTGACCGGCCGCGATGGGCGCCGCCTGGACATGCGCATCAATGCCCGGCGGGTCCGGTTCCAGGATGAAGACGCCCTGTGCGTCATCCTGCGCGACGTCACCGATCAAACCCGCGTCGAGGCCCGCCACCGTGCGGTACTGTCGCATCTGGACGCCGGGGTCATGATGTATGACGGCACCGGCGTCATTACCTATGCCAATCCTGCCGCCGAGCGCCTGCTGGCCCGCCCATCCGGCACCCTGCCCGGCACCCCGTTCGCCAGCCTGACGAAAAGCACTCCGCCGCTGGCCGAGGTCCTGGGCGGCGGCTTTTCCGTCGATGGTGCGCTGGTCGCGCTGGACACCATTTCGCACGGCTCCGGTGCCGTGACATGGGTGCGGGCCAGCGCCAGCCCGCTGGCCGAGGACGGCTTTCCTGGCAGCGTGGTGTGCAGCCTGTACGACGTGACCAACCTCAAGGCCGCCGAGGACGCCCTGAACGACAGCTCGGACGCTCTGCGCACCGTGCTGTCGGAAGCAAATGAAACTGACCGACGCAGGTAGCACATCAATTGACCGCCAGTTTGTTGCCGCAGGGAGGGGCATGCCCCTCCCTGCGGCGGCGCGCGTCTGGCGGGGTCACGCGGCTG
>JBAYSM010000093.1:0-13005 GCA_041676205.1 Rhodospirillaceae bacterium | reverse complement strand
CTGCCGGCCCCACTGCGCGCCGCCCTGACGCCGGATATGTCCTGGCAGCTAACAGGGCCAGGCATTCGGCAGTTGGTCATCCACCCGGAGCGCCACCCCGGCGGCCCCAGCACCCGGCTGCTGCGCATTGCGCCCGGTGTTCGCGTTCCCGCCCATGGGCATCCCGGCCTCGAACTGACGCTGGTCCTCGACGGCGGCTATACCGACCCGCTTGGGCATTTCGGTCCCGGTGACGTGGCCGAACTGGAAGCGGACACCCACCACCAGCCGGTCACGGACAGGGGTCGGGACTGCATCTGCCTCGTGTCCTTCGACGCCCCCATCGAATTCCAGGACGCCGCCCTGGGGCCACTACAACGCTTGTTCGGACACTAATCCTCGGGATCCCGTGCCATCGCGCGGGCATCCACCCATCGGTCGAAATCATCGCCGGTGACATGGCCGAGCGCCAGGGCGGCATCGCGCAAGGTCGTGCCCTCGGCGTGGGCCTTTTTGGCGATGGCGGTGGAGGCGTCGTAGCCGATGTGCGGAGCCAGCGCCGTGACCAGCATCAGGGAGCGGTCCATCGTCTCGGCAATGCGCCCCAGGTTTGGCTCCAACCCATCGATACAGCGCAGGCGGAAGCTTTCCGCCCCATCAGCCAGCAAGGCCAGCGACTCCAGCGTCACCAGGGCCAGCAGCGGCTTGTACACGTTAAGCTGAAGGTGGCCGTTCATGCCGCCCACCGTGGCCGCCACATGGTTGCCGATCACCCGCGCGCAGACCATGGTCAGGGACTCGGCCTGAGTCGGGTTTACTTTGCCGGGCATGATCGACGACCCCGGCTCGTTGGGTGGCAGGACCAATTCCCCGATGCCGCAACGCGGGCCGGACCCCAGCAGCCGCACGTCGCTGGCGATCTTGGTCAGGGCACAGGCCGCCGCGTTCAGCGCCCCGGAAAACGCCACCACTCCATCATGCGCCGCCATTGCCGCATAGCGATTATCGGCCGCCCGAAACGGCAGCCCGGTCAATCGTCCGATCTCGGCCATGAAGGCTCCGCGAAATCCTGGCGGGGCGTTGACCCCGGTGCCGACCGCCGTGCCGCCCTGGGCCAGCGGCCAGATTTCGTCCAACGCCACCCGTACCCGCGAGGCAGCTTGGCGAACCTGCGCGGCCCATCCCGACATTTCCTGACCCACCGTGATGGGGGTGGCGTCCTGGAGGTGGGTGCGCCCGGTCTTGACCACATCCGGCCAGAGCGCCGCCTTGGCCTCCAGCGTTTCCGCCAGAGCGTCGAGGGCGGGCAGCAGGCGGTTCACGGCCTCGCGCCCGATGGCAATATGGGTGGCGGTGGGGAAGCTGTCGTTGGTGGACTGGGCGCGGTTGACCTCATCGTTGGGATGGACCCGCAGCTTTGGATGAAGCTGCATGGCGCGGTGTGCGATCACCTCGTTGACGTTCATGTTGGTCTGGGTACCCGACCCGCTCTGCCACACTGACAGCGGGAAGTGCGCATCGAGGCTCCCCGAGGCGACCTCTCCGGCGGCCTGGACGATGGCCTCTCCTATCCCCCGGTCCAGTTTGCCAACTGCCATATTGGCAACCGCGCAGGCCGTTTTCTGAAGACCGAAGGCATGAATGAGCGGCGGCGGCATGCGGTCCGTGCCGATGGGGAAATTCTGCACCGCGCGCTGGGTCTGGGCACCCCACAGAGCATTGGCCGGAATGTGCATCTCGCCGAAGCTGTCCCGCTCGGTGCGCATGTCTAAGTCGGTCATTAGTGCCTCCCTGGGAAGTCGGTTCTTGGTATGTGAGGTTTGGGCGCTTGATTTCCAATGCGCGGGGCGTTACCTCCCGCGCTATGACCGATGATCCCCATGCAGACGTCGCTGCCCGGTACACGGTGCAGACAACGCCGTTCCTCGAAGGCCTGATGGCCGGTGCGGGGGCCGACGACCCGCTGGCCCGCCAGTTCCGGCCCAGCCTGGACGAGCTTGTCACCGCCCCGGATGATCTGGCCGATCCCATCGGCGATGAGGACCGCAGCCCCCTGCCCGGTCTGGTCCACCGCTATCCCGACCGCGTCCTGCTGCTGCCGGTCAAGGTGTGCGCCGCCTATTGCCGGTTCTGCTTCCGCCGCGCCGTGGTCGGCCGGGGCGCACAGCCCATGACCTCGGCCGAAACCACCGCCGCGCTGGACTACATCCGCGCCCGTCCGGCCATTTGGGAAGTCATCCTGTCGGGCGGCGATCCTCTGTTGCTGTCGCCGCGCCGCCTGCGGGGTCTGGTCGCCGCACTGGCCGACATTCCCCACGTCGAAACCCTGCGCGTCCACACCCGCTTGCCGATCCACGACCCCGACCGGGTGACGGTGGAGTTGGCCGAGTCCCTGGCCGCCAGCCGCCTCGCCCCGTGGCTTGCCGTGCATGTGAACCACGCGCGGGAGTTCGCGCCCGAGGTTCTGGCCGCGCTCGGCCGCTTGCGCCGGGCGGGCGTGGCGCTGGTGTCGCAAAGCGTGCTGCTGCGCGGCGTCAACGACGACGTGGACACCCTGGAGCAACTGTTTCGGGCCTGTGTGCGCTACGGCATCAAGCCCTATTACCTGCACCACCCCGACCGCGCCGAGGGCACCAGCCATTTCCGACTGAGCATCGACGAGGGACGCGCCCTGGTTGCCGCCCTGCACGCCCGACTGTCGGGGCTGGCCCGGCCGACATACGTCCTCGACCGACCGGGCGGTTTGGGCAAGGTGCCGCTGGGGCCTTACCCGACCGCTTAGACGGGTCGCTGTTTTTCCCTGCAAAATCCAGTCCGGCACTGGTAGTCTCATCAATTGATGACAGGACCATCCCGGACGGAAAAACAATGGCCGACGGCGAAATTCAGGGCGGCAGCGAACAGCCAAAAATTGTCCAGTTCGAGCATGCGTTCTTCAAACGCATGGCCGACATCGTGTTCCGCCTGGACGAACGCTCCAACGAGGCGGTCGCCGTCGTCACTCTGGGCGAGGAGCGTCTGGTGCTGCCCTTTGCTGGCCTGCGCCGCGAGTTCAACCTGGACGATGGGCCGGACGGAGCCATGTTGGCGTTGCTGGCCAAGGGGCTGAAGTACGTCAAGGGCCTGCGCATCGGCGACCCCTTGCCACCCGAAATCATCACCCGCCGCGCGTCGTGGAAGCCCGACGCCCGCCACCACCAGATCGCCTACCACCGTCTGGCCATGCAGCTCATGGGTTGGCTGGCCGGGGACGAGCACATCATCACGAACCCGGACGAACTGCTCCAGGTGGCCGGCGACCCCAACTTCAAGCGCAAGGTCAACGAAGCCTTCGGCGAGGCGGCCGAGCACCTGGGCCTGGGCCGCGAGAACCGCGAAATGGTGATCGGCTACATCGCCGACCTCAGCGATGAATTGGCCTACATCGAAGCCATGCGCGACCAGTTCCAGCAGATGCAGACCATGGACGCCAAAATCCAGTTGCTGCGCCGCCTGTACGGCGCCCAGCGCAGCGTTTTGGAAGTGGTCGATCCGGTGGCCCGTCTGATGGAGCGCGCGGTGGCGGAGTTCGGCGCCCAGTTCGAGCAAGCCGACGCCCAGACCGGCGAGATCATGTCAGCGCTCAAAAACATCGACGCGCAGAAGGTTTACATTCAGGACATGCGCGACGAACTGCACATTCGCCTGCTGCCGTGGGACGAACTGCTCGACGAATGGCACCGGCTGCCGTCCAAAAAGACCGAGTGGGCCGAGGATCTGCTGAACCGCACTTACCGCTTCCTCGCCCCGCGCTACATGCCGGTCGATGAGTGGTGCATGATGACCAAACTGGCCGGAGCGCAGGTCACGCTGACCGCCGACGGCAAGATCGTGAAGCCCAAAAAGCCCAAGCCCATGGGCAAGAGCATGGAATGGATGTGAGTTCCCCGTCGGCCGCCCCGGTTGAAGACGACGCCTAAACTGCCGTACGCATCCGTGGCACGGGTCGTCCCCACGCGCAATGTTCACATGTTATTTATGGTTTTAATGGTAGACTTGCGCTGGAACACCGGGGAGGGTCTTTTACCATGTTCACGAACATGAAAATCGGCGGTCGGCTGATCCTGCTGACCATCGTGGCAGTTGCCGCGCTCGCCGTGATCGGGGCAATCGGGCTTTTCGCCACCGCGTCACTCAACACTATGCTGGACCGCGCGCGCGCAGAGGCGCAGCGGCCGACGGTGCAATTCGCCTCGGTGAACGAACAGCTCCAGGAAAGTTTCCGGCAGCTTTACGCGGCGTCGCTGCATAACCCCTCGCTGCGTGCCGCGCCTTACCATACGCACCCGGTCACTCTGCACACCGAAGCGGTGCAGAAGTCGGTTGCGGCGGTCAACGCGACGCTGGCGGCCTATCGGGCCACCCCGGCCGGAAAGCTGTTTCCGCAGGACCTGAAAGACTTCGAGGCCGCCTGGACCACCCTGACCAGCGCCAGCTTGGCTCGTGCTCAGGAACTGGCCAGCATGAATAACGTCGATGGGTACGAGGACCTCGGGATTCATCTGACCACGACCGTCATGCCGGAGTTCAACGCCGCCAAAAAGGCAGCCGCCAAGATGCTCGACGAGCACCAACGGTATGCCGACATGCTGGTCGCCGAAGCCGCCGCGCAATATGCATTCGCCAAATGGAGCATCATCCTGGGCGGTACGGGCATCGGCGGGTTGGTCCTGGTCGGCGCCATCCTGATTGGGCGATCCGTCACCCGACCCATCGTGTCCATGACGGGCGTCATGCATACTCTGGCGGGCGGCGACACGTCCATCGCCATCCCCGGCACTGATCGCAGCGATGAAGTCGGCGAAATGGCCGAGGCCGTCCAGGTGTTCAAGGACAACATGATCAAGGCCGACCAGTTGGCGGCTGAACAGCAGCGCGAGCATGAGGCCCGCAACCGCCGCGCCGAAACCGTCACCCGCCTGACCTCGGAATTCGATAGCACGGTGGGCAGCGTCCTTGGCGCCGTGTCGTCGGCCGCCACCGAGATGGAAGCCACCGCAGGCACCATGTCGAGCACCGCCGACCAGACCAGCCATCAGGCCTCCGCCGTCGCTGCCGCCGCCGAGGAAGCCGCCGCCAACGTGCAGACGGTGGCGAGTTCGGCCGAGGAATTGTCAGCCTCCATCCAGGAAATTTCCCGTCAGGTGGCCCGTTCGACGGAAATCGCCGGCGCCGCCGTGACCAAGGCCACCCACACCCACGAACAGGTCAAGGGCCTGGCCTCTGCCGCCAGCAAGATCGGCGAAGTGGTGGACCTCATCACCGACATCGCCGACCAGACCAATCTGCTGGCCCTGAACGCCACCATCGAGGCGGCCCGCGCAGGGGATGCCGGCAAGGGTTTCGCCGTGGTCGCCAACGAGGTCAAGAACCTCGCCAGCCAGACAGCGAAGGCGACCGAGGAAATCAGCCGCCAGATCAAGGCCGTCCAGGATGAGACGCAGGAAGCCGTGGAGGCGATCAACGAAATCACCGAGGTCATCGCCTCGATGAACGAAATCGCCACCACCATCGCCAGCGCCGTCGAACAGCAGGGCGCCGCCACGTCGGAAATCGCCCGCAACGTCGAAGAAGCCGCCGCCGGCACGGGGGAAGTCACCGCCAATATCGTTGGCGTCAACCAGGGCGCCGGTGAAACCGGCTCCGCCGCCGGCGAGGTCCTGGAAGCCTCACGCGAACTGTCCCAGCAGGCCGACACCCTCAAGAACGTGGTCGAAAAGTTCCTGCGCGACGTCCGCGCCGCCTGATCCGCCTCAGCCCGAGCAAGAGCGGCCCCCGATGATCGGGAGCCGCTCTTTTTTTGGTTCATCGCGGAACTCCGCGTCAGCGGACCACTGGATCACCGTAGCGCCGGAAGCCGGAATGTCCCTAGGCCGGAACGGGATTGGCGGCCGGCTCGCCCAGGATCATGACCTTTTCGCCGGGCAGAAGCGCCCGGTCACGGCCGCCGCGCTTGGCGTCGTACATGCGCCGGTCGGCCAGTTCGACCAGCGCGGGCCAATCCATCACGTCGCTGTCGCAAATCGTTTCGGCAACACCAATGGACGCGGTCAGCGCCGTGCCCTCCGGGCGCAGGCCGAGGCCGTTGTTGGCCCGCAGGCGCGTCAGCAGGGCCGGCACGGCATCGGCGGGCATGTCCGGCAGGATGGCGATGAATTCCTCGCCGCCCCAGCGCGCCAGGATATCGCCGCGTCGCAGGGTGGTGCGCAGCGACTCGACCAGGGTCTGCAAGGCCTTGTCACCAGCTTCGTGGCCATAGGTGTCGTTGATCGCTTTGAAATGATCGAGGTCGAAGAACGCCACCGTCAGCGGTTTGCCCGACAAGGTCGCCAACCGGAACATGAGATCCAACGCTTCCGCCCCCGAGCGGCGGGTATAGGCACCCGTCAGCGGGTCGGTCATGGCCTTGTTGACCAGCGTGGCCATGTAGTGAAGCTGGCTCATGCCCGAGAACATCGCGAGGCCCATCATCATCGCCATGAACCACAGGGCCGGACCGTCGGTTTGCAGGCTCAGTCCATGGTCGGTGACGATGCTGCCAAGGCCGATGGCCAAGGCAGGCAGGGAAAACACGAAGACCTCCAGCGCGGTCAGCGGAAATACCGCCAGCCCGCCCAACACGATGGTTGGCATGAAGGCGTAAAGCTGCGCCACCAGGGCCTGCGTCCCGGTCAAGCCAGCCGGATCGATGATCTGTAACGACAGCAGGTAGAAGACCGGCGGCACAAGAAGCATCAGTGCCAGCAGGACGGCGGCCTGGAGCGACGGGTGGGTAGAGGACAATTCGCGCGGCCATGCCAAGGCGACAAAGGCCCCCGCCGCAGCCAGCCGCAATGCGATCAGAGCCATTGCCTCCGGCAAGTCGAACACGACGATGTCGACCACCGACCACGCCGGCACAAGGACCGCGAACAGGGCAGAGATAAACCGCACGCGTGACAAGGTCACTGCCGCGGCATGACGCCGGATGTGCGAGGAATGCCCGATGGGAGAAAGCAGGTTCAGGAGTTGTTCCCCGGTCACGCCGAATGAAACAAGACCTCCGGCAATCAATCGCCGCACCGTTTTCACCATGACCTTCCCCCTGCACGGGCCCAAAGTCTGAGCCTCCCTGGCTTTCGCCGGATGCAAGCTAACAGAATACCCCCAAACGACATAGCAACCAAACGTGCCGAGCCTGATTTCCGCTAACACTGTCTAGGTTGCCACCGCCCAATGTTGTACGCTTCTTCATCCAAACGGCTGAGGAGACCATTTCATGGTTTGTGGACGATGCACCTATTGGGAAAATGTGGCACCTCTGCATAGTGAAACGGTCGATCATGCGGTAGCCGGATTCGGGCGCTGTCGCCGCCACACGCCATCCATGCCCCGCGCCGGAATGCGGGGTGAATGGCCGACGACGGAGAGAAACGACTGGTGCGGCGAGTTCAGGGAACGCGGCGACGACGTCCGCTGATATTTTGATCCCGCTGCCCCTTGAAGGCGTCGAGGCGGTGGTGTAGACCGCGCCGATGATTCTGACGCCGATTGCCCTGCCCGACCTTCCCGCCGCCCTGGCCCGCTTCGATGCGGGGCTATGTCATGCGCCCATGGCTCAGACCGTGTTCCGGCGCATTGCGGACACGTTGACAGCCGTTACCGATGACTCGCTGGCATTGTCGCAGGACCCGTCCCACCACGCCGAGGCCGTGGCGCTGGCGGAATCGTTCGGCATGGGCATCATCGATGCCTCGCCCACGACCGGCTTTACCTGGGATGGTCATGCCCTGCGCGTCCGCATGGAGCCGTCTGTCATCATCCATGACGTGGCGCACCTTCAGGTCTGCGCGCCCGAACGCCGGACGGTCCCCGACTTTGGACTGGGCGCAGGGCCCGAAACCGGGCTGCGGGCCGAGGCCGATGCCGCCATGACCGTGTTCGGCGTCGCCCGTGAGATGGAGGAAGCCCTGACGTCCCTGCTCGGCATCCTGTGGGAAGTCGAACTGGGCCAGCCTGCCCTGTGCGCCTTCCTGGAGCAGAACTGGCTCGAAGGTGGCGCCAGCCCGGTCAACCTGGCGCACTTCCTCAAGATCCTGGGGCATTTGCACGATCACGGCCTCGTCGATGGCGACGGACGCCCCACCCGCGCGCTGCGCGAAACGCCCGACCACGTCTTCCTCGGACCTTTCACGCGTCCCATTTAAGTGCCGCCCACATAGGCCGTGCGTCATACGACTATACAACCGGCTTCCCCCTAACCCCTGCGGGCGGTAGGGTTGTTGTTTCTCTGGGCATAAAGAAACCAGACAACACAGGAGGAAACATGACCGCCGTCCAAGCCGTTACCGTCGCCGATATCGCCATCGTGGGCCTGGGAGAAGTGGGTGAACGTTTCCTGGAGGAGATGTTGCGCCTCAAGACTCGCGGCATCCGCATCATCAGCGTGGCCGAAGCCGAGGACACCCCTGGCCGCCGCCGCGCCATCGAGCAGGGCATCCCGGTTCAGACCGTGGATGACATCGCCACCAAGAACTCCAAGGTCGATGTGATCTTCGACCTCACCGGCGACCCCAGCCTGCGCCGCTCCTTGCGGGAAAAGATGATCGAGACGGGCAACAAGCACACCATCATCGCCCCCGAAACCATGGCCCGCCTGCTCTGGGCCATCGTTACGGACGACGTGCAAACTACCCCCGACCCGGCTATGCGCGGTTACTAAGCGTCCTCGCGGTCTATCCGCAGGCCATGGCGTTCCATGACCTGCGGCTGCATGACGCCGGCCTGAACGGTCAGCATGATGAGGCTGGGGTCCACCCCCTCCCCGTCATCGGCAGCCGCATCGATTCGCGCGCCCACGTCCTGGGCCAGACGCGCGTCGGTGGCGGCTGCCAGTTCGTCCGGTCCAATCATGCAGTAGGCAAGCAGTTCGGCGGCGCGGGCGGTATCCGCCGCGCCCATCGCGCCATGGGCGCGCAACAGTTTGACGGTAGCGATCTTGACGGCGTCGGGCACCAGTCGCGGGTGCAGGCCGACCGCCCGCACCGCCACATCCAGGGCCTGGATTTCAGGCGCCCGCCCGAACAGCCCAAACAGACCGAGCATGACTCAGCCCCTCATCGCACAGCCGGACCGACTTATTCCTCTTCGAGGATGTCCTTGGCCGACAAAATGGTGGCGCCCTCTTCGTCGCCGGCATCAATGACGACGATGTCGCCATCAAAACGCTCGTCGCCTTCACGGGTGTTGAAGTAGTGCCACAGCACGGCGACGGCCAGCGTCTGGTCAACGATGTCGTCCTCGACCAGGTCATCTTCGTCCATGGCCGCCAGTTCGCGCAGAATGTCGAGCGCTTCGTCCACCATCTTTTCCAGATCGGCGTTTTCCTGGACCAGCGCCTGAACGATGCTGTCGAACTCCTGTTCGTCCAGCTCGTACTTCCATTCAGCATCGCCGGCCTTGTAGTAAACGGTCTTCATGGAAAGCTCCTGTGGGCTTGGTTCGCCCCCCTCCACAGGGGAACGGCGGCCGGACGGTAGGGGGTTTCCACCAAAAATGCAAATCTCCCGATGCTCCACCGGATGCCTTTACGCCGCCTGCCGGAGCGCCGCGAGCGCGGCGATTTCCCCACCGGTCAGCGTTTCACGATCGAGCAAGGCCTCGGCGATGCGGTCCAGCGCGTCGGCGTTGGCGGCCATGGCGGCGTGGGCATCCGCCATGGCCTCGTCGATGATCCGACGCACTTCGCTGGTAACGGTTTCGGCGGCGTGGTCGGACATCATGCCCGCACCTGCCTCGCCACGGCCCGGATAGCGCAGGAATCCAGCCTTTTCCGACAGGCCCCATTCGGTCACCATGCGCCACGCAATGTCCGTCGCTTGCTGGATATCCGACGAGGCGCCAGTGGTCACGCGGTCCGGCCCGAACACCATCAACTCCGCCACGCGTCCGCCCACGGCGACTCGCAGGTCAGCCTTGATCTGGGCCAGGGTCATGCTGATGCGGTCGCGCTCGGGAACCCGCATGACCAGCCCCAGCGCCTGACCACGCGGCAGGATGGTCGCCTTGTGAATGGGGTCAGAGCACGGGAAGCACAGCGCCATCAGGGCGTGCCCGGCCTCGTGATAGGCGGTCAAACGGCGTTCCTCGGCGGTCATGGTCAGGGTCTTGCGCTCGGCCCCCATGAGGATTTTATCGCGGGCGGCCTCGAAGTCGGGCGGCGTGACGGTGGTGCGGCCATGGCGAGCAGCCCACAGCGCCGCCTCGTTCACCAGGTTTTCGAGATCGGCCCCGGAGAACCCCGGCGTGGCCCGCGCCACCTGATCGAGGTCCACGCCATCGAGCGGCTTGCCGAAGGAATGGACGGCCAGAATCTCCCGCCGCCCGGCCAGATCGGGACGCCCGACGACAATCCGCCGGTCGAAACGGCCGGGCCGCAACAAGGCTTCATCAAGCACATCGGGCCGGTTGGTGGCCGCCACCACGACGATGCCTGTACCCGCGGCAAAGCCATCCATTTCCACCAGAAGCTGGTTGAGTGTCTGCTCGCGCTCCTCGTTCTGCGCCCCGCCGCCGCTGCCGCCGCGCGCCCGTCCCACCGCGTCGATTTCATCAATGAACACAATGCACGGGGCCTGATCGCGGGCGCGTTTAAACAGGTCGCGGACCCGCTTGGCACCCAGACCGACAAACATTTCCACGAAGTCGGACCCGGACACCGACAGGAACGGCACCCCCGCCTCGCCCGCCATGGCCTTGGCCAGCAGGGTCTTGCCGGTGCCCGGCGGGCCGGACAGCAGCACGCCCTTGGGTACCGTCGCGCCAAGTCCAGCATAGCGGCCTGGATTGGCGAGGAAATCCACGACCTCCATCAGGTCCTGCTTGGCCTCGCCGGCTCCGGCCACGTCACTGAATGTCTTGCCAGTTCGTGCGGTGGAGGCGAACGGCGCCCCGCCCCGCATCAGCCCGCCGCCCATGCGGTTCAGCACGAACGCGAGGATCACCACGATCAGCACCGCCGGAACCATGGTCTTGAACACATCGGCGCCGGTAATGCCCGGCCCGCCAAAGCTGAGATCAGCCCCCGTGGCGGTCAAGCGAGTGACCACGGAATCCACCGCCGGAGCCTCGGTCTGCCACGCAATCCCATCGGCATCACGCCCAGTGACTTCCTGACCACGGACCGTGATGCCGGAGAATGCGCCCGCCTCGGCCTTGGCCATGAAGGCGGTGTACGTGACCTCCCTGGCATCTTCCCAGGACAGGAAAGCAATGCCACCGCCCAGGACGAGCAGGCCAATCACGACGGGAATGACGATCAAAGGACGGAAATAGCGCATGGCCCTGCCTTGGCTGGAGGGATGTATCGCCCCCAGGCCTAACAGAGCAAGCGTGAACAAAAAGTAACCGTCAAAAAGTCAGACGCGACCGGCCATCAATGACTTTTCGGACCCTGTTGTAGTGGCGAAGCGGTTCTTGCCCCCTTTCTTCGCCTGGTACATGGCCTCGTCAGCGACAGCCAACAACTTCTTAGCATCGTCTGCGTCTTCCGGGAACGTGGCAATGCCGACGCTGGCACTGACCTTTGCCTCGCCTTCGGGCAGTTCGAAGGGAACACACAGGGAGGCAACGATCTTGGCCGCCATGGCAACGGCGTCTTGCAGCGCGCAGTTGGGCAGCAGAATAGCGAACTCATCACCGCCCAGCCGGGCCACCGTGTCGGAGGACCGCACATCATCGTTCAACCGGCGTGCGACGCCCTGCAACACGCGGTCGCCCGCGGCGTGGCCAAACGTATCATTGACCGGCTTGAACCCGTCCAGGTCCACGTACAGTACGGCGCACCGTTCGCCATACCGCTGCGCGGCGCGCAAGGCCGATTCGGCGCGGTCCAGAAACAGGAAGCGGTTGGGTAGTCCCGTCAGGTGATCGTGAGTCGCCTGGCGGGCCAGCTTTTCCTCGTTCACCTTGCGGTCGGTGATGTCATTGAACACGACGACATAACGCGCGACAGAGGCATCGTCCCGCAGGACCGCATGCAGGCGAATGACTGCGAAAAACCGTTCGCCGCCGGGCGCGACAATCCATGCCTCGCCTTCCCAGTAATTCTCCGGCCCCATTACGGGCGGCCAATGGCCCGTCAGGACAGGGTTGCCATCCTCGTCAATCAGGACGTCAGCCAGACGATCCTGCCCTTCTGATCCGACGCCCAGGCCGGTCATGTCACGAAAGGCCGGATTCAGGCGCTGGATGACGCCGTTGGTCGCCACCACCGCGATACCGCCGTCGGTGACGGTAAACACGGTTTCCGCCAGCCGGGCATCCTCGTCGCGCTGGTGGCGCAGCATGGCATAGCGGACGGCCTTGCGCAGGCTTTGCCCGTCGGCACCCTTTACCAGATAGTCCTCCGCGCCGCCTTGCAGGGCGCTGCCGATAGCCGAGGGATCGTCAACTCCGGTCAGCACCACGACCGGAGCATCGGGCACGATTCTGCGCATGCGCCGAACCGTTTCAAGGCCGCTGGAATCGGGCAAGTTGAGGTCGAGCAGCACGACGTCCGGGTGCCCCTCCGGCCGTTCAACGATCGCGCGGCGCGCCGACTCCAGGCTGTCGGCCATCAAGACCTCGAACGCATTGGCGTCCCGTTCGAGAAGTTGGATGCGGATGAGGTGCGCGTCGCCCGGCTCATCCTCCACAATCAGCACGACGGGCCGGGCCTTGAGGGATGGCGGAACGGAGACAGCGGTGGCGGAAGGCGCGCACGCTCGGCTCATACGGATTCCGCCCCCTCTCTAATGGCCCTTAAAGAGGCGGCGCCGCCCGGCATACCTCTTGATGCTGTTACACTACAGGAACCTTTTCGCCAAGACTAGGCACGGAACGCGCCGTGTCGGTGACACATGATGTGACCGATGCAGGTAGCACGTGATCTGACCGATCCTAGACGTCTTCCAGAGAGGGGGCGTCGATGGGTCGGGCCAGAGTGCTATCGGAGGTCCGCACAATGCG
>JBAYSM010000092.1:0-13380 GCA_041676205.1 Rhodospirillaceae bacterium | reverse complement strand
TCGCCACCGTTGGCGGCACCCGGATCGGACGACTTTTCCTTGGCAATGGCAGCGAAATCGCCACCCTTCTTGAGGTCGGTGATGATCGCCTTGGCGGCGTCTTCGCTGTCGACCAGGATGTGGCTGGCCTTGATTTCGTCTTCGACCGGGGCTTCCTTGACCATGCGGTCATAGGCTTCCTTGAGCTTGGCGTCGGTCAGGGTCTTTTCCACGGCCTTCTGGAGGTAGGCGCGCTGGATCAGTTCCTGGCGGATCTGCTCAAGCTGGGCGATGACCGCCGGATCCTTCTCCAGACCAGCCTTCTTGCCGGCCGAGGTCAGCAGCTTCTGATCGATGGCACGGTCGAGCAGGCCTTCGAAAACGGCTTCCAGCGGCATTATGGCAAGCTGGGGGATCTGCTGGCCGACGCGGGCCTTCATGGCCTCCAGATCGGACCGCTTGATCTTTTCGCCGTTGACCACGGCAACCACCGGGTCGGGCTCGGCGGCCAGGGCGGGAACGGACGACAGCGAGGCAAAGCCGATCCCGGCGGCAACCAGAGCGGCCAGGGCGGCGTGACGCAGAACGGCGTGCGACATGAAGTTTCCTTATGGGTGTCTGGACAGAACCGGCCGTCACCAGACCACACTTTTTAGGCGCCCGCAAGATTGGCCCCCCTACGCGTCCCCGTTGCTCCCGTGGGGCCATTCGTTGACACGCTTGTCGGGTCGCTCTATGTCTGTCACCGTCCCGGAAAGGCTCTCACGTTGATTCCGCCGGGGGCCTTCGTCTTTCGTTTTCAGCCATTTCTGAGGTCTGCATGATCGGCGCCATCGCCAAGCGGCTGTTCGGGTCCGCAAATGACCGGTTCATCAAGTCCCTGCGCAAGACGGTCGAGGCGATCAATGCGCTGGAACCGGACCTCGAAAAGTTGTCCGATGACGAGCTGCGCGCTCGCACCGCATGGTTCCGCGACCGCCTGGACAAAGGCGAGACGCTGGACGACCTGATGGTCGAGGCCTTCGCCACCGTGCGTGAGGCAGCCAAGCGGACGCTGGGCCAGCGGCACTACGACGTGCAGTTGATGGGCGGCATCGTGCTGCACCAGGGCAAGATCGCCGAGATGAAGACCGGCGAAGGCAAGACCCTGGTGGCAACGCTGGCGGTCTACCTCAACGCCCTGACCGGCGACGGCGTCCATGTGGTGACCGTCAACGACTACCTCGCCAAGCGCGACAGCGGCTGGATGGGGCAGGTCTATCGCTTCCTCGGGCTGTCGGTCGGCGTCATCGTGCACGAACTGACCGACCCCGAGCGGCAGGCGGCTTATGCCTGCGACGTGACCTATGGCACCAACAACGAGTTGGGCTTCGACTACCTGCGCGACAACATGAAGTTCCGCCTGGAGGACATGGTGCAGCGGCCGTTCGCCTATGCCATCGTCGACGAGGTGGACTCCATCCTGATCGACGAAGCGCGCACCCCGCTGATCATTTCCGGCCCCAGCGAGAGCGCCACCGATCTCTACAGCGCGATGGATCGCATCATCCGCGCCGTCTCGCCCGAGTATTACGAAAAGGACGAGAAGGCCCGCACGGTGTCCTTCACCGACGAGGGTACCGAGGCGCTGGAGCAGATGCTGCGCGACGCCGGGCTGTTGCCGGAGGGTAACCTCTACGACATCGGCAACGTGTCGCTGGTCCACCATGCCAATCAGGCGCTCAAGGCCCACGCGCTGTTCACCCGCGACGTGGACTACATGGTCAAGGACGGCAAGGTCGTCATCATCGACGAGTTCACCGGCCGCATGATGGAAGGCCGCCGCTACTCCGAAGGCCTGCATCAGGCTTTGGAGGCCAAGGAAGGCGTCGCCATCCAGAACGAGAACCAGACCCTGGCCTCGATCACCTTCCAGAACTATTTCCGGCTTTATCCCAAGCTGGCCGGCATGACCGGCACGGCCATGACCGAGGCGGGCGAATTCGCCGAGATTTACCGCCTCGAAGTCATCGAGATTCCGTCGAACCGGGGCCAGAGCCGCGTCGATCAGTCCGACGAGGTCTATCGCACGGCGCGCGAGAAGTACGCCGCCGTCGCCAAGCTGATCGAGGATTGCCACAAGCGCGGCCAGCCGTGCCTCGTCGGCACGACGTCAATCGAGAAGTCGGAATATCTGGCTGACCTGCTGCGCAAGGAAATGAAGATCAAGCCGCAGGTCCTCAACGCCCGCTACCACGAACAGGAAGCCTACATCATCGCCCAGGCCGGCGTTCCCGGCGCGGTGACGATCGCCACCAACATGGCCGGTCGCGGCACCGACATCCAGCTTGGCGGCAACCTGGAAATGCGCGTGTGGCACGATTTGGGCGTCGAGCCGGGCGGGCTGCCCAAGGACGATCCGCGCGTCGCCGAGATCATCGCCGACATCGAGGCCAAGAAGCAGGCGGCCATCGAAGCGGGCGGTCTCTACGTCATCGGCACCGAACGCCACGAAAGCCGCCGCATCGACAACCAGTTGCGCGGCCGCTCGGGCCGTCAGGGCGACCCCGGCGCGTCGTGCTTCTTCCTGTCGCTCGAAGACGACCTGATGCGCATCTTCGGGTCCGACCGCATGGACGGCATGCTGCGGAAGTTCGGCCTGGAGGAAGGGGAGGCGATCGTCCACCCCTGGATCAACAAGGCGCTCGAAAAGGCCCAGCAGAAGGTCGAGGCGCGCAACTTCGAATCGCGCAAGTACGTGCTGAAGTTCGACGACGTCATGAACGACCAGCGCAAGGTGGTCTATGAACAGCGCCGCGAACTGATGCAGGCCGAGGACGTCGCCGACGATCTGGCCGACATGCGCGAGGAAGTCGTCGAGACGTTGGTCCACCGCGCCATTCCGCCCAAGCTGATGGCTGAACAGTGGGACATGAAGGGCCTGCACGAAGACTGCGTGCGGGTGTTCAACCTGGACCTGCCGGTCGCCGAATGGGCCGCCGAGGAAGGCATTGCCGAGGACGAGATCCGCGACCGCGTGCTGGCCGCCGTCAACGAGAAGCTCGCCGGCAAGGCCGCCAACTACGGCCCCGAAACCTGGCGCATGGTCGAAAAGAGCATCCTGTTGCAGATGCTTGACCAGACGTGGAAGGAGCACCTGCTCCACCTCGACCATCTGCGCCAGGGCATCAACCTGCGCGCCTATGCCCAGCGCGACCCGCTCAACGAATACAAGAGCGAGGCGTTCGAACTGTTCCAGGCCATGCTCGCCCACCTGCGCGAACGGGTCACACAGGTCCTGTGCCTGGTCGAACTCCAGACCACGCCGCGCGAGGAAGACCTCGCGCCGCGTGCGCAGGAAATGCACATGGAACACCAGGAACCCGAACCCGCCGTCGGCGGCGGCCCCGTGCCCGGCGTCGCGGTGTCAGCCACCGTCCACAACCCCGCCGTGGCCGAAGCCGACCGCGACCCCCGCAACCCCGACACCTGGGGCCGCGTCACCCGCAACGAACCCTGCCCCTGCGGCTCGGGCAAGAAGTTCAAGCACTGCCACGGGGCGACGGCGTGACGCAGACTGGTCGCGGGCGGTGCCTGCGGCCACTTGCCGACGCTTAAGTGAGTTGATGCGATGGTGCCCGCTGCCGGACTCGAACCGGCACTTCCTAGGGAAAGCGGATTTTAAGTCCGCTGCGTCTACCGATTCCGCCAAGCGGGCGTGCTGGGAAGATGGTCGCGCGAAAGTACCTCCGCGCGGGGTCGAGGGCAAGTAGGCGCGTCCCTATGCCGTCGGGTGGTCCAGTTTGCGGGCGTCCTGGTCGAGGCGCTTCATGGCGTCCAGGCCTTGCTTCATCTCCGACATGATGTATTCGCCGCGCCGGACCGGGCCGCCGGCGTCGGGGCGGGGGAACTGGCGTGCCCAGCCGTTCATCTTGACGGTCAGGGCACACAGCATGCCGCCGATGGTGGTGTGGTAGCTTTCGATCAGCGCCTTGACCTCGCGGAAGCGTTCCGCCGACAGGTCCTGCCACATGGTGCGCGAGGCCCGGTCGAACGTCTCGAACCGGCCCGAGATCGCCGCCGTCATGTTGTTGAGGCCAAGCTCCAGCTCGTTACAGGTGCGCATCAGGGTAAAATCGTTGCGCAACTGCCAATTCTTCCGCAGGTCCGCCATGCTCGCCATGTAGGCATCAAGGTGTGGCGCCAAGCGGTCGAGGCACTGGCGGTAATACCCCAGCGACAGGAAGATATCGCCGTAGTCCTCTAGGAACGACGGGATCTCCGTCATGTCGATGGACAGCTTTTCGGCCATCAGTTTGAGCTTGGCGCGCGCCGTCTTGACGTCGGGGTCGCGGAACAGCCCCACGATATCGGCGAAGCTGGTGATGTCACGACCGTCCGCGCCATAGATCTGGGCGATCAGCGGCCCGGTGAACCGGCGCATGTACCCGGCCAGTTCGGCGTTCTTGTCGGCGCTCAGCGTGAGCGCCGCGCTGCCGGCCACCGAAATCTTGGCCTGCCGCAACGACACCCGCAGACTGTAAACGTCATACGACGGCAGCGCCGCCAGATTGCGCAGGATGAACACGTCGTTGGGCAAGCCCTTGTCGACATCCCACCCCATGGCCTTGGGCAGGCTTTTGATGTCGATCTGGCCGCTGCCACTGTACTGGTCGGAAAAGAACTCGATGACACCTTCCAGGCGCTGGTTCTTGATCATGCGGGCGCGCTGAAGGCTGGGCGTGTCCAGCGGGATGATGTGCAGCGGCAGCACGAACAGGCTGTCCATGTCCGTGTCGGTGATCGGATCCAGATCGTCGGCGGTCAGCAGAGCCATCGTTACACGGTCAAAGGTGAACAGCGGCGCGCATGCTAGCATGGTTGCACAGCGCGCGGGAGACGGCTATCACTCCGCGATGCAGCGCTACAAACTGACCATCGAGTATGACGGCGGACCGTTCGTCGGCTGGCAACGCCAGGACAACGGACCCTCCGTGCAGCAGGCTCTTGAGGAAGCCGCCTTGCGTTATTGCGGGCAGCCGGTGGTGGCCCATGCCTCGGGCCGCACCGACGCCGGGGTTCACGCCCTGGGGCAGGTGGCGCATCTGGATTTCGACCGGGGCGACACCGCCGACAAGGTGCGTGATGCCCTGAACGCCCACCTGCGCCCGCATCCCGTGGCGGTGGTCAAGGCCGAGGTTGTGGATGAGGACTTCCATGCCCGGTTTTCCTGCATCGAGCGGTCCTACGTGTACCGCATCCTCAACCGCCGCAGCAGGCCCGCGCTTGACGCCGGGCGGGTGTGGTGGATGAGCCGCCCGCTGGACGCCGCCGCCATGCACGCCGCCGCCCAGGAATTGGTCGGGTCGCACGACTTCACGGCCTTTCGCGCCAAGGAGTGTCAGGCCAAGTCGCCCCTCAAGACGCTCGATGAACTGGTGGTGACGCGGCGCGGCGACGAGATCGAAGTGTTCGCCCGCGCCCGGTCGTTCCTGCATCATCAGGTGCGCAACATGGTCGGCACGCTGGTCATGGCCGGTGAAGGCAAGTGGACCCCCGCCCATGTGCGCGGTGTGCTGAATGGACGCGACCGCGCCAAGGCCGGACAGACCGCCCCGGCATGCGGCCTTTACTTCCTGCGGGCCGAGTATTAATTTTTTCTCATGCACTGGCTTTACATGATCGGCGCCATCGCCTTCGAGGTTGCCGGAACGACCTGCATGAAGCTGGCGGCGGGGTTCACGCGGCCGATCCCCTCCGTCCTGATTTTCGTCTTTTACGCCGTCAGTTTTACGCTGCTGACGCTGGCCCTGAAGCGTCTGGACGTGTCGGTGGTCTATCCGCTGTGGTCCGGCATCGGGACGGTGACGATTGCCATCATCGGGGTGTGGTGGTTCGGAGAAAGCCTGAGTTGGCTCAAAGTGGCGTCCATCGGCCTCATCCTGCTGGGCGTGGTGGGGTTGTCCATCGGGCGGACCCAGACCGGGGGCTGACAGTTTATCAATCAAGGAGGCAGCGCGTCATGACGGTCACGACATCCCCCATCGTCCGTGCCCGCGCCGTGGCGCCGGGGCGGCTGGTCCAGGTGCGCAGCGGCGATTTGCCCGAGCCTCCGCCCGGCCTGTCGCCCGATGCCGAGATCATCGGCATGAAGACCATCCGCCACGGCAAGGGCTTCATCAGCCACTATCTGGTGCCGCTGGACGGCCAACTCGGCGCGCCGCAGGACCTCATGCTGATCGGCGTGGATACCGACACGCCGATGCGCCCGGCCGACCTGCGCCTGGACCTCATCGCCGTGGATGGCACGACCGCCGAGTGCGGGCATGTGCTGGAGAACGCCGCCGGGCGGTTCCTCAAGGTGCGCGAGGCGTACAAGGACGCGTTCTCGCTGGCCTACGTGGAAATCACCGCCGGCGACATCCGCCGTCGCCAGGATCGCGGCATCACTGCCGTTTATGCCTGGGCGGTGGTGGGGGTGGGGGATGCGCCCAAGGCAACCCCGGCCCCTGCGCCCAAGCGTGAGGTCCCCGTGGCCGTGCGCGAGACGAAAGCCGCCGTGCAGGCCATTCGCGCCATGACCCTGCGCGATGTGGAGGGCGCCGCCGAACTGCTGGCCGCCCGCGACCTGCCGGTCGGCAAGGATGGGGAACGCCGCTTGGCGGAGGCCTTGACGTCGCCGCTGTCGCTCTGTCTGGTGGCCGAGGTGGACGATGCCATTGCCGGGGCGGCGGTGGCCCACTACGACGGCTTCCACGTCCACTTGTCGATGATCGCCGTCGATGCCCGCCTTGACCGCCACGGCATCGGCCGCGCCTTGGTCGAGGCCCTCGCCGAAGCCGGGTTGGCCCGTGGGGCGTTGGGCCTGCTGGCCGACGCGGGCCTGGGGTCCGTCCCCTTCCTGGCCGCCACCGGGTTCCGCCTTAACGACGGACTTCGTCTGCGTCGGGACGTATGAGGCTTTACGCGGCTGCCCCGTAGGCCACGCCCAGCAGCACCACGCCGAGCAGGACGCGGTAGATCACGAACGGCGTGAAGCTGGCGTTCTTGAGCCACGCCATCATCAGCGCGATGGTCACCAACGCCGAGATGAAGGATAGGCCGGCCCCAATAAGCGCGGCTTCGGTCAGGGCGGTATCGCCGCTCTGGTAGACTTCCAGGCCCAGCAGAAGGCCGGCGGCGATGATTGTCGGGATGGACAGCAGAAGCGAAAAACGCGCCGCCTCGGGGCGTTCGTACCCCAGCGCGCGGGCCGCCGTCATGGTGATGCCCGACCGCGACATTCCGGGGATAAGGGCGATGATTTGGGACGCCCCGATAATCAGCGCCTCGCCATAGGGCAGGTGCGCCAGGGTCTTGACGCGCATGCAAAAGCGGTCGGCCAGCCACAGAATGATGCCGCCCACCAACATGCTCCAGCCGATCACCGCGACCGAGCGCAATGTTTCAGTGCCGTCCATGGTTTTGAGCAGGAAACCGGCGATCACCACCGGAATAGTGCCCAGCGCCACCTGCCAGAACAGCCGTGCTCCGGCATCGGTGCGGCCCGTTACCTGGCGGCCGAGACCCGCCATCATCATCCACACATCGCGCCAGAAATAGACCACGACCGCCCCCAGGGCGCCGACGTGCACGGCCACGTCCATTGCCAAACCCTGGTCGGGCCAGTCGGCCACGACGGGCACAAGGATGAGGTGGCCCGACGAACTGACCGGCAGGAATTCAGTGATGCCCTGAACAAGGGCGAGAACGGCAATCTGGATAAGCGTCACGGGTAGATCCCCGAGCGTGGCTGAGGCGCTTCTCTTACCACCGTCGCCGAGTCCACCCAAGAGGCAAGATGGGAGGAAACCCCGATGGGGGAGGCGGTCGCGCTAAAGATGGTTAACATTTGCGAACTATATTGGCGTTTAGGTCAGGGGTGTTATGCCATGGATTCCGCCGGGTTCTGGAAAATTGGTAAACATAGTTGACCTATTTACCGTTTTTTCCTTGAGCCATGCGGCTTACAGCCTTATACCGGAAATCAACAATCGACGCCCTGACAGCCTTTTGCCCCTACCGGATTGACGAGGAGGCCGACGCATGTCGTCCAAGATGCTCCAGTTCACGCGCCTTGAGCAGCAGATGCCCGACAAGCGGGCCGCCGATGTGCGCCGCCAGGACTTTGACGAGATCTACGCGGGCTTTCAGGCTGAGCGGGCGGGCGATCAGGCGTCGCGCTGCGAACAGTGCGGCATTCCGTTCTGTCAGATCCATTGTCCGCTGGGCAACCACATCCCCGACTGGCTGATGCTGACCGCCAGCGGCCGCCTTGAGGAGGCCTATGCGATCTCCTCGGCGACCAACAACATGCCCGAGGTGTGCGGCCGCATCTGCCCGCAGGATCGCCTGTGCGAAGGGTCGTGCGTCCTCGAACAGTCGCGCCACAACGCCGTGACGATCGGCGCGGTGGAGAAGTACATCACCGATACCGCCTGGGAAAAGGGCTGGGTCAAGCCGGTCAAGCCGGAAGTCGAGCGTGCCGAGTCGGTCGGCATCATCGGCGGCGGCCCGGCCGGCATGGCGGCGGCCGAGGAGCTGCGCAAGCAGGGCTTCCAGGTCCATGTCTATGACCGCTACGACCGCATCGGCGGCCTGATGGTCTATGGCATCCCCGGCTTCAAGCTGGAAAAGGATGTCATTGCGCGGCGCGTCACGCTGCTCGAAAAGGCGGGCGTGCACTTCCATCCCAACAGCGATGTCGGCGGAGCAATCAGCTTTGCCTCGCTCAAGGCCAAGCATAACGCCGTGCTGATCGCCACCGGCGTCTACAAGGCCCGCCGCCTGACCATTCCGGGGGCCGGGCTGACCGGCGTGTTCAAGGCGCTCGACTACCTCATCACCTCCAACAAGGTGAGCCTGGGCGACGCCGTTCCGGCCTATGAGGACGGCACCCTCAACGCGGCGGGCAAGAACGTGGTGGTCATCGGTGGCGGCGACACCGCCATGGACTGCGTGCGCACGGCCATTCGCCAGGGCGCCAAGTCGGTGAAGTGCCTCTATCGCCGCGACCGGGACAACATGCCCGGCTCGCAGCGTGAAGTCGCCAATGCCGAGGAAGAAGGCGTCCAGTTCGAATGGCTGGCCGCCCCCGAGGCTCTGCTCAACGACGGCACCGGCGACCGCGTGGCCGGCGTGCGCTCCATCCGCATGCACCTGGGCGTCGCCGACGCGTCGGGCCGCCAGAAGCCGCAGGCCATCGAAGGGTCCGCCTTCACCCTGCCGGCCGATCTGGTGATCGAGGCCCTGGGCTTCGAGCCGGAGGACCTGCCCGGCCTGTTCGGCCAGGACGACCTCAAGGTCACGGACTGGGGCACCATCAAGACCAACCCGCGTACCCTGATGAGCGCCATGGACGGCGTGTTCGCCGCTGGCGACATCGTGCGCGGCGCCTCGCTGGTGGTGTGGGCCATCCGCGATGGCCGCGACGCCGCGGTCGCCATTGGGCGTTATCTGGATGTGAAGGCTGGCCAGGGTACCCTGGCTGCCGCCGAGTAAGACCGGGGAATGCGTGACATGACCGAGATCAACAAGTTCGACCAGATCGAATCCGGCGAACAGTTCGTCGAGAACTGGAAGGCCAACGCGGCCGCGCTGGAAGCCGGACACCTGTACTCCCCGGCCCAGGAAATCGACTCCTGTGGCGTCGGCATGGTCGCCGCCCTGGACGGCAAGCCGCGCCGCGCCGTGGTCGAGGCGGGCATCGAGGCGCTCAAGGTGCTGTTCCACCGGGGCGCCGTCGATGCCGACGGCAAGACCGGCGACGGCGCGGGCATCCACGTCGAGATCCCCCAGGAATTCTTCAAGGAACACGTCAGCCGCACCGGCCACGTCCTGGCTGGTGGCCGCCTGGCCGTCGGGCAGGTGTTCCTGCCCAAGAACGACATGGACGCCCAGGAGCGCTGCCGCACCCTGGTCGAGTCAGAGATCCTGCACTACGGCTACACCATCTACGGCTGGCGTCAGGTGCCGGTGAACATCGACGTGATCGGGGAAAAGGCCAACGCCACCCGCCCCGAGATCGAACAGATCATGATCGCCAACACCAAGGGCGTGTCCGACGAACAGTTCGAAACCGATCTGTACGTGCTGCGCCGCCGCATGGAAAAGCGCGCCCTGGCCGACAACATCAGCGAGTTCTACATCTGCTCGCTGTCGTGCCGGTCGATCATCTACAAGGGCATGTTCCTGGCCGAACAGCTTGACGTGTTCTATCCCGACCTGCGCGATGATCGTTTCGTGTCGTCGTTTGCCATCTATCACCAGCGCTATTCGACCAACACCTTCCCGACGTGGCGCCTGGCCCAGCCGTTCCGTACGCTGGCCCATAACGGCGAGATCAACACGCTGACCGGCAATGTCAACTGGATGAAGGCGCATGAAACCCGCATGGCATGCGAGGTGTTCGGCGAGCGCATCGACGACCTCAAGCCGATCATCCAGCCGCACGGCTCGGACTCGGCTGCCCTGGATGCCGTGTTCGAGCTGATGATCCGCGCCGGTCGCCCGGCGCCGATGGTCAAGGCGATGCTCATCCCCGAGTCGATCGTCCAGAACGCCACCATGCCGGACGAGCACCGGGCACTTTTCGCCTACACCAGTTGCGTCATGGAGCCGTGGGACGGCCCCGCCGCCATCTGCGCCACCGACGGCCGCTGGATGATCGCCGGTCTGGACCGCAACGGCCTGCGTCCGCTGCGCTACACCATGACCACTGACGGCCTGCTGATCGTCGGCTCGGAAACCGGCATGATCCGCGTCAACGAGGCCGAAGTCACCGAGAAAGGTCGCGTCGGCCCTGGCGAGTGCATCGCCGTGGACCTTCAGGAAGGCCGTTTCTACCGCGACACCGAAACCAAGGACATGCTCGCCGCCCGCCAGCCCTACGGCAAGTGGACCGCGCGTGTCACGGTGCTCGACAGTCTCATCAAGGAAACCCGCGCCAGCGAGTCCGAACTGGACGTCGAGACCCTGCGCCGCCGCCAGCTCGGCTACGGCCACACCATGGAAGACATGGAGCTGATCCTCCATCCCATGGTCGAGGACGGCAAGGAAGCCATCGGCTCGATGGGCGACGACGGCCCGCTGGCCGTGCTGTCGGAAAACTATCGCGGCCTGCATTGCTTCTTCCGCCAGAACTTCAGCCAGGTGACCAACCCGCCGATCGACCCGCTGCGCGAAACGCGGGTGATGAGCCTGCGCACCCGGCTGGGCAACCTCGGCAACATCCTCGACGAAGACGCCAGCCAGTGCGAGCTGTTGCAGCTTGAAAGCCCAGTGCTGACCACCGCCGAATACCGCGCCATGCGCGGCGCTATGAAGGACACGGCGGCCATCGTTGATTGCACCTTCGGGATCGAGGGCTGCGGGGCCGGTGGACCGGAAAACGCTCTGCGCGATGCCATTTCGCGCATCCAGCAGGAAGCCGAGGACGCCGTGCGCGGCGGCTGCACCCACATCATCCTGACCGACGAACGCGTTACGTCCGACCGCGCGCCGATCCCGATGATCCTGGCGGCCGGGGCGGTGCACACGCATCTCATCAAGCAGCAGCTCCGTACCTTCACCAGCCTGAACGTGCGGTCGGGCGAGTGCCTGGACACCCATTACTTCGCCGTGCTGATCGGCGTCGGGGCGACCACGGTGAACGCCTACATCGCCGAGGAAGCCATTGCCGAGCGTCACCGGCGCGGCCTGTTCGACGGCCTGACCTTGGAAGACGGCCTCAAGAACTTCCAAAAGGCCATCGACGACGGTCTGCGCAAGATCATGTCCAAGATGGGAATTTCAGTGATCTCGTCCTACCGTGGCGGCCTCAACTTCGAAGCCATCGGCCTGTCCCGCTCGCTGGTTGCCGAGTTCTTCCCCGGCATGCCGTCGCGCATTTCGGGCATCGGCATGGCCGGTATCCAGCACAAGGTCCTGGCCCAGCACAAGAAGGCGTTCGGCACCTCGGCCGCCGTTCTGCCGGTCGGCGGGTTCTATCGCGTGCGCCGTCATTCCGGCGAGCCGCACTCCTTCGACGGCAATCTCATCCACACTCTCCAGGCCGCCGTGGCGACCGACAGCTATTCGCTGTACAAGCGGTACTCTGATGGCCTCCGCGCCCTGCCGCCGATCAACCTGCGCGACCTGCTGGACTTCAAGCCCGCCGACAACCACCTGTCCCTGGACGAGGTCGAGTCGGTGACGGAAATTCGCAAGCGGTTCGTGACCCCGGCCATGTCGCTGGGCGCCCTGTCGCCCGAGGCCCACGGCACCCTCAACATCGCCATGAACCGCATCGGCGCGAAGTCCGACAGCGGCGAAGGCGGCGAGGATCCGTCGCGCTACCGGCCACGTCCGAACGGCGACAACGCCAATTCGGCCATCAAGCAGGTTGCCTCGGGCCGCTTTGGCGTGACGGCGGAATACCTCAACCAGTGCCGTGAAATCGAGATCAAGGTGGCCCAGGGCGCCAAGCCCGGCGAAGGCGGCCAGTTGCCCGGCTTCAAGGTCACGGTCGAGATCGCCAAGCTGCGTCACTCCACCCCCGGCGTGATGCTGATTTCGCCGCCGCCGCACCACGACATCTATTCCATCGAAGACCTCGCCCAGTTGATCTACGACCTCAAGCAGATCAACCCCAAGGCGCGCGTCACGGTGAAGCTGGTGTCGCGCTCGGGCATCGGCACCATTGCGGCGGGCGTGGCCAAGGCCAAGGCCGACTGCATCCTGGTGTCCGGCCACTCCGGCGGCACCGGCGCGTCGCCGCAGACCTCGATCAAGTACGCCGGTCTGCCGTGGGAAATGGGCCTGTCCGAAGTCCATCAGGTGCTGACCCTGAACCGTCTGCGCCACAAGGTCCTGCTGCGCACCGACGGCGGCCTCAAGACCGGCCGCGACGTGGTCATCGCCGCCATGCTGGGCGCCGAGGAGTACGGCCTGGGCACCACCAGCCTGATCGCCATGGGCTGCATCATGGTCCGCCAGTGCCACTCCAACACCTGCCCGGTGGGCGTGTGCACCCAGGACGACGCGCTGCGTCAGAAGTTCGTCGGCACCCCGGAGAAGGTGGTGAACATGTTCACCTTCCTGGCCGAGGAAGTGCGCCAGATCCTGGCCGACCTGGGCGTGTCCTCGCTCAACGAAGTGATCGGCCGCACCGACCTGCTGCATCAGGTCAGCCGTGGCGCGTCGCACCTCGACGACCTCGACCTCAACCCGCTGCTGGTTAAGGCCGATAGCGGCGGGCTGCCGACCATCAACACCGTGGTTGGCCGCAACGAGGTCATGGAAACCCTCGACGCCCAGATGATCCAGGACGCCCAGCCCGCCCTGGAAGACGGCGAGAAGATGCAGTTGACCTACAACGTGCGCAACACCCACCGCGCCGTGGGC
>JBAYSM010000091.1:0-13402 GCA_041676205.1 Rhodospirillaceae bacterium | reverse complement strand
GTGTAGATGCTGATGACATTACGCTCGTGTGCCGCACGCAGGCGGTCATGGAGCAGTTTGTCATGGGCACTGATGCGGGCCATCGTACGGTATCAGCCTTTTCCTTTACCGTCGCGCGCCTGCCGCCGACGATAGAGATCCATGAACGTTTCCCCGGCGGGCGCCGGCATGTCGCGCGATTGCGTCCACGCCCCGGCCATGGGCAGGCTGCTCAACCGGCCACGCCGCCCCCCGGCCAGCGCCATCAAGCGGGCCGCCAGCTTTGTACCGAACCGATAAAGCCCCGGCCGCGTGGCGGCAAACGCCCACGCCTGAAGGCCCCACCGCTGGCGGTCGGGCGTCAGCTTGGCGTCAAACTCGCGTTCGCGCCAGTCGCGCAGCATGCGGGGCAGGGGGATCTTCATCGGGCAGACGGACTCGCACCGCCCGCACAGGGTCGAGGCATTGGGCAGCGGCGCCGAATTCTCGATGCCGATCAGGGCCGGGGTCAGCACCGACCCCATCGGCCCCGGATAGACCCAGCCATAGGCGTGGCCACCCACCGCGCCGTACACCGGGCAGTGGTTCATGCACGCCCCGCAGCGGATGCAGCGCAGCATCTCCTGAAACTCGGAGCCGAGCATCTTGGTCCGCCCGTTGTCGAGCAGGATGACGTGAAATTCCTCCGGGCCGTCGGTGTCCTTTGGACGGCGTGGCCCGGTCGAGAACGTGGTGTAGCTGGAAAACTCCTGCCCCGTGGCCGAACGGGCCAGCAGGCGCAGGATGGTGGCGGCGTCCTCCAGCGTGGGCACCACCTTTTCCAGGCTGGCGATCACCACATGGACCTTGGGCAGCAACTGCGTGAGGTCGCCGTTGCCCTCGTTGGTGACGATGATGGTCGAGCCGGTCTCGGCGATCAGGGCGTTGGCCCCGGTGATGCCGACGTCAGCGGCCAGGAACTTGTCGCGCAGCTCGGCCCGCGCCTCGTCCAGCAACTGGCGCGGCTCGGTCAGGTCGCGGTCATGGGGCAGGTGGGTGTGGGTGGCCCGGAACACATCGGCCACCGCCTCCTTGCGGACGTGCAAGGCAGGGGCGACGATGTGGCTGGGCGGCTCATGGCGAAGCTGGATGATGTATTCGCCGAGGTCGGTCTCGATGGGCGTGACGCCCTCGCGCTCCAGGAACGCGTTGAGGCCGAGTTCCTCGGCGATCATAGACTTGCCCTTGGTCACGGTGCGGGCGTTGTGATCGCGGCAGATCTTCAGCACTGCCTGGCGGGCGTCTTCGGCGGTGGCGCACCAGTGGACGTGGCCGCCCTGGGCCAGAACCTTGGCCTCGAAGGCCTCCAGGTAGAAATCCAGGTTGGCGAGGACGTGGTCCTTCAGGCGCTTGCCCTCGTCACGCAGGGCCTCGAACTCGGGCAGCTTGGCGACGGCGGCCGACCGCTTGGCGCGGAACCCGGTCTTCATGGTCTGGAGCGACACCATGAGGTTGGCATCACCGATTGCCTTGTGGGCGTTTTCCTTGAAGGTGTGGCTGGTGGAGTGTTCCATGCTCAGCTCTCCACGGCATCGCCGATGGGCGGGGCATCGTCGGTCATACCGGCCAGCACCTCGGCCACATGGCGGGCCTTGATGGGCGAGCCGACCCGCTTGAGCCGCCCGGCCATGTTGAGCAGGCAACCGACCTCCCCGGCCAGCAGGGTATCGGCCCCGGTGCCCATGATATCGGCCGCCTTGTCGCTGACCATGCGCGAGGAAATATCCCCGAACTTGACGCAGAATGTGCCTCCGAAGCCGCAGCATTCCTCCGGCTCGGACAGATTGCGCACCTCCAGCCCGGCGACCTTGGACAATAGGGCGCGCGGTTGTTCGCGGATCTTGAACTTGCGCAGGCCGGTGCAACTGTCATGGTAGGCCGCGACGCCATCATAGGCGGCCTCGATCCCCTCGAACGCCAAGACGTCGGTCAGGAACGAGGTCAGTTCCCAGGTCTTGTCCGATACCGCGTGGGCGCGGGCCAGCCACGCGGCATCGCCTTCGAACACCTGCGGGTAGTCCTTGACCATTCCGGCGCAGGACGCCGACGGCAGGACGATGTAGTCAAACCCCTCATACTGGGCGATCAGCCGTTCGGCCATGCGGCGGGTGGTGGCGCGGTCGCCGCTGTTCCAGGCCGGTTGCCCACAGCAGGTCTGCGCATCGGGCACCGACACGCGGCACCCGGCGCGCTCCAACAGGGCGAGTGCGGCAAATCCCACCGACGGGCGATAGAAGTCGACCAAGCACGTCACGAACAGGCCGACATGGGGGGACGAGGGGTTCGGATGGGTCATCGGGGGCAGACCTCGCACTGGCAGGCGACAACCGGGCCGGACGGTCATCTTATTCAGTACCATACCACCGAACGGCCCAATCGCACAGACGCGCCACGCGCTGTCCGCATTCAGGACGTGGGCGCGCGATCCCTGGGCAGCAGCAGATAGTAGGTTCCCCGGCTTTTCATGCGTCCGGCATCGACCAGGGCCGGCTCGCCAAAGCCCCAGAAGAAATCGCCGCGCACGACGCCCTTGATGGCGCTGCCGACGTCCTGGGCCACCACCAGCCGCCGCAGCGGGGCGTTGTCAGGATCGTGCGTGTCCAGCCATAGCGGCACGGTCAACGGCACATAGCGGGTATCGACCGCCATCGACCGCTTGGGCGTCAGCGGCACGCCCAAGGCGCCGATCGGACCATCGGCATTGCTGCCGATGCGGCGGAAGAAAATATAACGCGGGTTCTGCCGCATGATGTCATGGGCGGCCTCGGGATTGGCCTTCAGCCACGCCCGGATGTGGGGCATGGACCCCTTGCCGGGTTCAACCACGCCGCGGTCGAGCATGATGCGGCCCAAGCCCACGAAGGTATGGCCGTTATGCCCGGCAAAGCCGATCCGCTCGGTGCTGCCATCGGGCATCACGACGCGGCCGGACCCCTGGATATGCAGCACATGGACATCGACCGCGTCTGACGCCCACAGCAGCACCGGGGCGGCATCGCCGATCGCCCCGTCGTCGATCTCGGCCCGCGTCCAGTACGGCTGCACTTTGTCGCCGTCACGCCGCCCGACGGCTGGCACCGACGTCCCAAGGTCCGGGTTGCTGGTCGCAAGGTTCACCGTCACCAGATCGGACGGCACCGCATGGACCGGCACCGGATATTCCGGCGACGGCTCGCGGGCGCCGCGCAGTTCGGCTTCATAATAGCCGGTGAACATTCCATCGGAACGCGCCGCGCCCTCGGCATCCTTGTAACTCACCGCATAAGGCTGGAGACGGGTTTCCAGAAACGCCCGAAAGGTGATCTCGTCGGCGGCCTCGGTCGGTGGCACGGCGCGATCAAGCTCCATGCACAACGCGACCCAATCGCCCAGGGTGCCACCATAGGACCCTGGGCCAAGCCAGGTCGCGGCCCCTTTGCCAGCCGCCATCACCCCAAGCCGCTCACACGACCGCCTCAGGGCGGGAAGGGCCTCGGAGACCCGATCCTCGGTCCAGCCGGGCAAGGCATCAAACATCACCGGCGTCAGGTTCATGCCGTCGGGCAGCGCGGGGGCCTTGGGTCCGTCGGAAGGAGTGCAGGCGGCCACAAGGCTCAACACCGCAGCGGCGCACGCGGCGCCTGTGATCCGCACGCGCATGGTCGTTCAGGCTTCGCCGCTGACGCCGGTGTCTTCGCCCTCGTCCTCGGGCGTTTCGGTGGCGACAAGCTGCCAGTTCGGGTCACGCTTGCTGGTATCGCGGGCAAAGGTCCACAGGTCCGTGACCGGCTCGAACCGCGCCGGATCGCCTTCAATGACCGCGCCTTCTGCGTTGCGCACCACGGTCATCTGCTCGGTCACGAAACGCACCGTCACGAATGCCGTGCGGTGGCGCATTTCGGCCCGATCAATGCTGATGGTCTTGAACGAGACGATTTCGGTTTCCATCGTCTCGCCCCGGCTTTCACGGTCGGAGATGGCGGCGTCGAAGTTGCGGTATACGTCTTCGGCCAAAAGGGGGCGCAGGGCTTTTGTGTCGCCCTTGGCATAGGATTCCACGATCATTTCAAACGCCATGCGCGCTCCCGATAGGAAGCTGTCAGGCTCGAACGCGCCGTCGGCCAGCCGAATCTGGGTCAGGCCCGCTTCCAGCGGCGTCTGCGGACCGGCGCTGTCGGGGCGTTCGATACGGCGGCCGGGCAGCTCGATCACATTATCGTCGCGGCGATCCGGCTCGGCCGCTTCGTCGCGTGGGCGGGAGGTGTAGGGATCTTTCGGCGGCTTTTCGGTGCCGGTGCGACGGCCCAGAACGCTCCGCAGGCGCAGCACGAGGAACCCCGCGACAAGGCCGAGAAAGATGATGTCGATGAACTGGATACCCTGGCTCATACTGTCCCCGGGGCTGAAAACTGTTCTGGCGAGAGGGGCTGTGTGCGGGGCGCCGACCATGCCACCTTGCTCAGCCCGCCCTTTTCGGCGATGGTCCTGAGGACTAGATAAGCCCTCGAACCGAAAAGGGCAAGCATGCCGCTGGTCATTCTGAGTCTGTTTATCGCGGTTCCAGTCATTGAAATCGCGGTGTTCATCAAGGTTGGGGGCATCCTCGGCCTGTGGCCCACCATCGCCCTGGTGCTGCTGACCGCCATCGGGGGGATTTCCCTGATGCGCGCCCAAGGATTGGCGACACTGCAACGCGCCCAAGCGAGCATCGAACGCGGGGAGGCCCCCCTGCGCGAAGTGTTCGATGGCGCGTGCCTGCTGATCGCGGGAATGCTGCTGCTGACACCGGGGTTCGTCACCGACACGCTTGGCCTCATCCTGTTCCTGCCGCCGGTGCGGAGCGCCGTGTTCAACTGGCTGGGTGGCGCGGTGCGGGCTGGGAAGATCCACGTCCGCGGCGGCGGCTTTGGGCAGCACCGCCCCGGTCCACCCCCCGGCCAGGGACCGCTGGATATCGAAGGCGATTACCGCGACGTCACGCCGCCGGATGACCCCCCAGACGCCCCGCCCCGCATCGACCGGAAATAGTCCCCCAACACCCCGTTGCCGGGCACGGCGATCCGTGTTAGCCCGGTTCTCCAGATTTTCGCCCGTCACTCCCGGAGACCGCTCGATGACCGATAAGACCCCGCAGCCCGCCGCCGGTGCCACCGAAGAGCACCCGTCGCCGCTGGTGATCAGCGGCCAGTACATCAAGGACCTGTCGTTCGAAGCGCCCAATGCGCCGGCGATCTTCAGCCAGATGACCAAGGCGCCCGACATTCCTATCCAGGTCGATGTCCAGGCCCGCCGCCTGAACGACAACTACTTTGAAGTCGTGCTGCATTTCAACGTCCAGGCCAAAATCGACGATACCCCGGCGTTCATCCTGGAACTGGCCTATGGCGCCGTCGTGCAGGTCAACCCGGAACAACCCGACCACCTCCAGCCGCTGCTGCTGATCGAAACGCCGCGCATGATGTTCCCGTTCGCGCGCAACCTGATCGCCGATATCACCCGCGACGGCGGCTTCCCGCCGCTGATGCTCCAGCCGATCGACTTCGTGCAGCTCTACCGCACGCGACTGGCCCAGGCCGCCGAACAGCAGGGCAGCGCGCCGACCAACTAAGTCCTGTTTCACGTGAAACAACGAAAGGCGGCTCCGGGTGGGACCGCCTTTTTTGTTGGGAGGATTCTTAGGCCGGAACCGCCTCGGCCTTTTCGTCGGCCAGCCACAGCGCGCCCTTGACCTTCTTTTCGAGAAAGGTGCGGTGGGCGGCTTCTTCCTCGGGGGAGGCGGCGTGGGGGCGGGCGGGGCGGAAAGGACGGTCGACCTGGATGCGCTCGACCATGGTGGAGCTGCCCTTGGCGCCCAGTTCCAGGCCCGGCTCGCGGCCGCCGCGCAGTTCCAGATACACCTCGGCCAGCAGTTCAGAGTCGAGCAATGCCCCGTGCTTTTCGCGGTGCGCGTTGTCGATGCCAAAGCGCCGGCACAAAGCGTCCAGGTTCACCGGCGCGCCCGGAAAACGCCGCCGTGCCATGCCCACGGTGTCCACCGCCTGCTCGAACGGCAGGGGCGCGCGGCCGCACAAGGCCAGTTCGGCGTTGATGAACTTCATATCGAACGTTGCGTTATGGATGATCAGTGGCGCATCACCCACGAAGTCCAAAAACTCCTGTGCGATATCCTTGAACAGCGGCTTGTCGCTGAGGAAATCGATAGACAGCCCGTGGACACGCTCGGCATCGGGCGGCATGTCGCGTTCGGGGTTCATGTAGCGGTGAAAGGTCTGCCCGGTCGGCACATGGTTGAGCAACTCCACGCAGCCAATTTCCACCATGCGATGGCCTTCGCTGGGCTCAAAGCCGGTGGTTTCGGTATCCAGAACAATTTCCCGCATGCTGTCCCTCAGGTCTTTCGCCGCACGTCGGCCAGAATACCGGCCAACGCCCGCCATGTCACCGCCCGCCCCAGACCCGACGGCACGACATAATCCGCCCGGCGGCGCTTTTGCGCATCGGGCATCTGGCGGGCGAGGATGGCCGCGAATTTCTCCGCCGTCATCCCCGGACGGCGCAGCGCCCGCTGCCGCTGAAGGAAAGCCGGGGCGGACACGGTCAGCGTCGCATCGCACCGCGCCTCGCCGCCGGTCTCAAACAGTAGCGGGATGTCCAACGCCACCACCGACCGACCTGCCCGGCGGTAACGGTCCAGAAACGCCTTTTCCTCGGCCCGCACCAGGGGATGCACGATGGCCTCCAGCCGCCGCAGCGCCTCGGTGTTGCCCAGCACGCGAGGGCCGAGCAGGGTCCTATCCACGCGGCCTTCAACCACCACCCCCGGAAACGCCTGCGCGATCAGCGGCACCGCCGCGCCCCCGGTTGCAAACAGGCGGTGAACCGTGGCGTCGGCATCATGGACCGGCACCCCTTGGGCCCGCAGCAGGGCACAGGCGGTGGATTTGCCCATGGCAATGGACCCAGTGACACCGAGGACGATCACGCCAGCCCCGCCAGCACATGATCCCGCAGCGCCTCATCGACCTGCGGATCGACCCCGAACCATGCCGCAAAGCCTGGCCGCGCTTGATGCAGTAGCATCCCCAAGCCATCGACGACGGGGTTCCCGCGCGCCTGCGCTGCCGCCAGGAACGGCGTAATCAAGGGGTTGTAGACGATATCCGTGACCAACGCGGCAGGGTCCAAGGCATCCAGCGGCACCGGCAACGCCGGGTCGCCCTTCAACCCCACCGACGTCGTATTGACCACCAGGGCGCACGCCTGGATGAACCCGGCGGCCTCATCCAACGTGCACACCCGCACGCGCGGGTCTGCCAGATCGGCCGCCACCGCCTCGGCCCGCTCCAAGGTCCGGTTGGCCAGCACCAAGTCCGTGATGCCCGGCTGCTCCAGCAGCCCGGCCACCACCGAGCGCGCCGCCCCGCCCGCACCGAGCACCACCGTCCGGCCGCGCATCCAGAAGTCGTCCGCCGCGCCCTGGCGCAGGTTCTCGATAAACCCATAGCCGTCGGTAGTGTCGCCGGTCACGGAGCCATTCTCAGCGAACACCAGCGTATTGACCGATCCCACGCGCCGCGCCCGCTCGGTCAACTGCCCGTGATCCCGGCACAGGGCAAAGGCTGCCTCCTTATGCGGCACGGTCACGTTGGCGCCCCGGAACCCGGCCTTGGGCAACGCGCGGACCACCTCCAGAAAATCCTCCGGCCGTACGGCGAGGGGCAAGTACGCCCCGTCGATGCCATGACGATCCAGCCAAAACCCATGCAGGCGCGGCGACAGCGAATGGGCCACCGGCCATCCCAAAACCCCCGCGAGCTTCGCCTTGCCGCTCAACATCATGGCGTGACCACTCCCCACCCACGCAGAAAGCCCAACAGGGGCAACAGAGGCAAGCCCCGAATGGTGAAGGTGTCACCCTGCACCCGATCAAACAGTTGCACGCCCAACCCCTCGATATGGTAGCACCCGACGCTGCCCAAAATACCCGGCCCGGCGGCTGCCAAATAATCGTCCAAAAACGCATCCGAGAACGCCCGCATGGTCAACCGCGCCTCGGCCACCGTATGCCATACCCGCTGCCCGTCGCGCACGATCACGGCGGCGCTCACCAGCCGATGTGTCCGGCCGCGTAACGATTGCAGCACGGCCCGCGCGTCCGCGAGCGTTTCCGCCTTGTCGAACCACTCCCCATCACAATCCAACATCTGATCGCCGCCCAACACCAACGCTCCCGGCGCGCGCCGCGAAATCCGCATGGCCTTAAGCTCGGCCAGCGCCTCCGCCACATCCCCGGCCGACGCACCCTCCGCCTGCAAGGCAGCCTTCACCCCCGCCTCGTCCACACTCGGCGCGTCAACGGTGCAGGCAATCCCCGCCGCCTCCAGCATCGCCCGCCGCGACGCGCTGCCCGAGGCCAGGATTAGGTTGGTCATTGCGTGATTCCTTTGAAAGTAGCTGGGCTCTGCCCGGACCCGCAAAGGGCCATTGGCCCTTTAAACCCATGACTTATTCCCAAGGTCCAGGAGGCGGCGCCTCCTGGCGGGCATGGGCAGCGCCCACCCTTCACGTCCTCGCCTTCCGCTGATGTTCGATATGCAACTGCAAGATCGCGGCGGCGGCTTCTTCGATGGATTTCCGGGTCATGTCGATCACGGGAAAGCCGTGGCGACCAAATAACCTCCGGGCCTCCTGGACCTCGGCGCGGACCACCTCCTCGTCGGCGTAGTCGCTGCTGTCGGGCGCCTGTTTCATCATGTGCAGGCGATGGCGCCGGATGTCGGTCAGGGAGCGCGGTTCGCGGGTCAGGCCGACCTTGAGCGGCAGGGGCGTGCTGAGGGCCTCGGCGGGCAGGGGAATGCCCGGCACCACCGGAACGTTGACGGTCTTGAGGCCTCGGTTGGCGAGGTAGATTGATAATGGCGTCTTGGAGGTCCGCGAGACGCCAAACAGGATGATATCGGCTTCGGCGACGCGGGCCATGGATTGGCCGTCGTCATGCTCGATGGTGAACTGCATGGCGTCGATGCGACGGAAGTAGTCGGCATCCATGACGTGCTGGCGCCCCGGCTGGCCACCGACCGCCGCCTGTAACAATCCGGACAGGGCGGTCATCACCGGGTCGAGAACCGGGATGCTGGCAATGTCAAAGTCGCGGAAGCCTTCTTCAAGCTGCTCGCGGATGGCGGGGTCGACCACGGTGTAGATGACCAGCCCCCGGTCGGCCACGATGCCGTCCAGGACGCGCTTGGCCTGACCGGGCGTGCGCACCAGCCACCACAGGTGCTGGTTGACGGTGACATCCTCGAACTGCACGAGGCAGGCGCGGGCGATTGCGCTGACCGTCTCGCCACTGGAATCCGAAACGAGATGCAGATGGATGCTTTTCATTATCCACAATCCCTGGGGATAGAAGGACCGCGACTGGGGATAAAGCGAGCCAAAGTCCGTTCCAGTGATCCGTCCTGCACCATGCCCCGTATTCCGCCCGCTGAGTCATCCTCCTGGGGACGGAATCCCGGCATTGCCGTGACTCTCGGGGACAAGGCATCCAAGACCGTAGTTATCCACACTATCCCCATGATTCATCTCCCCAGCCTGAAAGCCGCCTTTTGCCGAGTCGATCCATTATTTCCAGAGCCTATCCGCAAGGGAAGTCCATCCCCCGTTTTATCCACAAGGATCTGTGGATGAGGCGGTGGAGGAAATGGGATCCCCGTTGTCCACAGGCATCCACTATCCACCCCAACCTTTCATTCAAAAAATGAATTGTGTAAGAGGGAGTGTGCATAAAGGGGAAAGCCCGTGACCGAAAAGACCCATCAGAAGATCGAGAAGCGTTTCCTGCGTGCCCTGGCTGGGGAAACCGTGACGCCGCCGCCGTTCTGGCTGATGCGTCAGGCCGGGCGCTATCTGCCGGAATACCGCGCCACACGCGGCGACGCCGGCGGGTTCCTGAACCTGTGTTACAGCCCGGACAAGGCCATCGAGGTGACGCTGCAGCCGTTGCGGCGCTACGGCATGGACGCGGCTATCCTGTTTTCCGACATCCTGGTCATTCCTGATGCGCTCGGCCGATCCGTGCGGTTCGTGCAGGGCGAAGGGCCGCAGCTCGACCCCTTGCAAGGGGCTGCCGATGTCGAGGCGCTCACTCTTGGTACAGTGCGCAGTCACCTTGCGCCGGTGCTGGAGACGGTTAAGGGCCTGTCGGCCGCCATCCCTCCCACGACGGCCCTGATCGGCTTCTGCGGGGCTCCCTGGACGGTGGCGACCTATATGATTGAGGGCGGCGGGTCCAAGGACTACGCCGAGACCAAGCGGTGGGCCTATGGGCAGCCCGAATTGTTCGGCCGCCTGATCGACACCCTGGTCGAAGCCTCGGCCGATTACCTGATCGCTCAGGCTGAGGCCGGGGCCGAGGCGGTGCAGATCTTCGACAGTTGGGCCGGGGTGCTGCCCGAGGCCGAGTTCCGCCGCTGGTCGCTCGACCCCATCCGCCGCATTACCGAGAAGGTGAAAGCCGCCGTGCCCGGCCTGCCGGTGATTGGCTTCCCGCGCGGGGCTGGAGAGTTGTACAAGGACTTCGCCCGCGAGTCCGGGTGCGACGCCGTCAGCATCGACACCACGGTTCCGGTGGCATGGGCGGCCGAACACCTCCAGCCGCTCGTGACCGTACAGGGCAACCTCGACCCCATCATGCTGGTGGTCGGCGGCGAGGCCATGGATCGCGCCGTGGACACCATCCTCAACGCCTTGGGCCATGGTCCGTTCGTGTTCAACCTCGGTCACGGCATCGTACCCCATACGCCGCCGGAGAACGTGGCCCGGTTGGCCGATCGCATTCGGGCGTTTAAGGGGTAGGAGCCGGGCTCTGCCCGGACCCGCCAGGAGGCTTGGCCTCCTGGACCTCGGGAATGGGGGAGGAGTTAAGCCGCGCGCAGCGCATTCAATGGCACCATTGCCTGCCTGCGGCGCAAGGAAGTGTGCAGTACCGTCATGGGTTCCAAGGGCCAATGGCCCTTGGCGGGCTTGGGCAGCGCCCAATTTCTTCGGAGATACCATGGAAAAGCTCGCCGTCGTTCTGTTCAACCTGGGGGGACCGGACAGCCCAAAGGCGGTACGGCCGTTCCTGTTCAACCTGTTCAACGACCCGGCGATCATTGGCGCGCCGGGGCCGATCCGGTGGGCACTGGCGCGGTTCATCTCCAAGCGACGGGCGCCGATCGCGCAGCAAATCTATGCCCGGCTGGGTGGCAAGTCGCCGTTGCTGGAGCAGACGCAGGATCAAGCGCGGGCTTTGGAGGGTGTGCTGGGCCAGGGCACGCGGGCGTTCATCGCCATGCGGTACTGGCATCCGATGACGGCTGAGACGGTGGCGGCGGTGAAAGCCTATGCGCCGGATCGCATTGTCTTGCTGCCGCTTTACCCGCAGTACTCGGGCGCGACATCGGGCAGTTCGCTGAAGGCCTGGCGGGAGGAAGCCGCGCGGCAGGGTCTGCGGGTGCCTTCGGTCGAGGTATGTTGCTGGCCGACTGCATCGGGCTGGATTGACAGCATGGCGCAGCGGGTGGCCGAGGCGGCGCGTGCCATGGACCGCCCGAGAGTGCTGTTTTCCGCGCACGGGCTGCCCAAGAAGGTAATTGATCGCGGCGACCCCTACCAGTGGCAGGTCGAGCAGACCGCCGCCCGCGTGGTCGAAAAAATGGCCCTGCCGGGCTTGGACTGGCAGGTGTGCTATCAGAGCCGCGTCGGGCCGCTGGAGTGGATCGGGCCATCGACCGATGCCGAGATCCGCCGCGCCGGGGCCGACAAGGTGCCGGTGGTGGTGGTGCCCATTGCGTTCGTGTCCGAGCATTCGGAAACCCTGGTCGAACTGGACGAGGAATACCGCGAACTGGCCGAGCATTCGGGCGTTCCGGGGTTCCATCGGGTGCCGACGGTGTCGTCCGACCCGGTGTTCATCGACGGGCTGGCCGCCCTGGTGCGCGGCGCCCTGGCCGGGACGTGCAGCCCGTGTTCCCAGGATGGCGGGCGGCTGTGCCCCGGCGGCCTCGGCGTCTGTCCCAACCGAACGGAGAGCGGCCCATGCCGGTGATCGTCGAGCTTGGCAGCACGGCCTATGCCTGGGTCAAGGCGCTGCATGTCATCAGCATCATCACCTGGATGGCGGGGCTGTTCTACCTACCGCGTTTGTACGTGTACCATGCCGAAACGACCGTTGGCAGCGAGCAGTCTGAGACGTTCAAGGTCATGGAGCGCCGCCTGCTGCGCGGCATCATGAACCCATCGCTGGTGGTGGTGTTCATCACCGGGCTTATGATGTTCCCGGTATGGATGACGGCCGGATGGATGCACGGCAAGCTGACGCTGGTCATTCTGATGGCGGTCTGCCATGGGTTCTATGCCCGCTGGCGCAAGGACTTCCTGGCCGACCGCAACACCCGATCCCACAAGTTCTACCGTGTTGCCAACGAGGTTCCGACGGTGCTGTTGCTGGGCATTGTCATCCTGGTGATCGTGAAGCCTTTTTAGGAAAAGAGCGCGAATTTAGCCTTTCGTGCCGAATGAAACAATTGACAGCGGCCTTTGATGCGCCTAACCGTAAACCAGACGGGACGATAACTCTCGTTCCATCCTGACGTCTTGCCAGAATTGGCGATCCCCTCCACCGGCGCTTCACAGATCATTCCGAACCGGCCAGCGGCACCGCGGCTGTCTTTGCAATGACCACGAAGACCGGTCTCCCCAGGCACCATACGCCGCGGTTCTCGCCGGCGTCACAGATCGTGGACATAGAATGCACCTTCAGGAGCTGAAGAAAAAGTCTCCGACCGAACTCTTGGCGTTGGCGGAGGAGCTCGAAATCGAGAATGCCAGCAGCCTGCGCAAGCAGGACATGCTGTTCGCCATTCTCAAGGCGCTGGCCGACAACGACACCGCGATCTATGGCGATGGCGTGCTGGAAGTCCTCCAGGATGGCTTTGGTTTCCTGCGGTCGCCCGAGGCCAATTACCTCCCCGGTCCCGACGACATCTACATATCGCCCAGCCAGGTGCGGCGGTTCAGCCTGCGCACCGGCGATACGGTCGAAGGCGAGATTCGGGCGCCCAAAGACGGCGAGCGGTATTTCGCGCTCCTCAAGGTCAACACGATCAATTTCGATGTACCCGACGCGGTTCGCCACCGCATCAACTTCGACAACCTGACGCCGCTGTATCCGAACGAGAAACTCAATCTCGAGTTGGACGACCCGACCAACAAGGACAACACGCCGCGCGTCATCGAAATGGTCGCGCCGCTGGGCAAGGGCCAGCGTGGCTTGATCGTCGCGCCGCCGCGCACCGGCAAGACCGTGATGCTGCAGTCGATCGCCAACTCGATCGAGCACAACCACCCCGAGGCCTATCTC
>JBAYSM010000090.1:0-13455 GCA_041676205.1 Rhodospirillaceae bacterium | reverse complement strand
GGAAGCATCACCACGGAGCCAACCAACCCGGCCCCGCCAAGACACCCTGCTGTGAAGGATGAAAACTGGTCCGCCCGACACCCGAGGGCGCCGAACAGGAGGCGGACTATAGGGGTACCCCACCGCCTTGGCAACACAAAAAAGACCCCTCTCAGTTTCCGCTGAATGCGGGCTTGCAATACTGGGGCTTCAGCGTGCTGCACAACGCGTCGGCGGCAGCACGATCGGCCACCGGCCCGGCCAGGAGCCGGTAGAACGTCCCCTGCCCTGGAAGATCGATCTGGGAGACCCGCATCTCCATTCCTTTAAGAGAGGGGTGGCGGGCCTGCAATTCGGTCCAGCCGATGCGCGCCCGCTCCTCGCTACGAAACGACGCCAGATGGACGGCCACCGCACCAGAGGAGGCCGTCGGTGCCGCCGCCTCGGACGCGGCAGTGGGTGCGGGAGCAACCTCGGGGGCAGATGCTGGCTTGTCCGGCGCGGCGGGCGATGCCGGAGCGGGAGCCGGGCCGGGGGCCGGCTTGGCCGACGCAGGCTGGAGAATCAGCCCACCCTGCGCCGCCGCCAACACGGCACCATCCCCTTGGGTGTCTTCAGTCCCCGGCGCTGGCGTCGGGAGGATTTCCAGCGGCCCGCGCCCACTGCGCAACGTCGCGGCGGGGTTCCCTGTTCCGGCGGCGGGCACCAAGGGCGTCGCCGCCTGGGCGCCGGACGTCGCGGCCGGAGCGGCAGGCTTGCGGTCTGGGCGCGGCGATGCGGCGGCGGAAGCGGGAGCCGTCGCCCGCCCCTGCGCGGCGCCTGAGCGAGTCGCCCGGTCAATGGCGGCGCGTTCGCGGGCCTGTTCTGCCGCACTGATCAACCCCATTTCGTGCAGGCGCTGAAGCCGGCCGACGGCGGTGGCCGCCTCCAGCAATCCGGCGGGTGCGACGGCGGGCATGGCTCGGGTCCGAGGTGCCGCCGGAAGCAGGCCATCGAGGATCATGGTGCGTTCAGCGGCATGCTGAGCGGCCGAGACATTGCGCGTTTCATAGGCCTCGCGCAGGGCACGCAGCCGGGACACCACCTCGTCGGCACCGGGCGACGGGGTATTCATGCCGAGTCCCGGCGGCGGTTCGCTGAGCGGCAGCAGCGCCCCCAGATTGGCCGCCCGACGGCGCAGGTATTCTTCGCCAGTAATCAAGGCCTCGTCGCGCAGGCGGGCCAATACGACGAACCGCTGGGCAGCCGGCCCGGCGGCGTCTTCGGTCAGGCCGAGGATCGGCACCACATGCTCGGGCGCGGCAGCCAGGCTGACCAAGGAGCCATTCGCCGGCGCGGCTTGCCCCAAGGCGCGAAGATTGTCGGCCGCGACATCACTGACGAACCGCGGCGTCGGCCCCCACCACGGACCCGACACCACGGCGGGCGAATTAAGGGTGAGGATTTCCTCATACATGCGCCGCGCCTGGGCGGGCCGCGCCGAATTTTGATAGGCCACGCCCGCCGCCAGGAGAGCATGGGCATTACGGGGGTCGCGTGACAAGGCAACCGTCGCCTCGTTTTCGGCCCGGATGTAATCGCCGCGCGCCAGGGCGGCCAGGGCGGCATCAGCCTGAAGTTGTCCGTTGCCGGCCGTCATGGCCGAAGAAAAGCCGTGCGGATCGTACAGGCCCGCGCAGCCCGACACCGCCAACGCCGGAACCGTCAGAACCAGCGCCATGAGCGCCGTCCGCAGCGACACCCGCGCCGGGGCGAGCCTTGCGGCACGTTTGATGTGCTGGCTGCAACCGGCCATCCTGAGCACGATACGACTCTCCTCCCGCCTTGGCGCCGCCGCTTGTCCGGCAACGCCCCCTTCCGCTGTCCCATCGACCGTGTACAGCCGCGAAAAATGCAGCAGTCCCCGGCGGAACCGCGACGGCGCTAATGTCACATGAAAGAAAGCGGCCGAACAAGACGTTTTGCTACTGTAAGGCAATTGTCGTGGTTCATGCGGGGTGCTTTGCGTTATCCTCCAGATATCGTGACGGGCACGGGCGAAGCGGGACAAAGCGATGGCCACAGAGGTCGAATTAAAGCTGCAGATGGACCGCCGCCATCTGGAGCGCCTGCGCCGTCACCCAGCCATCCAGGAACTGAAGCAGGGCCGGGCCGTCACCCGCACGCTGACCTCGGTCTACTTCGATACCGCGCGTCACCATCTGTACGACGCGGGCGTTAGCCTGCGGATACGCCACATCGGCGCGCGACGCATTCAGGCCGTCAAGGTCCAGGCCGCCAACGGAGCCGGAAGCAGCCACCTCAGCCGTGACGAGTGGGAGCAGGAAATCGCCGGCGATCAGCCCGACCATCAGGCCCTGCGCGAGGCCGGAATCGCCGGCGTCATCGCGCGGGCCAGCGGCGGCAACACGCTGCATCCCGTCTTCACCACCCGGTTCCGCCGGACCACGTATTGCCTCGGCAACGGCACATGGGAAATGGAGCTGACCCTCGATCTCGGCGAGGTCGAGGCGGGGCAGACGACCGCTCCCATCTGCGAAGCGGAACTGGAACTCAAACGCGGCAGCCCGGCCGACCTCTATAGTGTGGCCCGCCGCCTAGCCCAAGACCTGCCCTTGCGCGTTGCGCTTGGCAGCAAAGCGGACCGCGGTTTCGATCTTGTGACCGGCCGCACGCCATCGGCCGTAAAGGCGGACCGCCTGACCCTGCGCCCGGACATGACGGGAGCACAAGCGTTTCAGGCCATCGGCAGGGCTTGTCTGCATCACTTGCTGCTCAATGAACCGGCGTTGCGCGATGGCCGGCAGCCCGAGGCCGTGCACCAGATGCGGGTCGCCCTGCGGCGGCTACGCTCGGCCATGTCGATCTTTGGCGAAGGTATCGATGGCCCGGAGACCGAGTCGATCAAGGCAGAGCTGAAATGGATTACCGCCCAACTGGGCGCGGCGCGGGACCTTGATGTGTTCACAGCGGACATTCTGGGCCCGGTATTGACCGAAGCAGCAGACGATGGCGGCCTCACGGCCTTGCAGGCACTGTTCCAGGCGCGGCGGGATGAGGCATATGAGCGGGCGTTGGCCGCGGTGGATCAGCCGCGATACGCGCAGATGGTGCTGGACGTCGGGGCATGGCTTGAGACGTTGCCATTGCGCGACTCCCCCCGGCTGGCCCAACCCATAGAAACCCTGGCACCGGAAATCATGACGGCCCGGCATGGCCGCACCCTAAAGAAAGGGCGGCACTTCAAGAGCCTGGGCCCGGCCCAGCGCCACCGCCTGCGCATCCATATAAAGAAGCTGCGATACGCCACCGAGTTTTTCGAAAGCCTGATGGGCCGCAAAAAGGCCGCCAAGTTTGCCGCAAACCTGGCGGCCCTGCAGGATGACCTCGGACATCTCAACGATATCGACGTGGCGCAAACCCTGATACGCGATTGCATCGCCGAAGGGACGTCTCCCAACGACAGCACCCTGAGCTTCGCCGCAGGCGAAGTGATCGGTTGGCACCGTGCGCAGGCAAAAGGGGCCAAACGCCTTGCGGTCGCGGCGCGCGGCTGGAAGCGGTTTACCCGCGCCAAACGCTTCTGGCGCTAAATCAGTCACGCGGGAGCATCAGGCTCTTCGTCCAGGCGCTTGCCATCAAGGTCGCGGCGGGCGCGTTCGACCTCGTCGGCATCCTTGCGCTTGTCGACCTTGGTCCGGCCGAACCGAGCCCGGTTGGCGGCGGCCTCTGCCTCGCGGGCGGCGCGATCGCGACGCTTGCGGACTTCGCGCAGGTTGATCACCTCACCCATGGCAACCCTCCTTCACTGTGCCCCCCCACTCTATAGGAGGCAGCAGCGCCACGGTGAAGGAATTCGTGGAACAGGCGCAACCACAGGAACGTTATTTATGGGCACAGCACGGAGTCGCGCGGGATAAAGCCGTGCGTGTCTCGAGGTCTAGACGCCCGGATGCCCCTTGCCGGGCGCCGCATCTTTCCCCGCACCCTCCTCAATCGGTGAGTCCTACCACCTTTTTGCGGACCTCATTCTGCGACGAGGCGTTTACCCTGATTGAGTCGTCCTGGCAGCGCAAGCTAAGGGCGTCGCGGGCCGCCCGACAAAGGGGACACCACAGGACATGGACACCAGACGTCAGGCTCTTTTGGATGAACTTCCGCGGCTGCGCCGCTATGCGCGGATGCTGCTGAACGACCCGGCTCATGCCGATGACCTCGTGCAGGACTGCCTCGTGAGGGCGATCTCGAATCTCGATCGCTGGCAACTGGGAACCAACATGCGGGCATGGCTGTTCACAATCATGCGCAACGTACTGTTCAATGATCTCCGCCGGGCACGCCGCAGCCCCTTCCTGGATTGTGGCGGCGACGCGATGGACACCGTCCCGGTGGCCGCCGATCAGGAACAGCGCATGCGCGTGCTGGACGTGGACAAAGCCTTCACCCTCCTTCCGTCGGCCCATAAAGAGGTATTCCTCCTGATCGCCGTCGAGGGATTGGATTACGAGGAGGCCGCCCAAGTCCTCGGAGTCCCCGTGGGAACGGTCAAATCCCGTCTGTCGCGTGCCCGAAGCGATTTGCGCGCCACTTTGGACAAGTCGGAAAAGCCGCAACCCCAGGACGATGATTTTGCGGAACGGATTCGACGCGGCGCATGAAGCTTCGGCCCCCCATTTCAGACGACGACATCGAGGCCTTGCTGTTAGGGCACCTGTCGCCGGGACGCTTGTTCCTGGTCGAGGTGGCGCTGGCTGAACAGCCGATGTTGCGCGACCGCGTGGACGCACTGTGGGCCGACCAGGATGCGCTGCGGTCCATTGCCGAGGATCTTCTAGGCGAACCCGTACCGGCACGCTTTCTGGCGCTGCTTGATGACTCCGCCATGCCCCCGGTGCGCCGACGCCACGGAACCTGAGTGGACTTCTGCAATATGTGACCATCAGGCGAGGCCGGGGGTGCACCCCGGCTTTTTTCATTGGCGCACTACGCCTTGCCGCAGGAGCGGTCGTACCACCCTCCCTAAAAGGATAGGAAGGCAGAAACACATCCACTATCCACCCGCGCACCAGGCTATTCCCCCTCCTATACCATAGTAATGATATCTGCGCGTTCGGCACAATACTTACTCACTCCATCACACTCCACTGACCAGCTCTGCCATAAGAATACCACATTGGAGGTAATTAAAATCATGCATGATGTTTTACTAGTTTATTTCAGGGATATGACGGCTTTTTGTATTTGACACCCCCTCCCCACTGTTTATACGATGCAGCCAGAAGCCAGCATACGGGATCGCAATGCCAAACAGGATCTGGCGCTGGAGCAATCAAGAAAGCGGGAGGGATGCGAGCGTGCGACATGCGCATGTTAGGGCCGCACTGCCCAGGCTTCGCCGCCACGCATTTATTCTGTCCGGCGACCGCACGATGGCGGACGCGTCGGTCATGGATTGCTTGGTGGCGTACAGGACGGACCCGGCCCGCGTCCGGCAGGACGCCGTGGAGGTCGATTTGTTCCGACTGCTTCACGATGCCCTCGCCCGCCATGTCAGTCAGACCTTCGCCCGCTCGCGCAGAGTGGCGATGCCCCCCGTCCCGGCCATTGCCGGGGCAAATCACGCGCCATACCTGCCAGAGCCTGTTCCGGACGCTTCGGCGCTTGAAAACGAGCGCGGAGGTGATCGGCTGCCCGGCATCTTAGGGCGGCTTCAGGCGCTGCCGCCGAACCAGCGCCAAGTGCTGACGCTGGTGTCCGTCGAGGGATTTTCGGTCGAAGAATGTTCGCAGGTTTTGGGCGTTCCGGCGCACCGCGTCGGTACCCTTCTTGCAGAGGCACGGCGGCACTTGGCAGCACTCCAAGACCCTTTGTAGTACGTCGAAAGAACCCATGAAAAATTCAGGGCATAACGCGGAACGAAGCACCCGGCACAGGCATTGTTTTCAGTCAGCGAGTCACCGTCAGACTGGATACTTCCAGCGGCACTCCTTGTAGATCTTCCACGGAGGCATTCATGCGCGAGTCCGCGCTTCGAAAGAATTCCCACCCCCGTCCCGGTTTTACCGCCGGCTTTGACCCCGATTATTGGGAACCGGCTGGCGTGGAACCCACGGTGGAGGAGCTGATGGCTGATCCTCTTACGGCCCTGGTCATGCAGCGTGACCGCATCGGCCCCGCCGACGTTATGGCGGCCGTGGATAAAGCCCGCCATACCCTGACGCAAAGGAAGATGCAGAGCACTCCCCCGATGCCGTTTATCCGCTCCTCCGGTGGCTGGAAGACGGCCACGCCGCGGCCGTCCGGGTCCAACCGCCTGCCCCTGGCCAACGCCATCTAACCGGCCCCGTTTCCCCGATACCGTCCCCCGGAGCGCCATCCCCCCTGGCCCCCCACCGGAGGATGGTTCTGAAAGCCCCGCCTCCCCCCCGGCGGGGCTTTCTCCTTTCTGCATCACCCAATTACAAAGGCCCCGCCACTCTCAGGAGCTACGGGGCCTTGGGGGTAGGCTGGTGGGAGTGCTGGCTAGTGGCGGCGGCTCAGGCGGAGCGGGGCTTGAGCATCGTCTTCGGGATAAAGACCCTGCTCGTAGGCGATGGCAGCAGCCTTGAGGGTATAAAGTTTCACGGCAGCGTTTGACGAATAGTGCGGCACCGGATCGGACGCCTCCAGACGCCTGATTTCCCGCTTCATTGAAACGTAATCATGGTTGGTCATCGTGGGTTCCTCCGTGCGGGGCCGGCGAACCGCCCTGATGCCCCTGGTCCTACGGAACGTTGGCCTGTCAGGCCGGGTTCCCCGAGTGTCCGACACGCCTAGTAGAAATACGGCGGGCGACACGGCGCGGATCAGTTTACTAGCTCCCAAACTGATCGAACCAAGCCTCGATGGAGCGGCGGTCTTCGCCCCCGCGCAGCAGCAGCGTCAGGGCAACCCGCGCCTGGATGGCCGACAGCCACCCGGCCCGCAGCACGCCGCGCCGCTGGAGATCAACTTCGCCGCCGGGAAAGCCATACGACTGACGGAGCACCGGACCGCCCATCGCGCGTGGGGCCAGCAACACCGGAAGGCGCGACGCGGCGGCTTCCATGGCATCGGCCATGCCCGGCGCGACATGGCCACCGCCCATTCCCTGAATCACCAGCCCGGCAAAGCCGCTGTGCACGGCGGCATCTACCAACGTGCCATCGACGTCCAGGCCGGCATCCAGAATAGCGACCCGTGCTGCCGGTTCAGCCCAGGCGCGTGGCAGGGCGGCCAGCCGATCGACCCGCTGCACGAACGTCGGCACGCCCTCGCAAACCCAGCCAAGGGCACCACCGGGAGCGCTGACGAAGGCCGTGGTCGCCGCTCCACTCGGCGTGGACCACGCACGGCGCAAAAAGCGCGCCGCGTGAACCGTGTGGTCGAGCACCACCAGCACCCCCTGACCCCGCGCCTTCGGGTGCGCCGCGGCCTGCACCGCCGCAACCATATTGGCCGTGGCGTCGGATCCTGGATGGGAACCCGGCCGAAGGGAGGAAGTCAGCACCACGGGGACCTCCGTGTCGATCAGCAGGTCGAGCGCGAAACACACCTCCTCAAGCGTATCCGCCCCACCGGCCACAACAATGCCGCTTGCGCCTTCGCGGACGTGGCGATCAACTTCGTCGGCCAGTTCGGAGACATCTTCGAACGTCAGATAGGTACTGGGCACTTGCCGTAGAGTACGCGGCAGCACCAAGGCAGCAGCCGCCGACCCTTGATGCCCAGGCGTATCGGCTGCGGGAAGCGCGGCGACCAGGGCGCCGTCGGGCGTCGACTGAAGATGGCGCGGCCCGGTGCCGGTCGCCGCCACCACGCCCCCCAGCGACAGCACAACCACCCTTGGCCAGTCCCGTGCCGGCCGGCGCAATGCTTCGGACATTCCCCACATCCTCCTCGCCGCAACAGGAACGGCGCGCCGTCCGCAACGGACAACGCGCCGCATCACACCAGAAACACCCGAAAGGCGCGTCCGGTTTGTTTGCTACGCCGTCAGAGCGCCAGCCTTTCCTTTCGGAGTGTCCAGTCAGTCCACGGACACCCAGCCTTGCGCACCGGGTCGGACGGTTCGACAGGCCGTGTCGTATGGCCTTTGGCACACTTCCCGGTTCAAGTGGAAAGCCGTACTCTTTCAGTTCGGTTGTATGACATCGCCAGAGACGACGTTTGATGGATGCCACGACTCAGCATCGCAGGGGTGGGCCATCCAGGGCCGCAAGCGCCACAACGAGTTCGCAGATGGCCCTGCCGCTCGCGCGGGTGGTGGTGGTCGACGGGTCGCCGTCGGACCGGCGGGATGTTTGCGCCGTCCTACGCGGCTTCTACGCCGTCGCCCCATGTGCCCAGTCCGACGACGCCTTGCGGGTCCTCGACAACGGGCCGCCCCCAGCGCTCGTCCTGATTGACGAAAACGTGCCCCCAAACGGCGGAATCGCCCTGCTACGCGCCCTGCGCCAACGGCCGGGACTGTTGGCTTCAGCACCCATCCTTGCCACCGCCGCCGGGCCGAACACCGCGTTTGCAAAGGAAGCGGCAGCGCTTGGCGCCACCACCGTCCTGCACAAGCCTTATCCGGTCCGCGTTCTGCGGCAAACCCTGTCCGGCTTGCTCAATAGTTGGGTGGAGCACCGTTGGGATGACCTGGAACCTGTCCAATGCAGCGCCCTGAAGAACACCGTCGCGGCCTTTAACTCCATTGCCGAGGCGGTCACAAGCCAGGGCGAACTGTCTTATGAGGTCGTCCGCGACAGTTGCCGCCCGCTGGTCCAAGCCGTGCAGATGGCCCAATTCCGGGACATGCTGGCCGGGGTGCGCAATCACGACGACTACACCTATGTCCACTCCTTGCGCGTGGCGACCTTTCTAACCCTGTTGGGGCATGGCCTGGGGCTTCGCGACGACGACCTGCTGATCCTGACGTCCGGCGGACTGCTGCACGACATCGGCAAAGTCGCCATACCGCTCAGCGTCCTCAACAAGCCCGGCCGCCTGGAGCCGACGGAGAAGGCCGTCATGCGGACCCATGTCCGGCGGACCATGGACATGCTGATGGAGCGGTCCGATGTGCCGCGCGCGGTGGCCACCATTGCCGGGCAGCACCACGAGCGCCCAGACGGTACAGGGTATCCCTTGGGATTGTCGGGGTCGTCTATCAACGAACTGGCACGCATGGCCGCCCTGGCCGATATCTTCGTCGCCCTCACCGACCGCCGCGTTTACAAACCGTCGATGGCCCCGGAAGAAGCCCTGACCGTCATGGCCGACATGGGATGGGGCATTGACCAGCACCTACTGCGCATGTTCCGGGAAATTCTGCTCGACAACGCCAGCGAGACTGCTTGAGAGGCATTTTTGGGGGCTGGTCGGCGCGAGCCTGGGTCGTTACATAGGGAGGCTCCCTAATCAGGCGCACACCCCTGGAGTCCTAATGCCCCGAATTCGCCCCCCTTCCCGCACCCATTTCCCGACGGCCGCCGAAGACAAGCGATCCCACGACGAAGTGGTCGAGCGCGACCATTCCCCGCAAACCCTGTCGTCCAGCTACCGTTTGGCGTTCACCGACGAAGACTTCCTGACCCGCCGCGAATTGCGCCCGGTGCGGCTGCAACTGGAACTGCTCAAGACCGAGCTTCTGTTGCAGGAGGAGGCAATCATGTCGACCATCGTGGTGTTCGGCAGCGCCCGCGTCCCCGAGCCCGAGGAAGCCCGCCGCCGCCTCACCCTGGCCGAACATGCCGCAGCCGCCGCCCCCGATGACGCCAAAGCCAACGCCGCCTTGGCCCGCGCCCGCCGCGTGGTGGAAACCAGCCGCTATTACGACATCGCGCGCGACTTTGGCCGCATCGCGTCCGAGCATGGGCAGACGCCCGGCTCCCGGCGCTACGTTGTGGTGACGGGCGGCGGTCCCGGCATCATGGAGGCGGCCAACCGTGGGGCTGCGGACGCCAAGGCCCAAAGCATTGGCCTGTCCATCGTCCTGCCCCACGAACAAGCGCCCAATCGCTACATCACGCCGAAATTGAGCTTCAACTTCCATTACTTCGCCGTGCGCAAGATGCACTTCCTGATCCGCGCCGAAGCACTGGCCTGTTTCCCCGGCGGCTTTGGGACCATGGACGAGTTGTTCGAGGCCCTGACGCTTATCCAGACGCGGAAGATCGCGCCCATGCCGGTCCTGCTATTTGGAGAATCCTGGTGGCGCCGCATCATCAACTTCGACGCCCTGGTCGAGGAAGGCACCATCTCGCCCGAGGATCTAGACATCATCAAGTTCGTCGAAACAGCCGAAGACGGCTGGAACGCCATCCTCGACTTCTACCGCGATCATCCCATCCCCAACCAGTGGGCCGAGATGAATGGCAACGGTAACGGCAACGGCGAGTAGAAAGGCCTCTACAAACCGCTTTCCCGGATCAACACCGCTCCGGCGTGGCGCCACAGACGGCCGAGTGGACTGCGGCGGTCGGCTTCGATGCGGGCCACGCCGCGCAGGCTTTGCGGGAATGCGGTGCGCGGCGGAAGTGCCACGACCGGCCGCAGGATGACGCGGTACAGGCCTTGGGTGGGCGCGATCACTCCGCCCTCGGCCACGCGGGCGGGCAGCGGACCGCCGAAGGGGGCGGATAATGCGGGCTGGTCGAGGCCCTGCGCGCTGACCTCGGCCACCTCGACCACTTCGACGGCGAAGGGCGATTGCGCCACATCGTCGGGATGGAAGGTGCCGCGCCGTCCAACCTCCATACGGTCCCGCTCGGTTTCGGCAACGTAGCCGACCAACCGGGCCATGCGGTCATCGACCACCAGCCCCAGCGGATCGGTGGCCTTGACCCAACGGCCGACATGCAGGCCCTCGGTCCGTTCGCCCACCATGCCATCAAACGGCGCCCTCACCGTGAGGCGGCGGCGTTCTTCCAGGAGGCCGTCGAGGGCCGTCGTCTCGCTGATCAATTGGTGACGCAGGACGTGAATGTTCTCAGCCGTTTCTGTGCTTGCCGCCTCGCGCAGGAGAAGTTCCCGGCGAACTTTGATGCGGCGCTCGGCCATGCGGATCTCGTGATCCAGTTCCGGCGCGGCCAGGGTTGCCAGGACCGCCCCGGCCTGCACCCGAGCGCCAGGGTCCAGCATGAGGCTTTCGATGCGGGCCGGCACGGGCGGGAACAGCCAGGCATGATCGACCGACCGCAGCATCGCAGGCACCGTCACCAGCCCTTGCCATGGCACCACCAGGACCGCGCCCAGCACGACGAGCACGCCCAGTGTCGTCAGACTATGGCGGTTGAGCACGACACGGTCGCGGCGTTCCCACCACCGCCCCACTTCCCGGCTGATCGGCTGCATGATGAACCACCATATCTCGACGATGAACAAGGCCACGCCCAAGACCTTGAAAAACATATGATAAACCAGCACCGCGATACCCAGGAACAGGAAGAAGCGCCAGATCCAGGTCGCATAGGCATAAGCCAGCATCCCGTGGCGCAAAGGCCGGGGCAAACGTTCGGGCGCCGCATCGCCGAAGCCGAACAGCGCCTCGCGCAGGCGCCACCGGCCAAGCTCAAAGGCGCGGTCCTGAAGGTTCGGCACGCCCAAGGCATCGGATAGCAAGTAATAGCCATCGAACCGCATCAGCGGGTTGGTGTTGACCATCAGGGTCATCACCCAGCTCACCGTCGCCACCACAAAGGCGGCACTGCGGGCCGGTCCGTCGGGCAGAAAGCTCCAGAGCAACGTGGCGATCATGGCCAACGCCAATTCCGCCACCATGCCCGCCGCCCCGACCATCAGCCGCCTTCGCCTATCGGGAAGCCGCCATGTATCGGTGGTGTCGGTATACAGAACCGGCCACATCACCAGGAACGCGACGCCCATGGTCGGCACCCGGCAGCCAAACCGTTTGGCCGTGTAGGCGTGGCCGAGTTCATGGACGATCTTGGTAAACACGATGGCAAGGCCATACCACGCCAGCCCGGCGGCATCGAAAAAGTGCAGGAACGTGTGGGTAAAGGTCTGCCATTGGCGCAACGCCAACAGCACCCCGGCGACGCCCAGCAGCAGCACGATGGCGGCTGCGGCGCGGGTGAACAGCGGCGCGACCAGCCACAACGTGGCATCCAGAAAGCGGTCGGGGCGCACCAGGGGAATACGAATAAACAAGTAACGGTGCAGCAGCCACATATACCACGACGTCTTGCCGGCCTGGGCGATCTGCACCATGCGGGCGACGTCCGCCGCAGCATCCTGGCGGACCAGCGACTGCACGCGCAGGAACTGCTCCATCCAGGCCACCTCTGCCGCCGTTGGACGGCGTCCGGTGCTGGCCTCCACCGCGTCGACCACGGCATCGGCCGTGCCCAGATGCCACGCCGACAACAGATCGAACGCCCGTGCCCCGATGCGGTGGAAGCGATTGCGCAGCGGATCATGGATGGTCCAGGACGGCGCGCCATCCCGCTCGCGCGGTCCCGGCAGCAGGGCCAGATCATCGCGCAACGGCGGCAGCGGCGGCGGCGGTCCGGGCGGCCCCTCTCCCAGGCTTGCGCCCTGCCCTTGGCTCATGCCTTAAAGACCCAGGAACTGGCGGGCCGCCGCCAACGGCCTGCGGAAAAGCTGAAGGATCAGCGGGGCGCGCGGCCCCTCGACCTTGGCGGTTCCCTGAAGCCCGATGCGGGGCGGGGCCTGCCCCTCGTCCAGGGTGGCGACCACGCGATACCCCAGCACCTGCTCGTCCGAAAGCTCCGGCTCATAAGCGGCATGGGCGAGCGTGGCGGTCAGCGGTTGCAGGGGCGCAACGTCGAGGAACAGGCGCACCGCCGCCCCCGGCTCCAGGGTGATGGCATCGGCCACGGGCAGATGCAGGCGCAGTTCCACGGCCTGCGGATCGGCAATGACAAGGACCTTTTCCCCGGTCGCCACGGGCCGCCCGATCCAGTCGTTGGCGTCGTGGAATACCGCCAAGCCCGGCTTGTCGGCGGTGACCGCCACGCGTGACAAGCGTTCGGCAGCCCAATCGCGTTCCGCCCGCTTGAGATCGACGCGGGACCGCAGCAACGCCAGTTTCGAGCGGTCCTCGGTATCGCGGAAAGCGCCTTGGGTAACAGTGCGGAACTCGGCCTCGGCAACGGCCAGTTCTTCCTCGGCCACGGCCAAGGCGTTGCGCAGCATGGCGTCTTCAAAGGAGAACAGCGCATCGCCCACGGCCACCGGCTGATTGGGTTGCACATGGAACGCCTTGACCACGCCATCGAGCGGCGCACTCACCACCACCGGATCGCGCGGCACCACCTGTCCCGGCGCCAAAGCGCTCTGGTGAACCGGGAGGGCCAGGATGCCGATCGCCACGGCCCCTGCGGCGCCGACGATCATGCGGCGACGCCGGGGGTTCAGCCGGCGGGTCCAACGACCCGGCGCGGCGGCTTTCCACGCGTGGGCATAGGTGTCGGCGATACGCTCGCCCAG
>JBAYSM010000089.1:0-13514 GCA_041676205.1 Rhodospirillaceae bacterium | reverse complement strand
GAGGCCCAGGTGCGCGGGGCGTTTGGGCTGCTCGATGCACGGGCGGCGGGCTGCGTTTTCCTGACTGGTGAGCGACTGACCCAGGCTGACATCAGCGCGGTTTGTGCCTTCGACTTTGCCGCGGCGGTACTGCCCGATCAGCTTTCCCCGGCTGCCTCGTGGCCCCAGCTCGCCGCACTGAGCGACCGGGTGAACGCCATCGAGGCCGTCGGCAAGACCAAGCCGACGGCGTAGCGGAAAAAGGGGCGCCAAACAGGGGCGCCCCTTTCTCGCATTTATTCGGTGCGCAGGATGAGGTGGTAGCCGAACGGCGTTTCCACCACGCCCGACATTTCCCCCACACCCAGAGCGAATGCGGCCTGATCGAACGAGGCCACCATCATGCCCGGACGGAACTGGCCCAGGTCGCCACCCTCGGCGCCCGAGGGGCAATCCGAAACTTCCTTGGCGACAGCACCAAACTCGGCGCCACCGGCGATCTTGTCGCGCAGGGCTTCGGTCTGGGCGAGGGCCTCGTCCTTGGAACGGTCGGCGGTGGAACGCATGGAGCCAGCGTACATCAGCAGGATGTGCGAGGCGCGGATGGACGAAGCCATATAAAATCTCCCGTGGATTGAGTACTTGGCCGGTATGAGCCATTGGCCGTGGACGGGCAAGTAAATATCGTCAGGGCCTGTTCCGGGATCCCGTGCGGTACACCGTAGGCCGATCCGCTTGCTCCGCTCAACAGGCGACCGTACACGCGCCGTCGCTGCCGAAAGACAATGTCCGGCCACTCAAGGGCAGGTAAACCGGCACGTCTGTCGCCTCCATGAAGGTCGCAGTCTTTGACCCCGCCACCGCTTGACCGCCTTGTGTCGCTGCTTCATTGGCGTGCGATGCAATGACGGCCTTTGGCTTGATGATGGTGTTGATGACATGCGCGGCCTCGGCAGGCCCAGTGGTGAAGACACCCCCAATGTTCATGACCACAAGCTGTGCCTTGTACTGTTCGGCCACCACGGTTTTTTGCTCGGCGGTGACGCCGGTGTCCCCGGACAGATAAACGACCAAGCCGTTGGAAAAGGTCAGGACATAGCCGGTCGGTGGTCCGGCGTAGGCCGTCAACCCGGCCTCGGTCAGCAATTGGCCGAGTTGCCCATCAATAAAGGCTCCGCTGATGCCGTTCGAATGAACGGCGGGAACCGTGGTGATCGTAACGCCTCCGATCTTGTGCGACCCGCCGAACCGCACACCTAGAGAATTAGCTGGATCGCCGCCCAGCGCCTTCATTTTGCCGGCGAAGAACTGCGGCATTTCGCTGCCCGTGATGATCTTGGCGTTCTTGGCCAGCGCGATCTCCACACTGTTGGTATTGGGCGTGGTCGTCACCGATGCGTCCGGCTCGCCGCAGGTGCCTGCATTAACCTTTCCGATGCGGCGGTCCCCAACGTGGTCGCCGTGCATGTGACTTATCAGGACGGCATCGACGTTGCCCAAGCGCGGATCATCCGGCCCCGCCACAGTACGCCCTACGTCATAGAGAATACGGGTGCCATCGGGATCGACCAGCAGCATCGCACGATCGAAGGCGCAGAACTCGCCGTCATGACTGCCGAGCGGCGTGATTTCCACGTTCTCGGCCTGTGCACCGCTTGCCATGGCCGCTACCAGACAGCCGGCAAGCACGTATCGTGTCAGGTGCTTCGTGACCATTGCAGTAACCTCCCCAACTGAGCGCCGCCGTTGATTGACTCTGCAACGCGCAACGTCCGGCAAAGGACCAATCAGCTTCAATAGAGGTAGTATCCTCCGCCAAAAGGGGCGGTTGCGCAAAGTTCCGGTCCGGGTCACGGTAGGTATGACTCAGGTGGTGGTGATTGCAGCTCCAAGGGATTACGGCGCCACCACGAATATTCGCTTTACGTTAAATGGTTTCTGTCATCGGCGGGGACACGAGAATGAAGTCTCTGAACTACCCGCTTCGCATCGCGCATGTTCAGCTCGGCGCCGCCGAAACGTCACCGTTGCCGCCCGAGACGCTCTTTGTTTACTGGGCGAACGATGTGCCGGTGGGAAAGTACTTCACCGGTTCCGTAGTGGACCCGCTGGCCGCCAAGGCTGCGCTACGGGAAGCGTGGCGGACGGCCGAAGCGTTGGAGAAACTCCGCGCCCCAGAACAACCGCCCCCTGCCTCGGTCTCTGTGGTGATCTGCACACGCAACAGACCGAAAGAACTGGCGCGGTGCCTGAAGTCCTTTGCCACCCAGACGCGGACGCCCGATCAGGTGGTGGTGGTCGACAACGCCTCCGACGACGACAGCACCCGGCTCGTCGCGCTGGCCGCCGGGGCTGAGTACGTCTTGGAACCTCGGGTGGGGCTGGATCGGGCGCGCAATGCAGGCGCCAGGGCCGCGCGGTGCGACATCGTTGCCTATACCGATGATGACGTGGTGCTCGACCCGCATTGGCTTGAGCGGCTGGCTAGCGGGTTTACGCACGCCGGTATTTGGGCCGTCACGGGCCTCGTGCTTCCCGCCGAGTTGGATACCGAGGCGCAGTGGCAATTTGAGCATGAGTGGGGCTTTGGCCGGGGCTTCAGGCGGCGGGATTTCACCCCCGACTTGTATGACAGCCTGCGTAGCCACGGCTTTCCGTCCTGGGCGATCGGCGCCGGGGCCAGCATGGCGTTCCGCCGCAGCGTATTCGACGTGGCAGGGTACTTTGACGAACGCTTGGACGTCGGCGCGGCCGGGTGTTCGGGCGACAGCGAGATGTGGAACCGCATCGTCCACCAGGGCGGCACCTGCCGGTATGAGCCGAGCGCCGTGGTCTATCACTACCATCGCCGCGAGATAGCCGACCTCAAGCGGCAGATCCGGGCCTATATGCGCGGGCATGTTGCAGCGCTTCTGGTTCAGTACGAACGCACCGGCGAAGGCGGCAACCTCAAACACCTGCTATGGACCCTGCCGAAGTACTACGCCACCAAACTTCTCAGCCGGCTCAAGCGCAAGAAGCACTCCAATAGCTTGGTGTTTGCCGAACTGGCCGGGTATTTCGGCGGCCTGCTGTTCTACTGGCGCACCGACCGTCCCACCGAGTCCGTGCGGACGCCGCGCATTCACTCGCCCCTGCCTCCGCTTGACGACGATCCCGCCCTGCCGGTAGTCGGTGTCATCATTCCGGCCTACAACGCTGCCGAGACGCTGGATGCCACACTGCGTAGCGTGCGCGACCAGACCTATACCCGGCTGGACATCGTGGTGGTGGACGATGGCTCGACCGATGATACCGCTGCGTTGGCCAAGCGCCACGCTGCCGAGGATGACCGCATCCGGGTCATCAGCCAGCCCAACCAGGGACTGGCGGCGGCGCGCAACCGGGGCATCCGGGAATCCGCAGCCGACTTCATCGCCCCGGTCGATGCCGACGACTTGTGCCACCCCGAGAAATTCGACCGTCAGGTCCGGGAATTCCTCAAGGCAGGCGACGCTTGCGGGCTGGTCTACGGCTGGTCGGAGATCATTGACGAGAACGACCGCATTCTGTCCCCCGCAGCGCCTTTTCTGCACGAGGGCTATGTCCTTCCCAAGCTGCTGTCGGGCAACTTCATCGGCAACGGAAGCTCGCCGATGATGCGGCGGTCCCTCGTCATGGACTGCGGCGGCTATGACGGCACCCTACGGGCGCGCGGCGCACAAGGCTGCGAGGACTTGCAACTTTACCTCCAGATCGCGGAGCGCGCAGACTTTTGCGTCGTCCCTCTCGCCCTGACCGGCTACCGCGTCACCCGACGCAGCATGTCGAGCGACATTTGCCAGATGATCGAATCCCACCATCTGGTCGTTGCCCCCTATGCCGTGCGCTATCCCGAATACGAGAACGAGGTCCGCGTCGGGCATGTGTTCCTGGCCATCTATTACATCCAGCGTGCATTGCGCGCCGGCCGGTTCGGCAGGGCGTTCAAGGCGTTCCGCATCGTGTTTGAATACGACGCCGCCCTGTGCGTAAAGACGCCCATCGGACTAATGTTCAAGGCTATCCGGCCGCGCCTTCTGTTGGCACCCGTGTTCCGCAGGCTGGGGCTGATCCGCTCCGGGTTGTTTCTGCAAACCCCGAAGCGGTGAGGTGATCCTTGGCCTCCGCTCGTCGCCTGTATGACGTCAGCAGCCGATTGATCGACGGGCGGTCACTTCCCTATTCCATTCGCCAACTTGGCGTCCTCGCCCCCGGTCATGGGGCGGTGACGGCGGTTCTTATCGGCCTGGGCATCATGGCCGCGATCGCCGAAAGCCTCGGTATCACCCTAATTGTCCTGCTGTTGCATGTCGCCTCGGGTGGAGGCACGGAGTTTGAGCCGACCGGCGTCTTCGGCCATGCCATCGGCGTCTTTCATGCCATCTTCGGCACCGACAACCGGGTTCTTGCCGTGGCCATCTTCCTGCTGATCGGGTTTCAGGCGGGGTTGGTGGCGACGTACCGCATCGCCTCGGACCGCGTCGGGTACCGAATGAGCGAGAAGATTCGCAACGCCCTGCACCGCCGCCTGCTGTATGCGCCCTATGACGACTTTTTGCGTCACGAGCGGGGCGATTTGCTTAACACCCTGGCGACCCACTCGTTCAGCGTGGCGACGGTCTACAACAGCCTGGTCAGGATTGCGGTCAGCGCGGCAGCAATCGTGGTGTTTTCGGTCTTTCTGCTGGCAGTGTCCTGGCAGATCGGCCTGATGGCGCTGGTCGGGTTCGCCGTCCTCAGCATCGGCGCGCGCCTGCTCGCCCGCGTGGCCAGGGCCTATGGCGCGAGGATGCTGAAGATCAACCTCGACCTGTCAACCATCCTCCTCAAGACGTTGCAGGGCATGCGCACCATCCGCAGCTTCGGCATCGAGGAGCGGCAACAGAAACGACTGGAGACAATCTCCAAGCAACAGGTGGATGCAACGCTTAAATTCAGCGTCATCCAGAACGCGATCGCCCCTTTCATGGAGGTCGGCACCGTCACCGTCTTGCTGATTATCGTTGTGGTGGCCGGGATGCTGAACATCTCCTTTGCCGTTGCCTTGGCGTCGGTGGCATTGCTGTACCGCGCCCAGCCGCGCCTGCGGGAGCTTGACCATCAGCTTTTGCAACTCGATGAACTGCGTGCGCCGTTGGCGGTGGTGGCTGGATTGCTCGGCCCTCTGGAACACCCCGCCCCGCCGCAGGGCACCCGTCCCTTCGACCGACTGGCGCGGGAGATCCGCTTCGACCGGATCACGGTGCAGTTCGAGGGGCAGGCCCGCCCGGCGCTGAACAGTGTCTCCTTTACCATCCCCAGCGGCCGCCGCACCGCCATCGTTGGCCCCAGCGGGTCCGGCAAGACGACGTTGATAAGCCTGCTGCTGCGGTTGCGTGCTCCGTCCAGCGGCCTCGTAACGGCGGACGGTGTACCGCTGAGTGATATCGAGCGTACAGACTGGCTGGGGCACCTGGCCGTGGCTGGTCAGGACGTGGATCTTATCGACGGGTCACTGCGAGAAAACATCCTGATGGGCCGCCCCGACGCCCTGGAGGCCGAGGTGGCCGAGGTCCTCCGCATCACCGAACTGGAGAGCCTCGCCGCCGATTTGCCCGATGGGCTGGACACCTGGATCGGGGAGTACGGCCTCCAGGTTTCGGGCGGGCAGCGGCAGCGCATCGGGCTTGCCAGGGCGTTGCTGGTGCGGCCGAAGGTGCTCATCCTGGACGAGGCCATGAACGCGCTCGACGACGACCTCGAACACGCCATCCGCAAGCGCCTGTGGGTGCTCGACCACAAGCGGACGCTGGTTGTCATCACCCACCGGGTGGGAACCCTGACCGACGTGGACCACGTCATTCTGCTATCGGCGCACGGCAGCCTTGTCGCCGAGGGGCCGCCGCAATTAGTCCTGCATGGCCGTTGGGCCGCCGAGAGCTAGACAGGCCTTTCGACCGAAAATTGGCTTGGCGTTAGCGGCCTTCAAGCTGCTCCAAGGCCCGTTCGCCCAACTGCCGGAAGATGTCGCCCTGTTGTGGGGCAGGCGCCTCCGCTTGAGACGGGGCCATGTCCGCCTGCTGAAGATCGGCCAACAGATCACGCGATGCCTGCCCGGTGGCCTGCAAACCCCGCTCCTGCTGGTACTGCGAAATGGCCTGGGAAGTCGCCTGATCCACCCGGCCATCAATGGACTCAATGGTGTAGCCGCGATTGTGCAGCCGAACCTCAATCTCACGAATGACCTCGGCATCGGACATTTGCCCCGGACCGCGTGCCCCAGTCTCAATCAGGGCCAGCAGTTCGGCCGACGGCTGCCCGGTGGCGGGAAGCCCCTGCCGCCGCTGAAACGTGCGGATGGCCGCACGGGTGTCGGGATCAAGCTCGCCGCTAGCCTCGGCAATTGGGTATCCTTGGGCGCGCAGGGCAGCCTGCACGTCGGCGACCAGTGCGGGATCCGCCTCGGACGTCGGATACTGTGACTGACTCTGGACCTGCCCCTGCGGCACGGGCATTGGCACTGGCTGTTCCCACCCCTGCTGGGTCTGTTGCTGCTGACCCGGAGGCATCCAGCCAGGTTCAGCCCGTCCGGCACGTTCCCACGGCTGGGGCGAGGCTTGTGCCGTCAGTAAGCCGCGCCGCTCCAGGATGGCAACCACCTGTGAATCCGGCTCGCCCGTGACCCGCAGCCCGACATCCTGCTGAAACGCGGAAACGGCCCGTCGCGTGGACGGTCCCATGGATCCATCGATCGGGCCGGGATTGTACCCGGCGTTCGCCAATGCCCGTTGCAGGTCGGCAACCGTGTACTGGGTACTCTGTTGCGCCCCCATGCGCGGTTGGTCGAAGCCCTGCTGGGCCATAGCCGGTCCAGCCAACGCCGTTGCCGCAATCAACGAAATGGCGACAACCGAAGCACGCAGCATGGCTCATCCTCCCATTGGTATCAGAACCTTAACAACGGCGTCGGCCTGCCAGTAGTTGCGCTGTCACACGTTACCCAAGCTCCGCTGACCGGGACCGCAGCAGTGTCAGCCGGGACACGGCGCGGCCCGCCAAAACCTGAGCCTCGGACAACATTTCCGGGTCGCTGGCGTGATCGGCGATTTCCAAATAGATATCAACCGCGTCCTCCGCAGACCGGACGGCGGACCCGATTGTCGCAACGTCATCTGCCATCCGCCTGTCCGCCTCAGCCGCCTCGGCATCCAAGGCGCGCGCCAAGGCACCCAAGGATGCCACATCGCGCGGCAATGAGCGCCTCTTGGGCCGGTCAGCGTGAAATGCCTCACGGCGCATGCGACGCAACAACGCCACATGCTCCAGTTCCTCGCGGGCCAGCGCCTCGGCACGATCGCGCACGGCGTTATCCTCAGCGATAGCCGCGAGGTAGGCGTAGAGACTAAACGCCCTCTCCTCGTTGCGCACAGCCACCACCAAGGCCGTATAGGGGGTTAGCCGCGTAGCATCCAGATCGGCCTCGAACGTTTCGGGGAACTCCCAAGGCACGACCGCCTTGATGGGCGGCGCATCTCCCAAACGCTCGGCCCAATGGGCGAGGCCATCGCAGTGCTCCCGCTCCAGGCGCGCCAGACGGCCGAACAGATCGGCCATGCGGCGATTATCCTGACGGCTCATTTCGGCCTCTAATTGGTCGTAGCGCGCCGCAGCCTCAGCTTCCATCGCCACCGCAATGCCCATCAGTTCGTTGACGGACTTGAGATGGACAACGGGCCACACGGGATTGATGGGCGGTTGCATGGGTGCGCTCCTCGCATCAGGTCATTAGCCAGTATGCAGCCTGCGCCACGGCAGTCCAAGAGTGCTTAGACAATTGCATAGTCGGCACCTATGACCCACCCTAAAGGGTTATACCGAATGCGCAATCGTCAAACCAAAGGTAGTGCCCTTAGACTTTCCAGTGTCCAGGTCCGACACTGCAGCAGGTGGATATGTCCGGTCCCAGCCTCAGCCGATGGTCGGCAGCCTTTGTGGGTCTTGCCCTAATCTGGCTACTGATCGGTATCGCGCCAGCGTCTGCCCAACAGACGAGTCGGCTAACCAGGTACCTGGAACAGGTACCGGTAGCAGAGATTTTTCCAGGCGCGGACCGTCTTGGTCCGGTCGAGGGGACGCCCCCTGCCGTCGCCGCCTACGCCGGGGACAACCTGCTCGGCTACGTTTTGCTGAACTCGGACGTCGTGACGTCTACCGGATACTCCGGCAAGCCGATCCACGTGCTGGTTGGCGTCTCCAAGACCGGCGAAATCGTCGGCGCCCGCATGGTCGACCACAGCGAACCTATTGTTCTGATCGGCATCCCCGACCGCCGGATCCAGGAATTCATCCAAGGCTACATCGGCTTTAACGTGCTTCAGATGGGGCCGCGCGCCCGACCGGCGGTGGACATCGTCGCAGGGGCCACGGTGACGGTGGTCGTCATCGGCGAAACCATGACGCGGGCCGCCCTGCGCGTGCTGCGCAGTCGGGGCGATGCGCCGGCGGTGGAGGAACAGGCCGGGCCGGAGCGCGCCCTGGACATGACGCGCGAGGGCACCCGAACCTGGGAGGAACTGCTCGGCGACGGGTCTGTCCGCCGCTTGCTTTTGACGGTCGGGCAGGTCAACGAGGACTTCGCCGCCAGCGACGAGCGCGCCGCCCGCCGCCCCGAACGCGGCGAGGTTGATGACGTGTTCATCGACCTCTACGTCGCCCCCGTGACGCCGCCGGTCATTGGCCGGTCGCTGCTGGGTGAACAAGCCTATGCCGAGTTGATGGACCGCCTGGGCGAAAACCAGCACGCCATCATGGTCATGGGCCAAGGACGCTATTCCTTTCGGGGATCAGGCTTTGTGCGCGGCGGCCTGTTCGACCGCATCGAGCTTATCCAGGATGAAGCAGCTATCCGCTTCCGCGACCGTGATTATGTCCGCCGGGGCGACGTGGCGGCCGAGGGTGCGCCGGGCTTCCCGGAGATCGGCCTGTTTGTGGCGCCGGCCAGTGAGGCGTTCAACGCCGCCGAGCCATGGCGGCTGCAACTGCTGGTCCAGCGCGAGATTGGCGCGTTGGAACGCACGTTCCTGACCTACGACGTGGCTTATGATCTCCCGAAAGAGCATCTGGTCGCCCTGCCTCCGCCAGAACCCGCGCCTCCGCCCGCGGCCGAAGGGTTGACCCAGGCCGAACTGGACGAACCCCTGTGGGTGCGGATGTGGGAAGACAAGCTGGTGGCCATCGGCGTCCTTATCGCCTCGCTGACCATCCTGTCCGGGGTGTTCTTCTTTCAGGACATCCTGGCCAAGCATCCCATCGCGACCGAGCGCATTCGCACGGGGTTCCTGCTGTTCACCTTGGTCTGGCTGGGCTGGTACTCCAATGCCCAGTTGTCGGTCGTCAATATTTTGACCCTGACGAACTCGCTCATCACGGACTTCAGTTGGGACTATTTCCTGATGGACCCGCTGCTGTTCATCCTGTGGGCGGCGGTGGCGGCATCCCTTTTGTTCTGGGCGCGCGGGGCGTTTTGCGGCTGGCTGTGCCCGTTCGGGGCGTTGCAGGAGTTCGTCAACCGCATTGCCCGGTTCTTCAAGGTGCCGCAGATCACCGTGCCATGGGGGCTGCATGAACGGCTTTGGGCGATCAAGTACCTGATCTTCCTGGGGCTGTTCGGGCTGTCGGTCTACTCCCTGGCGTGGGCTGAACGGCTGGCCGAGGTGGAGCCGTTCAAGACCGCCATCATCCTGAAATTCGCCCGCGAATGGCCGTTCGTGGTCTACGCCCTGACCCTGCTGGCGGCCAGCATGTTCATCGAGCGGTTTTTCTGCCGCTACCTGTGCCCGCTGGGCGCGGCATTGGCCATCCCCGCCCGCCTGCGCATGTTCGACTGGCTGAAGCGCCACCGCGAGTGCGGCTCGCCGTGCCAGCGGTGCGCGGTGGAATGTCCGGTGTCCTCGATCCATCCCAACGGCCAGATCAACGTCAACGAATGCATCTCCTGCCTGCACTGCCAGACGCTGTACTGGGACGACCAGCGGTGTCCGCACATGATCCAGCTCCGGCTAAAGCGCGAGCGCGCGCAGGCAATCAGTTCACCCGGCGGCCCGCCCAAACGCGCCGCCACCACAGCAGAGGGAACGCAAGCATGACGGACAAGACAGAGGACGGTGGTGTATCCCGCCGGGGCTTGATCGGCGGTTCAGCGAAGCTGGCCGCGCTGGCGGGATTGGGCGGCATGACGCTCGGCGGCGCCGGGGCGCAGCTCATGAAGGAAGCCCGTGCTGCGACCGCTGGTGCTGGTGCAGTCGAACCTGGACAGCTTGACGACTATTATGTTTTCACGTCCGGCGGCCAGTCGGGCGAACTGCGCATCCACGGGCTGCCATCCATGCGCGAACTGATGCGCGTCCCCGTGTTTAACCGGTGCAGCGCGACGGGCTGGGGCCAAACCAACGAGAGCATCAAGGTCCTGACCGAGGGCCTGACCGATAAGACCCGCGCCCGCCTTGCCAAAATGGGCATGAAGACGTGGAACAACGGCGACCTCCACCACCCGCACATGACGTTCACCGACGGCACCTATGACGGCCGTTACATCGTCATGAACGACAAGGCCAATACCCGCATCGCGCGGGTGCGCTGCGACGTCATGAAGTGCGACAAGGTCCTGGAGATCCCCAACGCCCACGACATCCACGGGCTGCGTCTGCAAAAGGCCCCGCGCACCGGATACATCTTCGCCAACGGCGAACACGAGGCACCGATGCCCAACGACGGGCGCGACCTAAAGGACCCATCCAAGTACCTGACCATCTTTTCTGCCATCGACGTCGACACGATGAAGGTTTCCTGGCAGGTGATCGTGGACGGCAACCTCGACAACGTGGATGCCGACTATCAGGGCAAATACTGCTTCTCGACCAGCTACAACTCGGAAATGGGCGTGACCCTGGCCGAAATGATGTCGGCCGAGCAGGATTGGGTGGTGGTTTTCAACATCCAGCGTATCGAGGAAGCCGTCAAAAAAGGGGACTTCGCCGAGCACAACGGCGTGCCCGTAGTCAACGGTCGCAAGGGATCGGCTTACACCCGCTACATCCCCATCCCCAACAGCCCGCACGGCATCAATACCGCGCCAGACGGGCGCCACGTGGTCATCAACGGCAAGCTGTCGCCGACCGTGTCGGTCATGGACGTCACCAAGCTGGATGATCTGTTCAACGACAAGATCCAGCCGCGGGACGTGATCGTGGCCGAACCACAACTGGGTCTGGGGCCGCTGCACACCGCCTATGACGGGCGGGGCAACTGCTATACCACGCTGTTCCTGGACAGCCAGGTCTGCAAATGGAACATGGAGCGGGCCATCCAGCAGTTCCAAGGCAAGGACGTGGACCCGATCATTCAGAAGCTCGACGTGCACTACCAGCCCGGCCATAACCACTCCAGCATGGGTCAAACCAAGGAAGCAGACGGCAAGTGGCTGATATCACTGAACAAGTTCTCCAAGGATCGGTTCCTCAACGTCGGCCCGCTGAAGCCAGAGAATGATCAGTTAATCGACATTTCCGGCGAGGAAATGAAGATCGTCCACGACGGTCCGAGTTTCGCCGAACCGCACGACGCGACCATCGTGCACCGCTCAAAGGTCAATCCCCGCCACGTCTGGGACCGCAATGATCCGTCCTGGGAAGACGCCCGCCAAATGGCCGCCAAGGACGGTATCAAGCTCGAAGAAGCCGCTGACGTCATTCGCGACGGCAACAAGGTGCGGGTCTACATGACATCGGTCGCGCCCGCGTTCAGCCTGGAGGAATTCACCGTCCGCGAAGGCGATGAAGTCACCATTGTCATCACCAATCTCGACGAAATCGAGGACGTTAGCCACGGATTCACCCTGTCCAACTACGGGGTGGCGTTTGAAATCAGTGCCCAGCAAACGTCGTCGGTCACGTTCGTCGCCGATGATCCGGGCGTCCACTGGTACTATTGCCAGTGGTTCTGCCATGCCCTGCACATGGAAATGCGCGGGCGCATGTTGGTCGAGCCGCGTTCGGCCTGACGCATGGGCATGTGGGCACAGCGCGTAGCGGCGGCGGGTCTGGCCCTGATGGGCTGGCTTGCTGCCGCGCATGCCGCAGAGACGGTGGTTCCGGCCGGGGGCACGTCCCTGGCCGATGCCATCGCGGCGGCGCCGGCCGGGGCGGTGCTGCGCCTTGCTCCGGGTGTCCATGACGGGCCGGTGGTCATCGCCCAGCCACTGACCTTGATCGGCCAAGACGGCGCGGTGATCGACGGCGGCGGCAAGGGCAGCGTGGTGCGGGTGGAGGCCGAGGGCGTGACCCTGCGCGGCCTCGACATTCGTCATTCCGGGGTTGATTTGCCGGGACGGGATTCAGCGATTCACTTAGATAAAGGTGCCGGGGGGACGGTGATTGAAGGAAACCGCATGACCGATAACCTGATCGGCGTGACGGTATGGGGTTCGCAGGACGTCATCGTGCGCGACAACGTCATTCGCGGCCGCCACGACCTGCGCATCAGCGAACAGGGCGACGGCGTCAGCATCTGGAACGCGCCGGGAACCCGTGTCGAGGGCAACGACATCGCCCAAAGCCGCGACGGCGTCCGCGCCGTGACCGGGCGCGATGTCGCCATCATCGGCAACACATTCCGGGAGCTGAGGTTCGCCGTCCACTTCATGTACACCAACGACAGCGAAGTCAGCCGCAACCGCTCCACCGGCAACGATCTGGGTTATGCCTTGATGTTTTCGGGCAATCTGACTGTGCGGAACAACCTGTCGGAGAACGACCGCGACCACGGCATTGCGCTGAACTACGCCAATGACTCGCAGTTCGTCGGCAATGTGGTGCGCCATGGCGGCGACAAGTGCGTGTTCATCTACAACAGCAACAAGAACGCCTTTCGCGGCAATATCTTCGAGGGGTGCGGCATCGGCATCCACTTCACTGCGGGGTCCGAAGGCAACGCCATCTCCGGCAACGGGTTCATCGGCAACCAAGTGCAGGTGATGTACGTCAGCACCCGCCGCGTGGACTGGTCGCACGAGGGGCGCGGCAACTACTGGTCCGATAACCCGGCGTTCGACCTGGATGGCGACGGCATCGCGGACCAGCCCTATCGGCCCAACGACATCGTAGACCGCGTGGTGTGGGCCGTGCCGCTGGCCAAGCTGCTGCTCAACAGCCCGGCGGTGCAGGTGGTGCGCTGGGCGCAGGCACAATTCCCGGCCATTTCGCCGGGCGGGGTGGTGGACGGCGCGCCGCTGATGCGGCCCCCAGCCCCAGGACTACCCCCAGGGGAGGATATCCATGGCTGAGGCGGTCATCCTGGACGCGGCCCGCAAGACCTATGGCCGCACGACGGTCCTCCACGACGTCAGCCTGCACTTGGCCGAAGGCGAACGGCTGGCCCTGCTCGGCCACAACGGCGCGGGCAAGACCACCATGATGAAGCTGATGCTGGGCCTCATCCGGCCGGACGGCGGCAGCGTCACGGTGCTCGGCCGCGACCCG
>JBAYSM010000088.1:0-13552 GCA_041676205.1 Rhodospirillaceae bacterium | reverse complement strand
CGGCCCCATGGCCGAAGTGATGACAGAGCTTTACGACGTCCTGCACAAAGAGATCGCGGCCCTCGACGCGGGCGAACTCGACACGCTGGAAATCCTGCGCGTTCGCAAGGAAGGCTTGGCGTCGGTCTACCTCGAATCCCTCGTCAATCTGCGCAAGGACGACCTGCTGAAGGCCCGCCTCAGTGACATTGACCGCGAGTCCCTGAGACAGGCCGCCGACACCCTGCGCACCGCCACCACGGAAAATATGCGCCGCCTGAAGGCACGCATCGAATCGGTCAGCGGCGTCATCGAGGCCGTGATCGAAGCCGTCCGCAACGGTGGCGAAAAAACCCTCAAGGTGTACGAGCAGAACGGCACGATCGGCGGCATTGAACGCCCGACGTCGCGCCTCGGCCTCGACACCGCCCTGTAATTTCACTTCTCGCCAGGAGACCTCCTCATGGTCGGCATCCCCTCCGCTCAGAACCTTGCCGCCGGCACCACCGGGGCCGTCGATACCAAGGCCGCGGCGACCAAGATGATCGACAGCATGGACCAGTTCCTGCTGATGCTGACCACGCAGCTCAAGAACCAGGATCCCCTGTCGCCGATGGAATCGACCGAGTTCACCAACCAGTTGGTCGGCTTCGCGCAGGTCGAGCAGCAGATCGGCATGAACACCAACCTCCAGGCGCTTCAAGGGTTGCAGCGGCAGTCCCAGCAGACGATGGCCCTGTCCTACCTGGGCCGCTACGCCGAGATCGTCGACAATCAGGTCGAACTCACGGACAGCAAGGCGAAGTTTGCCTACATCCTCGAAAACGACGCCCGCACCACCTCGATCACCATCAAGAACGCCAAGGGCGAAGAGGTCCGCACGATGGCGGGCAAAACCCTGTCGGGCAACCACATCGTGGAGTGGGACGGCAAGAACAACGCCGGTGTCACCATGCCCGATGGAGAGTACTCGATCGTGGTCCAGTCGATGTTCGGCCAGGAGACCAAGCCACGCGACCTGACCACCGTAGTCCAGGCCCGCATCAGCGCCGTGTCGACCGGCGACGGAGACGAGCCGATGCTGACCATCAACGGCATCGGCATTCCGATGAGCCAAGTCCGTACGGTCAGCGACAGCCGCTCGCTGTAAGCGGCCACCTAGCGGAGGCAAACGCCGTCGGCCCGGCCGGCGGCGTTTTTTTATGCGTAAACAGGTGGTTAGGGGGAAGCACAGGGATGGCAGTTTTTGCCGCCTGACACGCAAAACAGCCCGGCAGAAATTGCCCCCTGCCCCCTTCAAGAGTCCATGCCGACCAAGGCAACCGCAGAATCCCTCGCACCGAACAATTGGCACGCGGATTGCTCATGAGTAGGCGACATAGAATGAGCGCGCGGTGCCGGATCCGTCTCCCGCGCAGGGTTCGCCCCCAGGGCAACCCGCCCCCAACCGAGGAGTAAGCGCAAGATGAGCGTCTACGCAGCGATGACCGCGGCCGTATCCGGCATGAAGGCTCAGTCCAAGTCGATCGGCAATATTTCCGACAACTTGGCCAACAGCCAGACCGTCGGCTACAAGCGGGTCGACACCAGCTTCAGCGAGATGGTCACCCAGTCGTCCCGCCGCAACCACAGCCCGGGTGGCGTGCTCGCCTCGCCGCGTTACCGGCACAGCGTTCAGGGCGACCTGACCCAGACCCAGATGGCCACCAACATGGCGATCGCCGGCAACGGCTTCTTCGTGGTGTCCAAGGCCAATTCGGTGACGCCGCAGGGGGTCGCCTTCGACAACAATTCCCTGTACAGCCGGCGCGGCGACTTTGCGCTCGATAAGTTCGGCTACATGGTCAATGGCGGCGGCTACTATCTCAATGGCCGCCAAGTGATCGACCAGGACACCCTGAACACCACTGACATCCTGCGCCCGGTCCGCATCCAGGCCGACGTGATGCAGGCCAGCGCGACGAACTCGGTCAATTACAGCGCCAACCTGCCGGCCAACGCTGCTGCGGTGGTCAACCCCTATGTCAGCACGTCGGCGGCGGCAGGCACCACGGGCGGCGGCGCGCCGACCTCGACCGTCACCTTCAACACGGCCGGTTCGGGCGCCTATGGCGTTGGCGACGTCCTGAGCATGAACTTTGAAGGCCGCCTGTACGAAGCCACCATCGGCGGCACCGCAGCGGTCGCCGACGTTCTGGCGGCCGCGACCTCGCTGCGCACCCAGCTTCTTGCCGATTTCGGCGCTGCCGGTGCGGTCACCCCCGGTCGCCTGGTTGACCTCAACACGACGGCGACCGCTGCCGCCGGTCCTACGTTCCCCGTTTCGCTGTACCTTGAAGGTGCCGTAGCCGCCGATGCCTTTGCGGTGACGCGGACTCAGACGCTGGCTGGGACCGAATCCCTGCTCACCATGGCGTCGGCTGGCGATGATACGTTTTATCAGGCCGCCGGGTCATTTTCCGGCGGTGCCGTCACGGTGTTCAACGATCTGGGCACGCCGACTGACGTGCAGTTCCGCTGGCTGCGCACCGGTTCCGCCGACACCTCGCCTGGCGCGACCAACGCGTCCTGGACCCTGATGTATCAGGACCCCAACCGCGCCTCGTGGTTTGCCGTGGACGCTGATACCAACACGGCGGGTACTCAGGCGTTTACCTTCAACGCCGAAGGCGTCTCCAACATGGCGGCCGTCGAACTGTCCGTTGGCCCGACTGGTAGCCAGACCGTGACGCTGGACTTCTCGGGCCTGGAGAGCCAGACCCTGCTGACGTCCTATCATGCCGACGACATTGCGGTGTACCGCCTGGAGCAGGACGGCTATCAGGCTGGCGTCCTGTCGGACGTGTTCATCAACGACTTCGGCTATGTGGTCGCCAACTACGACAATGGCCGGTCCCGCGTGCTGTATCAGGTCCCCCTGGCGACCTTCTCGTCGCCCGACGAGATGGCTCGCCTCGACGGTGGCGCGTTCGCCCGCACGCCGGAGTCCGGCGACCCGCTGATCGCCATCATGGGCGTCGGTGGTTCGGGGACGATCATCGCCTCGGCAACCGAGAACTCCAACGTCGATATCGCCGACGAGTTCATCAAGATGATCGTCGCCCAGCGGGCCTATTCGGCCAACTCGCGCACGGTCACAACGGCCGACGACATGCTGCAAGAAACGCTCAACATGAAGCGTTAAGTCACACCGCGCGCGGCGGTAGAACGTCGTCGCGCGCGCCTTTTCCCTCTCCCGGCGCACCACAGAAGACGGCAGCGGCGGAGACAAGACAGGACGACGGGCATGAGCTTGCTAGGCGCGCTCAATTCGGCAGTCTCGGGGCTGAAGGTCAATCAGCTCGGAGTAGACATTGCATCCCGCAACGTCGCCAATGCCGGCACCGCGGGGTACACCCGCAAGACCGCACCGCGCGAGAACATGCTGGTTGGCCCGAACGGCGCCGGCGTGCGCCCCCTGCCGACCACCCGCGACGTCAACTTCCACCTCCAGGAGCGTCTGCGGACCGAACAGAGCCGGTCGGCGCGCCTGGACGTGATCTCCAGTTCCCTCGACCAAGTCGACAAGATGTTCGGTTCGTCCGATCGGGAAGGATCGATTTCCTACGCCATCAACGACCTTGCGGTGACGCTGGGCGCGATGGTCGACTCCCCCGAGAATGCCGGTGTTCGTGCAGCCGCCTTGAGCAAGGCCGACACCATCGCCCGCCAGCTCAATCACATGAGCCAGACCATCCAGAGCCTGCGCAGCCGCGCGGAGCAGTCGATGGCGGCAGCGGTGGACGAAGTCAACGGGGCGCTTCAGGGCATCGAGGATCTCAACCGCCAGATCGCCAATCGCAAAATCGGCGGTCAGAGCACGGCCGACCTTGAGGATCGGCGCGATCTCCACCTCAAAGTGGTGGCGTCGAACCTCGACATTCGCACGATCGAGCGGAGCGACGGCAGCATCGCGGTGTTCACCAATGGCGGCCAGACGCTGGTCGCCGATCGGGCCTCGCGCCTGGAGTTTGACAGCCGGCAGCAGTTGACGGCCGACCAGACCTATTCGACCACCGACTCCGAACGCGGCGTCGGCACGCTGACCCTCGTCACCCCCGGCGGCACCCGCATCGACATGCTGAAAAGCAGCCCGCCGCGCGAAGGCAAGATCGCCGGTTACGTGGAACTGCGCGATACCCACCTGACGCAAGCCCAGAACCAGCTCGACGAATTGGCGCACTCCTTGGCGCTGTCGCTGTCGGACGAAGTTACCGACCTCACCACGGCCAGCCCGAGCCATACCCTCGATATGCCGACCGCGCCGGCCGATGGCGACCGCATGGCGTTCACCTATCAGACCAGCGGCGGTTCCCGCACCGTCACGGCGTACTTCGTGGACCAGGTTCCGGTGACCGACACCATGCGGGCGCGGGTTCCCGACCCCGACAACGCGGTGTTCATCGACCGGAATTCCGCCACCCCCGGCACCGATCTGGTTGCCGCCATGGGCGCCCTGTCGCCGCCCGTCCCGACCGGCGCCGCGGGTGTCATCGAAGCCACGGCCGCCACCACCGTCGCCGTGCCTGCCGGGTCGCAGGGCTTGGTGCGGGCCATGACCTACCACAGCCAGTCGACCTCGACGTCCAACGGGCCGCAGCTCAACCTGTTCATGGATGGTACCGCCGCCATTGGCGCCCAGAAGGACTACATCGCGACCATTGGCGACACGACCTACGCCCGCCAAGGCTTCGCCGCCCGCATCGCCGTGAATGCCGCCGTGGTGGCCGACAATGCCTCCATGGTGCGCTACACCCGCGACGACGGCACCGAGACGTCCCTGGGCGACCCGACGCGGCCGAGCCTGATGCTCGACCGGTTGACCGAATACACCATGACGTTTTCGCGCGACACGGCCCTGGGCGGCCAGAGCAGCGCGTATCGCGGCACGGTGCTGGACATGTCCCGCGCGCTGACGTCGTTTCAGGGCATGCAAGCCACCAATGCCAAGGATCTGACCACCGACCAGAATGTCCGCACGCAGCTTCTCGAAGAGCGTTTCCAGGGCGCAAGCGGCGTCAACGTCGACGACGAAATGGCGCAGTTGATTATGCTGCAAGCGTCCTATCAGGCCTGCGCCAAGGTCGTGCGCACCGTCGATGCGATGCTTGAGACCTTAATGGGTTTGAAATAGTCCGGCGGACATGGAGTAAGACGAGATGAGCAACAGCCTCCTCACCACCGGGACCTATCTCAATGTGTCCACGCTGGGCCAGAACCTGCGGGTCCGCCAGGACATCAGCATGGTCCGCAGCAGCATCATGGAAGCCCAGACACAAATTTCCTCGGGCATGAAGGCCACCTCGCACGGCGGCCTGCGGGCCGACGCAACGGCGGCGCAGCAGTTCCGCCATCAGATGGGGCGCCTGGACGGCTACGCTGGCACCATCGGCATCGCGGAAAGCCGCCTGAGCATCGTGCAGGCGAGCTTGAGCGTTATCCAGACCTCCAGTTCAGCCCTGAGCATGCAGGCCAAACAGGCCGTGGCGCCGGGCTTTGTTCAGGACGTCCGGATGGCGCGGGTCCTGGGCAAGAGCAACCTTGAGACCATGGTCAGCAAGCTGAACACCACGCATGGCAGCCGCTATCTGTTTTCCGGCGCGGAGATCGACAACCGTCCGGTCGCCACCGCCGCGAGCATGATCGAGGGCAGCGGGTCCCAGCGTGGCCTGCGCGAGGTCGTCGCCCTGCGCCTTGAGGCCGACATGGGCACAGGAAACGGTCGCGTCGCCGCCGGCAGCGATGGCCTTGACACGACCACCATCACTCACACCGGCGGCGCCTTCGGGATGAAGTTGGCCGGTATCAGCACCAATTCTGGCGTTGCCACCCTCACGCAACCGACCGCTGGCGTATTCCCGGCGGTCACTGCCACTGTTGACTTCACCGGCGTACCGGCCAATGGCGAACGTTTCACCGTCACCTTTACGATGCCCGATGGCGATAGCCGCGAAATCACCCTGATCGCGTCGAACGCACAGGCCAATGGAAGCGCCGTTTCCGGGTCCGAGAACACCTATTATCTGTCGACGGTCGGAGTTACCGCCGACAACATGCGGGACGCCATCGACAAAGGTATCAGCGGCCTTGTGTCCTCGGCGCTGACCGGCCATTCCGCTATTGCGGCGGGCAACGACTTCTTTGACCATCAGGTTGCACGCATTCCCTCGGGCGCGGCGGCGACGGCCACCGGGCACGCTTTTGACAGCGGAACAGTGGTGTCGTGGTACCAGGGGGGCGATGCCGTCCAAACCGTCAGCGGCCAAGCCGCCAACGCGGCGGCCCTGCCCGCCGCGGCAGCCGCCAACTCCGGCCAGACCTATTTGGTCGATGCCCCTGCGGCGATGATCGCCACCTCCAACGGCGTGAGCTGGGACTTCACCGCGGCCGAAGACGGCATCCGGTTCATCGACGACGTCGGCCACATGCGCGTCGCCAATGGCGGCGCATGGAACGACGATGGTTTGGCACCGGCCCAGGACTCGCCGCGCGATTCGGTCCGCTCCAAAGTGGACGATGGGTTGTATCTGAGCTACGGCGCCCAGGCCAACGAAGCGGGCATTCGCGACACCCTCAAGGGGGCGGCGCTCCTGGTCGCGGCTGCCTACGACGAAGCCGACCTGGGGGCCTTCAAGCAGGTTGCCTGGGAGGCGGGCAGTCTGCTGTCCAATGCCCATGAAGCGGTGATCTCGCAACGCTCCGACATCGGCGTGGTGCAGGAACGGCTGGAGGCGACCCGCGAACGGCAGAAGGATTACGAAGTGGTTCTCACTCTCCAACTCGACGCCATCGAGGGTATCGACGATTTCGAGGTCTCGACCCGGCTGCAGGATCTCCTTGCCCGCCTGGAAGCCAGCTACTCCATCACTGCACGCCTGAGTCAAATGAATCTGGCTAGCTACCTGTAAAACGTGCGACGTTATGGTGTTGTTAAGGCTTTTGGCCTAGGATGACAAAACATGTATCTGCTGGAAGGCGTAAATCCATGCGCGGAATTTCGGTGTACCACTCAGCACAACGCGCGGCCCACGATCCGCAGCAGTTCGAGCATGATGCCCTCCTGCGCACGGCGCGGGAAATGGAAGCCGCCGAACATGGCCCAGGCCGCGAGCGGATCCTGGCACTGCACCGCAACACCAAGCTGTGGCAGGCGTTTGCGGCCGACTGCTCCGAATCTGGCAACCAGTTGCCGGACGACATCCGGGCCAAGATCGTTTCGCTCGCCCTGTGGGTCTACAACCACACCGAGAAAGCAATCATCGGCGAACTGCCGGTTCGCCCGCTGGCCGAGGTGAACCGCACCATTGCCAAGGGACTCGCAGCCGCTATTGAGGCCCGCAACGCTGATACCCCGGCCCCGCCGCCACTGAAAGCGGCCGGCGATTATGCCGATTTCTGAACCAATAGTTATCAAGGCCCAGAGCCGGACTACAGACTGAACCAGATGAAGAATTCATCGCGCCGCACCACAAAGATGCGGGCATCCTGAAGGGAGCACACCAAAATGACATCCTCTATCCTGACCAACCCCGGCGCGATGACCGCACTGCGGTCCCTCCAGGCGACAAACAGCAAGCTGGCGACCACCCAGGATCGCATTTCCACTGGCCTGAAGGTCAACGGCGCCAAGGACAACGCCGCCGCATGGTCGGTAGCCCAGGCCATGAAGACCAAGTCGGCGGGCTTCAAAACCCTGTCCGAGCAGACCACGGTCGGCCTGGCTGCGGTTGGTCTGGGGCTGGATGCGGCGAAGAACCTCGTCGAACTGTACGAGAAAATCCACCAGAAAGCGTTGCAGCTTGTCTCCTCCACCGCCAACAACGACACTACCAACGCCGACATTTTCACCGCGGAAATCAAGGCTCTTGAAGATGCCGCCGGCGAAATCATCAACCGGGCCGAATTCAACGGCGTGAATTTCCTGACCAGCACAGGCAGCAACAGCTACACCGTGCTGACGGGCGTGGCCGACGGGGCGACCTACTCGATCTCCGGGAGCACGGCACTTGATCTCGGCAGCGACATCTCGACGGTTGCCGCCGCCGAAAGCGCCCTGTCCTCCATCCGCACGCTGGCCGCCGACCTCGGCGCCGCTTATCAGCGCCTGGAAGCCCAAAAGAGCTTCTTCAACTCCATGGAAGATGCGCTGACCAAGGGCGTTGGTGCGCTGGTCGAGGCCGACATGACCGAAGAGTCTGCGCGTCTCCAGGCCCTGCAGGTCCAGCAGCAGTTGGGCGCGCAGGCCCTGTCGATCGCCAACCAGGCGCCGCAGGTTCTGCTGTCGCTCTTCCGCTAACCCGGAATGGGACGGCGGCCTCGTCAGACCGCCAAGCACAGTAAAATGGCCAGCTACACCAGTAGCTGGCCATTTTACTGTGCCTGCAACGATATTACTTAAAATAGTGAATAATAAGTGCTTGGCGGAACCATAAAGGCTCGTTGACTCCCGTATCCGACCGGGGTAACCTCACACCATTCGCATTATGCGGATGCCCACATGATGTGGGCTTCATGCCCCCATTAGGCGGGGCGTAATCCAGAAGGGAGTTTAGATCATGTCCTCATCTATCCTGACCAACGCCGGTGCAATGACCGCTCTGCGGTCCCTGCAGTCCACCACCAACAAGCTGGGCATCACCCAGGACCGCATTTCGAGCGGCCTGAAGGTGGGGAGTGCCAAGGACAACGCCGCGGCTTGGTCCGTTGCGTCGACCATGAAGACCAAGGCTTCGGGCTTCAAGACCCTTACGGATCAGACCAGCGCCGGCATGGCCGCCGTCGGTCTCGGCCTCGACGCGGCGAAGAACCTCGTCGCGCTGTACGAAAAGATCCACCAGAAGACGTTGCAGCTTGTTGCCTCCACCGCCAACGGCGACACCACCAACGCCACCATTTTCACCTCGGAAATCAAGGCCCTTGAGAATGCTGGCGCCGAAATCGTCGCTCGCGCCGATTTCAACGGTGTTAACTTCCTGAACAGCACCAGCGGCAACAGCTACACCGTGCTGACGGGCGTGGCCGACGGGGCGACCTACTCGATCTCCGCAAGCGCGGGTCTTGATCTCGGCAGCGACATCTCGTCGGTTGCCGCCGCCGAAAGCGCCCTGTCCTCAATCCGCACGCTGGCCGCTGACCTCGGTGCTGCATATCAGCGCCTGGAAGCCCAGAAGAGCTTCTTCAACTCCATGGAAGACGCTCTGAACAAGGGTGTCAGCGCACTGGTTGAGGCCGACATGACCGAAGAGTCTGCTCAGTTGCAGGCCCTACAGGTCCAGCAGCAGCTGGGTGCACAGGCTCTGTCGATCGCCAACCAGGCTCCGCAGATCCTTCTGTCGCTCTTCCGCTAAGTTTAGCGGGATGGTGGCGCCCCCCCCGGCAGGGAGGCGCCACCATTTTCTTTTTTTATGATATAGTCTCACGAGTTTCCCTCAGGACATGGCGCCATGGCTCTCAAGCTCAAGTTGAAGCCACACGAAAAGGCGATCATCAACGGCGCGGTCATCGAGAATGGCCCGCGCTCCAGCGAGATCGTCGTTCATAACATGGCGCAAATTCTCCGTGAGCCGTCAGTGATGCAGGCGGAGGACGCCAACACTCCGGCCCGGCGAACTTATTTCGCCATCCAGTTGATGCTGATCGATCAAGAAAACGCCGAAACCTATCGCAAAACAGCAGAAGCCCTGTTTGGCGATTTGCGGGCCGCCCTGACGAATCCGAGCGTCATATCCAGCCTTGACGGGGCTTTGGCCGCGATGAATAGCGGCAACTGCTATCGCGCTCTGCAAGCACTTAAAGACGTCATAGCCTATGAAGCTGCCTTGCTAGGCTTCCCATCGGGCGGCGGTGTCGGTTCCGATGCCCCCGGCCGCCCGCAAGGCCGCGAATAGCCCGCGAGAGGCCGCTCGGACAAGAGGGAGAAACCGCTATGCTGACTTCGCTTATTGCTGGATACGGGTCTTCCTCGTTCGGCGCTTATCGCGTCGTCAATGGCCGACTCGATTCCCTGCGGGATACCTTCGCCAAGCAGCCCGAGGTGGCCCGCGAACTCGACTACCTCCGGCAAAAAATGCCGGCCGTCGGTTCAGTGGAGGATCTGCTCGAAGATCCGCGCCTGATGCAAATCACCACCACCGCCTTCGGGCTTGAGGAAAACGCCTTTGCCAAAGGCTTTTTCCGCAAGCTCCTCTCGGAGGATAGCAGTGATCCCGCGTCGCTTGCCAAGCGCATGGTCGATCCCCGCTACAAGGAAATGGTCGCGTTCCTCCAGTTCGACACCAAGGGTGCGCAGAACATGAAAAGCCCGGCGTGGGTCGAAAAGCTGGGGGACCTTTATCTGACCCGGAGCTTCGAAAATGCCGCGGGCGCGGCTAGCCCGGACCTTAGAGACGCGCTGTACTTCCAGCGCAAGGCCCCGGAGATAAAAAGCTACTACGACATTCTTGGTGACCGCACCTTGTCGGAAGTTGTGCGCCGCGCTGTAGGCCTCCCGTCGTCCATGTCCGGGGTCGACCTGGAACGGCAGGTGACGGCGCTCAAGGGAAAGGTCAATCTTGAGGATTTCAAGAATCCGGCCAAACTCAGCCGCATGGTCGACCGGTTCCTGGCCGTTGCAGATGCCGAAAACATGGCGATGGGCGGCGGCATGGGAACAAGCCCCAATGCGATGGCCCTGCAGACGTTCAGCAGCGGCCCCATGACCGGCTTTGCTCCCATCCTGTCGATTGACCCGACCCTGCTTTTGCAGAAGAAATAATACGCTCCCCTTCGGGCGAAGGATTAACCCCGCTGTAACCAATAAGCGGAAAGAATAGTGTAGTTCATTTTTTGCAGTGAGGTATGCGGTGCAGCTTAGTAATGGTCAACTCCAGTTCGCTGCCCGCTTGGCCCAGTCAGGCCGCCTCGATGCTGCAAAAGAAATGCTGACGGCATTCCTTAAAACTCACCCCGGCTCGTTCGAAGCTCTTAGCCTGATGGCAAAGATCGCGGGGGTGATGCGAGATTTCCCGAACAGCAAAAAATTCTTTCTCCAGGCACTGCAATTAGAGCAGCGCCGCGCCGACCTCTTTTATGACTACGGCAGCATGCTCGCCGCGTCCGGCGACTATCAGGCCGCTGTTCCTGAACTGGCCAAGGCAGTCGAACTCGACCCGCAAAACCCGGACTACCACTACAATCTCGGCTGCGCATGGTCGGCTATCGAGAATCATGCCGGTGCCGTCGAAGCTTTCCGTAGTACACTCAAGCTGTCGCCCGATCTGGCCAAGGCGTGGCAGAACCTCGGCCACTCCTATATTAGTCTGCAGGATTGGCCGCTCGCGCTGGAGGCATTCACACAACTGCGTACGCTGGACCCTGTTTCGGAGGATGGCCGCTTGGGCCTAATCCTGACGTTGCGTGTCCTCGATCGCAATGAAGAAGCAGATCAGCTCCAGGCAGAAGCCATTGCGGATGACCCGAGCGGCATTCTGGCCCAGCGCATCATGTCCATGGACCTCCGCCGCTCTGGCGCCTCCATTGACGAAGCAGCCCTGTGGGCGGCGCATCACGCCGCACCGCTGGACGCCCAACCGCTAATCAATCTGGCGATTTTTCTTCAGCGCCATGAGCGGTTGCCGGAGATCGTCCCGCAACTGATCGAAGGCGCGCTGGAAAACGGCAACGACTCAAGGCTCATGACCCTCACCGGACTTGCCCTGGTTGACATGGGTGATTTTGGCGCGCGGACGGAGAGCATTCTCCTGCATGCGGATGCGCTGGGCGGCGATTTCCACAATCCTTGCAATGGACTGGGCTACCTTTACTTGCAGCGGGGCAACTTGAACGCGGCCACTCACTGGATGCGCAAGGCACACGAGCACGCCCCGAAATCCGCGACCATCCACAGCAACCTGCTGTTTGCCCTACGGCATTCCAATCTCCTGACGCCCGATGAACTGTTTGCTGAACACCGGCGGTTCGGGGAAATTCAGGAAACCCACTGCGAACCTATGGAACTTCCGCCCCTGACGCCGGCCGATGCCGATCGCAAGCTTCGGATCGGGTTCGTGTCGCCCGACCTGCGCAATCATCCGGTGGTGCTGTTTTTCGAGCCGTACCTGGATAATATTGACCGCAGCCAGTTTCACGTCACGCTTTACTACACGCGTGGAAATATCGATCATGTCACTTTGCGCCTGAAGAGTAAGTGCGATGAATGGCGCCACATCTATAACCTGGGGCCAGAAGACGGTGCCAAATTGGTCCGGGATGACAATATTGACATCCTGATCGACCTTGCAGGCCACACGGCCAACAATGGTCTGCCGATCTTCTTGCGGCGCCCGGCGCACCTCCAAGTCTCCTGGCTCGGGTATCCCGGTACAACCGGCCTGACCCGCATGGACTACCGATTTGCGCCGCTGTATGAACAGCCGTGGTCAACGGAAAAGATCATCGAACATGGGGGGAGCGCCTTCCGGCCGCCGTTAAACTCGCCTGAAGTTGCGCCGCAGCCTGCGCTTTCCGGTGCTCCTTTCACATTTGCCTGCTTGAACAAGGGCATGAAGGCCAGTGACGCCGCCTTTGAGACTTGGGCCAGGATTCTCCAGCGGACCCCAGGGTCGCGGTTCATCATGATGGCCTCCTCGGCCGAAATTGACGCCACGCAGGAACACGTGCTGCCCATTTTTTATGCCCACGGCATCGCACCTGAGCGCATCATCATCCGTGAACGCCGCCCACTGATCGACTTCCTGAAAATGTTGTCAGAAGTGGATCTTGCGCTCGACCCGTTCCCCTACAACGGTGGCACGACATCCCGCCTGACGCTTTGGATGGGTGTTCCCTATGTCACCCTGTACGGCGAGACCGAGGCAAGCCGCGGCGGCAAGCACCTGTTGAGCGCTGTGGGGCTGGGTGAGTTTGTCGCACAGAGCCAGCAAGCGTATGAGGATATCGCGGTCGACTTTGCTCAATCTCCCGAACGACTTGCAGCCATTCGATCGGACTTGCGGGAACGCATGCAACAGACGCCAGTGATGAATGAAAAGAATGCCGCAATCCGCTTCCAGGCCATTATCAGGTCACTGTGGAACGAGCGCGTAAAGCACCACGGCGTCACCACATCCGCAGTTGAACCCGCATAACCCCGGTGTCGCACGCTCGCTGTCACTGAGAGAAGGCGCGGGCGTGCCATCGTACTGCCGTGACAACAATATCCTCCAGCTCTACCAGTTCGGGCCGCCAGCCCAACGCTTCCATTGCCAGCCGGTTGTCAGCAATGAGCACCGGCGGATCACCCGCACGCCTTGCCTGTTCGATCACCTTAATGGGTCGGCCCACCACCTTGCCGACCGTATCAAGCACTTCACGGACTGACCAGCCTCGCCCAGTGCCCAGGTTCACCGCCAGCGAGACGCCGCCACCAAGCAGACGCTTCAGCGCCAGAACGTGCGCGGCGGCAAGGTCGCTGACATGGATGTAGTCGCGCACCGCCGTTCCGTCGGGCGTCGGGTAATCGGTTCCGAACACTCCCATTGAGCCCCCGCTGACGGCG
>JBAYSM010000087.1:0-13581 GCA_041676205.1 Rhodospirillaceae bacterium | reverse complement strand
CCCGAGAAGCCGCCATCGCCCGCCCCGGAGGTCCCGACGCCACCCAGCGGCGCGCCCAAGGCGGCGGTGATCGAGTCATCGTCCACCAGAGTGAGGCCAACGGCGCCGGTGAAGGACGCAAGGTTGCCGCCCGACACGGTGACGCGGTAGACGGAGCCGCTGACCGCCTCGACGTTGGTGACGGTGGCGGTCGTGCCGGTGACGGCGAAATCCCCGGTGCTGACCCCTGTGACGGCGCCGCTGAAGGTGACGTCGAACTGCAGCGAATCGGCATTGGTCAGGGCGCCCGCCCCGCCGGTGCGCACGATGCTGCTGACCGTCGGCCCGGCGTTGACGGTGAAGTTCAGGACTTTGCTGTCGGTGCCGCCGTTGCCGTCATCGGTCGCCACAGTGACCGACGCCGCGCCGGTATGGTTGGCGGTGGGGGAGAACGTCAGGCTGGCGAGCGCAGTGTTCACGTCGGCGACCGAGCCGGAGAATGAAATGCTCCCCGAGCCGTTGCCGGTCAGCGAACCCAGGCCCGCGATAGTGCCGAGGGTCGCCGTGCCGTTGACCGACGTCACGGTGACGGTCTGGGAGTGACCATCGGTGTCGGCAATGACGAAGTTGCCGATATCGACGCCGGTCGAGTCCTCATGGACGGTGGTCGGCACGCTGGGGACGGTAATGGTCGGGGCGGCGTTGGGCACCGTGATCGTGAAATTACCGATCGTGGCGAAGTCATAGGTCGTGACGTTGTCACCAACCCAGTTCTGCGCGTTGCCAATGGCCGCAAGCAGCGCCTCCTTGGTCCCCGACGTGATGCCGACGTACTTCATATTGTCGAAGCCATACGCCCCGCCATCCACGATTGAACCGGCGGCGCTCGGGGAAGTTAGAAGGGCTGCGCTTACCCCATCCGCAAGGCCGGGCGGCGCCGACGAGAGCTGCCCGAGTGTAACGGCCCCCGGCACCATCCACATCCCTTCGGTGGGGTAGCTGACACTATTCTGTCCCGTGTTCAGACCATAAATGAACGCCGCCCCAACGGTCGTACCGGCCGTTCCCTGGTAGACGAAAATCTGGTCTCCATTGGAGTGAAATCCGGCGCTGGACCCACCAAGGGAGCCGCTGACACCGCTATAGGTCGTACCGCCTATGTCTGCGATGGTGGCAGCACCAGCATTGTTGTTCGTCACAACGAACATGGTTCCGGCCGCGACATTGCTGCCCACCGTCCAAGTCATGTGCCCTTCGTTGAGCAGATTAACGAAGAATTGGTTGCCACTCAGCATCGCATCAAAGCTGGCATCTGTGAAATGGATGGTCGCGCCGGCACTAATGTCGGCAAGCGCCACGAAGGCCCACCGTTGGCTCGGATAAGCATCATCTGAGTTGAGTCCAAGGACGGCGATGTCACCCGCCGCCAAGGTGGTGTTCAAAAGATAGCCGTAGCCATCCCGTGCCTCGGCGCCCAACGCGGCCACGGCCTCAACGCCCCCGGTCGTGTACTCCAGCACCCAGTCGCCGCCCTTGGCGGCGGCGCCGGTGGCATCGGTGGACGCCGCGACGTCGGCGCCGGTGATGCGAGCGATGTCGTCCACCAACAGACGACCGGCCTCGCCCTGGGCGACACTGCACCCATAGAGAAGAATGTCCCCTTCCCCGGTCAGGCTGCCACCGATGCGGGCCAGCGTGTCCGCGTGATCGTTGATGGTCGTGCCGGTCAGGATGGTGCCGCCCACCCGCTGCTCGTTCTGGCCGCCGTGGGCAACGATATGAATGGCGTCAACCGGGTCGCGCCCGTCCAAATAGTCCGCGATCTGCTGGAGTCCGTCGCGGTCGGTTTCAAGAACGACCACCTCCCGGCCCGCGCCAGCCGCACCGGCGATCAGGGTTTCCGCGTCGGCCATGCCCGCGTTGATGAACACTACCTCCGTCCGCGCGGCCGGGGCGGCCGTCGTCAGCGCCGCCACGAGGTCGGCGTCCAGGCCGCTTTCATGGGCATCGACCGGCTCCGGGGCCGATTCGGGAACCGGCGGGGCGGCCTCCGTGCCTTCCACCACCGTTGCCACCAGCGCGGCGTCCAGCATCACACGCTGTTCCAGCGCATGGGCGAGCGGCTCGCTGGGCAGGGCAGACGCCGTGCCGTCGTCGTGACGGCGGGCGGTGGGGAACGGCGTGGACGAACGCATGGCGTGATCTCCCGAACTTTTTCCGGCGCAGCATCAACCCCTGCCGCGTCTAGTGTGGCCGTGGACCCTGTCAAGCAGGGCTGCACCCTCCGTCCATCCCCGAACGCGACGGAAGCCGCATGAACCTAAAAGTAGCACCGCTTTTCCTGCAACCTGAAGGTTTTTACGGCCTATTGTCTCCCGAGACAAGGGGCCGTAAACGCCGTTCAGGCGCGCTTCCAAACCGTACAATTTCGTCAACAGGTTGTTTTGTAATGGCATTATCAGATGCCAGCATACATGCTAACCGGGCTTGAATGACCCTCTGTTTACTTTTGTTTGCATTGCGTGGCTCGGCGACTTGCGCCATTCTGGCGGCCAAACGTACCGCTACGCGAGAGTGAAATCCAATGCAGCAGCCAGAGAACGACTCGGCATCTCCCAAGCCGCCCACGGATGTCGCCACGCTAACGGTGGAGGCATTCATGCCCTACGTCGGACAGCACTTCGACGCCATTGGCGCCGGAAACGCGGCGGTTCCCCTGGTTTTGGAGCGGGCCACTGCCACACCGCAGTTCACGCTGCCCGGCGCGCCGCGCACGACGTTCTCCCTGATCTTCAGCGGCCCACTGGAAGGACCGCACCTGGACGGCTTGGGCGCCTACATCCTGCGCCACCCGGACGCCGGGGACTTTCCGCCCCTGTCCATCAGCCGCATCGTTCCGCTGCCCGGCGGCAAACCAGCCGCCTACTACCAGCTTATTTGTGGGTGAGAATTAACCCAAAGGTACGGCGCGCTCATTAGGACTCTTATTTGGCGTGAAAACTAATGTAAACGACTTATTTTTTTCCTTTACAGGTCCGCTCGCGCAGCCACACACTTAGAGCGGGGCTATTTCGGCGCCGCTCAACCATGCCGGATCTTCAGCCTTGCGCTGACACAAGGATCGGCACTTTCAGGGGGTTTTTGATGGATTATTATATGGGCATGATCGGGGTTTTTGGCTTTGCCTGGGCCCCGGAGTATTTCAACACGTGCACGGGCCAGTCCCTTCAGGTCAACCAGAACCAAGCCCTGTACTCGTTGATCGGGACCATCTACGGCGGGAGCGGGCAGGTGTCGTTCAATTTGCCCAACTTGCAGGGTCGCACCGTCATCGGCCAGGGCGTCCTGACCGATTCCACTGGAATGCATCAGTTCCAGGTCGGCCAGTTCTCTGGCAACACTCAGAATACCCTGAGCATCGCTCAGATGCCGCAGCACAATCACACCGCGTCCATGGCGGCGGGCAGCGTGACCGTCAGTGCATCAACCCAAAACGGCGGGAAGGCGGTTCCGGCAGCTGGCGACTATCTGGCCGTGGGCAATACGGGCGGTGACCCGAACGACAACTACATCGCCGCCGGCAGCGCCGGAACCACGGTTGCCCTGGGCGGGGTGACCGCCACCGGCAACATCACCGTCAACCCCACCGGCAGCAGCTCTCCGTTCAGCGTGATGCAGCCGTACATGGTGATGAACCCGTGCATGTGCATTACGGGCCTGTACCCCATGCGTCCGTGATCCTGATCACCTTTCCGTCTGGGCATTCAAAGGGGCGGCCGCCGGTTCGGCCGACCCCAATCTTCTTTGGCCTTCAGACGCTCGCCGCAGGGCTGGCAGGCGTGCCCGGCGTCCACACCAACAGTTCCGCCACGTCGTTCACGCTGACCACCTGGAAGCCCAACAATGCCAAGGTGGTGCGAAGCTGCGGATTGGTGCACAGCGCCATGCACACCAGCTTGCCACGCATCACGGCGGCAGCCTGTTGCAAGGCGGCGATCACCGCCGTTCCCAGGCCCTGGTTGCGCAGCGCCGGGATGAAGGTCAGATCGACGATGCGCATTCCGTCAGGCTCCGGGGCCACGGCGAGGCGGCCGACCGGATCGCCCAGTTTCTCCAGAACGAACTCGAAGCCGTTCGGGTGGTTGGTGCCTTGGCCGATCTCGCGCGCCCGTTCCTGCATGTCCAGGATGCTCTGGAACAGGTCGGGCTCCAGGTTCAACGCCTCCAGATCGGTGCGCGAGGACCGATAGAGCTTGCGCAGGAACGCCTTGTCGCCCGACCGCGCAGGCCGGACGGAAATGCCGTTGGGCAGGTTGCGAAACCCCTGAAGCATGGTGAATTCCCCCTGATGAATGCCGTGCGGCATCCTATCGGGAGGCGTGCCGCCTCACAACATCCAACGCGCTAGTCCGTGACCGGATTCCCCCGCAAACCCTTGATGGCGCCGCGCTGCTTTTTGGCATCCAGGCGACGGACCTTGGAGCCTTTGGTGGGCTTGGTCGGGCGGCGGGTGCGGGGGCGGTGGGCGGCGTCGCGGATGAGGTCGATCAGGCGCTCCTTGGCATCCTCGCGGTTGCGCTCCTGGGACCGATAGCGGTCGGCCATGATGATGATGATGCCATCGTTGGTCAGCCGCGATCCGGCCAGCGTCTCCAGCCGGGAGCGCACATCATCGGGCAGGTTGGGCGAACGGCGGGCATCGAACCGCAACTGCACGGCAGTCGAGACCTTGTTGACGTTCTGACCGCCCGGCCCCGACGCCCGGACGAACGTTTCGTCGAGTTCGTCCTCGTCAATAGAGATGGTCGGGGTTACGCGAATGGTGCCCATGGCGCCCTCAGGGTGCGGGGGCGCCCGGACGGAACCGTCACCGGCGCTGACGCCCCCGGAACATGCGCCAAACAGCGCGCAACAACATCAAATTTCCAATCATCCTGAACATCGCGCCAATCCCATGGGTGATCCCGTGGGACACCAACGGCGAGCGACAGACTTGGTTCCCCGGTCACGCCGCCGGAGCGGCGGGCGGCAGGTCGATGTCGAGGATAGTGACCTGGAGCTGATAGCTGACTTCGCCGTCTTCCTCGTCGCGGTACAGCACGCCAATGAACTCGTCACCGGCCATGACTTCCACCGGCTGGCCAGAGCGTTTGGGCGCCACCACCGTCAGACGGTCGGTGCCGAAGGTGCGACGCAGGTAGTCCTGCACGCGAGCGATTTCATTGCGGTTCATGGCGACAGGTCCTTCCAGGATGACAAAGACCCTGCCGAGCCGCGCCGACAGGGTCCTCGTGGAACACTCCGTTAAGGCTAGGCCAGCCACGCGGCGGCGTCAACCGGGGCTGAAACATGCCACGGCCCCTACTCCATGCAGCGAGCATCTATTTGCGCCTGATTTCCGCCGCCGCAGTGGTCGCGCGGAGGGGAGATATGTGGCCCAACAGGTACAGCCACGCGAAAAACCGGTCTTTTTCGCCTACGCGTACACCAATTGCAGGATGGCAAACGAGGTGTCGCCGCACCACTCTAAGCTCCCTAAGCAGCCCGTGGATGAGAGTGTGGCTTTGCCAACTGAAACTGAATCGCCGCCCCCGCCTGCAGGGTCATGCAGCGAGTGCGGCAACACGGAACTTTTGACCCATGTGGAGCTGTCCAGCCCGACGAGCGAAGACGCCTGCACTCCTCCGCCGGTGCGCCAAGCGCTTCTGTGCCCGGCGTGCCTCTCGGATTCGCTGAGTGACTGGCGCCGCGAAGGCGGCATTATCGAAGCCCGCCTTCGCGGCGGCAGAGTCGCCCGCTGGTACGGTCCAACGCTGGAATAAAATGGGGATCAGCTACAGCCCTTGGGACGAGGCAACCCTCCGATCTTGTTTGCGGACTTGATCAGGCCATAGGGAAACAGCCGATAGAAGTACTGTTGGGTCGCCCGCTCGGGCCCGTACTTTTCTTTCATCAGCTTTAGAAACACGCGCTGTTCCGGCACCGTGCCGAACTCGTCGTAATAGGTGCGGGTTTCGTTGATGATGTCCCAATGCTCGGGGGTCAGCTCGACTTTTTCGACTTCGCGCGCAATGACTTCGGCCAAGGCAGGAGTCCATTCGGCCAAGTCCAGCAACCACCCGGCCTCGCTCAATTCAATGGTCTTCCCGTTAACAGTGACGTCCATGGGTTTCCTCCTTGGCCGCGTTAGGCGCGGCATGGTTCTTCAACCGTATATGAGAAAACCCTAACACACGGGCAAGAAGTTGCGAAGGCTAATCAGTCCGAACGCAGACCAATCATGGCGTCCACTCCTCTGCCCCCTCCTGATCCGCGACAATGATCTCGTAAAGGGTCGCCACGCGCCCGCCGAGCGATTTGCCGGACGCAACCAGTGGTTCAGGGTCGCTTGTCGCCCAGGTCCAAGCTTCGACCAGTTCATCTTGCGTCGCACCGCAGGCGAGGATTGCAGCGATGCTGTCGTCCTCCAGCGGACCGATCACGGTCGTCACGTCTTCACGGGTCATGAGCTGCCGGGATGTTGACATGAGGAACCTCCAACGCGGGCGGGACACGGACATGCTGCCGAAAAAATGGCCCAACCCGCTGCCGCGTCAAGACACCCTCCGCGACCCTATCAGCATAAAACAACCAAAAACGATCACTACTGAACCGTGCTCCACCCCTAATGGATAGCGGCTTCTACACCCAAGTAGTGGAGCGCCATGCAAAGAGTTAATCCAGAACAAACTATAACTTAGGCGCCAGCGCACCCCTTCTGCCATAGAAGAAAATGCCACATTACTGCGCGTTTAACCCCTTCGACCGTTTGCGAGAGACAATCTTGCATGGCAGCATTTCAAGCGTACCCGCTGCGGAAACAGCCGGCACAAAAACCATGCTGAACTCATCTCTCTCATTAAATCCCCCACAACACGATGGAGTCTAGTCATGAGCCAGTTTCTCACCTTTGCCCACGCCCTCAAGAATGACGAGGACGGCGCGACGATGATCGAATACACGCTGCTCGCCGCGCTGGTCAGCATCATCGCAATCCTGACGATCACCACCGTCGGCGGTCTCGTCGATGACGTCTGGGGCGACATCGAAACGGCGCTGACGCCGGTCCAAGGCTAACCACGCCCGCACCGGAACCCGGCGCCAAAGGCTGGTGCCGGGTTCCACGCGTCCCTTCAGTTTTTCGCTCAACCGGGAGCCGGTTCCATGCGCCTCCGATCCTTCGTCGTCCTTGCGCTTGCCATATTTCTTGGCGGAGCGTCGGTGTTCCTGGCCCGGACGTGGCTGGAAGGGAATGTCCGAACGGGCGAGGTTCAACCTGCCCTGAAAACTACGACCGTGGTCGTTGCCCGCGTGCCCCTGCACTTCGGCAGCCAGCTCTCCGCTGAAAACCTCCGCGTCGTTGAATGGCCCGCCGACAGTCGCCCCGAGGGCACCTTTGCCGCCCTGGACGAGGTTATCCGCGAAACCGAGCCACGCGTCGTGCTGCGATCCATTGAAGCCAATGAACCTTTGCTGACCAGCAAGGTGTCGGGTTTTGGCGGGCGCGCTTCGCTGTCGTCGGTGATTTCTGACGACATGCGCGCCATGACCATCCGCGTCAACGACGTGCACGGCGTGGCGGGATTCGTCCTGCCCGGCGACCGGGTCGACGTTCTGGTGACGCGCGAGCCTGAGCGGGACAACCCGATCACCGACATCCTGCTGCAAAGCGTCCAGGTTCTCGGCGTCGATCAGGACGCCAACGAAAAGCGCGACAAACCCCAGGTCGCCCGCGCCGTCACCCTGGAAGTCACCCCGGAACAGGCGCAGAAGCTGACCTTGGCGTCCACCGTGGGTACGCTCAGTCTTTCGCTGCGCAACACGCTGAACACCGAAGCAGTGGCCCAGCGCAGCGTGACCCTCAAGGATCTCCGCTTTGGAGAGGTCAATACGCCCGAGCCCAAGGCGGAACCAGCCCCCATCCGGGTTTATCGCGATCCGGGAGTGGCAGTCCGCGTGGTGCGCGGCCTGACGACCAGCAACCAACAGGTCATCCCGGAACGCGGGGCGGTCCGCACGGCGCGCGCGCCCGCCCCTGCCTCGACCGACCTCGATGCCCTGGCCAACACCTCCGAGGCGCAGCCCACGCCGTTGCTGCCTGCCTACTGACCCTTCCCGGTTCCCAGTTTCGGTTCACGCCTCCGGGGGGTGCTCCCCGGTTGCCGAGAGAGAGGACACCATGACCATCCCCGCCTCCCCCCCTTGCACCCGCTTCTGGGCGCGCCATGGCGCGACGGTCCTTGCCGCCGTTGTCTTGGCCCTCCTTCCCGCCGGGCCGGCCGCCGCCCAACCGGCGCCGCCCGGCACCACTTTGTCGCTCGACACCTCGGCGCAGGCCGGTGAAATGGCCCTGCCGGTCGGCAAGTCGCAAGTCCTGCGCGTCGATCAGCCGTTCCGCGACATCATGGTCGGCAACCCCGAAATTGCCGACGTCCTGCCGATCAGCGACCGCGCGATCTATGTGCTCGGAAAGCAGATCGGGGCGACCAACCTGACCATCTATGGCGCCAACCGGCGGCTTTTGGCGGTGGTTGACCTGAACGTCACCCACGACGCGGCGGGCTTGCGCAACCGCCTGCACGACATCATGCCGTCCGAGTCGATCGAGGTCCGCGGTGTCAACGGCGGGCTGGTGCTGTCCGGCGTGGTGTCGTCGTCGCGTCAGCTCGACCGGGCGCTTCAGGTCGCCAACCGCTTCGCCCCCGATGCCGTCACCAACCTGATGACCGTGTCGGGCAGTCAGCAAGTCATGGTGTCGGTGCGGGTGGCCGAAGTGCGGCGCTCGCTGGCCCGCGAACTGGGCATCAAGCCGACTATCACCGGCGGCGACATCGTGGTGACGGCGCTGGAGTCGCTCGATCCCACGCGGTTCCTGGGCGCGCTGTGGAACATCACGGCCAACGAGTTCACGGTCGATCTGCTGATCGACGCCCTGGAGGAAAAGGGCGCCTTGAAGGTCCTGGCCGAACCGAACCTGATCGCCTTGTCCGGCGACACCGCGACGTTCCTGGCCGGTGGCGAGTTCCCGGTGCCGGTGGCCCAGGATGCCGACGACAACGTCGCCACCCTGACCGTGGAATGGAAGCAGTTCGGCGTCAGCCTGGCCTTCACCCCGACGGTGCTGGACGACGACCTCATCAACCTGCGGGTCGCCCCGGAGGTCAGCCAGATCGATCCCACCAACACGGTCACGCTGCTCGGCACCACCATTCCCGGCCTGTCCACGCGGCGGGCCGAGACGACGGTGGAACTGCGCGACGGCCAGAGCTTCGCCATCGCCGGCCTGCTGCAAAGCGACTTCTCCGACACCATCCGGCAGGTGCCGGGGCTGGGCGACGTGCCGGTGCTCGGCGCGCTGTTCCGGTCTTCGGAATTCAGCCGCAACGAAACCGAGCTGGTCATCATCGTCACCCCGCGTCTGGTCCAGCCGGTGGCGGCCGGCATGTTGGCCGCACCGACCGACACCTTCGTTCCGCCATCCGAGACCGACTTCTTCCTGTTGGGCCGCATCGAAGGCACGCCCTCCACCCTTACCGTGCCGACCGACCGCCAAGCGGTCGAGGTCCTCGGCGCGCGGTCCGAGGGCGGTATCAGCGGGGCCTACGGCCACATCCTGAAATGACGAGGACACATGCCATGACCAAGGTTTCTCGCGCCCTCCTGGTCCTGATCGCCGCCGCCGCGCCGGTCTTGACCGCCGCCTGCGAACCACAGGACCGGGCCACCCTGCACCCGTCGTTCGGCAACGCGGTTCAGCACAACATGGCCATGCACGTGGTCAACCCGAACCCGGCCCGCGTCGACGTTCCGCCCGACTACAGCGGCCAGCGCACGGCCATCGCCTTGGGCCGCTACAACACCGACACGGTCAAGGAAGTCGAGGCAATCAGCACGCGTTCCGAGATCGAGTAAGACAAAGGGGCAACTTTCATGACCGCGCTGTCTTCGACCACCACCTTGACCATCACGGCCTTGGTCAAAAGCATCGCCACCCGCGATGCCGTTTTCGACGCCTTGGCCGACGAACGCCATGTGCAGTGCGACGCCCGTGTTCAGCCCTTGGCAGCGCCGGACAGCATCCTGCCCGACGACCTGCGGGCAGACATCCTGCTGGTCGAAATCGACCTCGAAGACAGCAACCAGATGCGCGCCCTGGAGGCCCTCGCCGCCACCCGCAGCGGGGTGCAGCCAATCATCGCCCTGACCGGCGAGACGTCCCTGGCCGGGCTGCGCCGCATGATGCATCTGGGCATTGCGGATGTGGTTCTGCTGCCGTTGCGTCGGGGCGACCTGCTGGCCGCCGTGGCCTCGGCCCAGCGCGGCGGTGGCCGTCCCACAACGCCCCGCCGCAAGGACGCTGAACACGGCAAAGTCATCGCCGTGCTCAAGGCGTGCGGCGGCAGCGGGGCGACCACCATTGCCGTCCACGTCGCAAGCGCCCTGGCCCGTCAGGCGCCGGAAGGCCAACGGGCGGGCCTGATCGACCTGGATTTGCAGTTCGGTTCGGCCGGATTGCACCTCGATCTCGAACCGCGCCTGACCATGCTCGACATCCTCAAGGCCAGCGACCGTCTGGACGCCGAACTGGTGGCGAGCGCCTCCAGTCGGCACCGCAGCGGCCTCCAGGTTCTTCCGGCGCCGGTCGAGATGGCCCCGCTGGACATGGTCACGGCAGCCACCGCCGACCGTTTGGTGCGATGCGCCCGGCAGGCCTGGAGCCATACCGTGATCGAACTGCCCCACGCCTGGACCGCGTGGACGCGGGCGGTGCTGGCGGCGTCGGATGCGGTGCTGCTGGTCACTCAAATGACGGTGCCGGGCATCCACCACTCGTCGCGCCAGATCGATACCCTGCGCCAGGAAGGGCTGGGCCACCTGCCCCTGGTGATCGCGGTCAACCGCTATGAACGCAGCCTGTTCGGCGATGGCTTGGTCAAAGAGGCCGAAAAGGCGCTGGACCGAACCCTGAAGCACTTCATCCCGAGCGATTTCAAATCGGTCTCCGAGGCCATCGATTCCGGGGCGTCGCTCCACGAAACCCGGCAAGGCCGCAAGACCCTCAAACGCCTGGAGGAATTGGCCGCCGCCCTGGCCGCCGCCACCCAAACCGCGCGCCAGACCGCTTAAGGAGTTTCATGATGTTCGACCGCATCCTGTCCCGTCGCGCCACGGCGTCCGCCACTGCTCCGTCAAGCCGGTTCGCCGACGTGGCCGAGGCCATCGCGCCGCTCGACACCGCCCCGCTGTCCGACGAGGACAGCCTGCTGTCCGGTGCCGAACAGGCCGGGTCGAAGGCCGACTACATCGCCCTGAAGGTCAGCCTCCATCAAAAGCTGCTGGAGACGATGAACCTTCAGATCATCGACAAGCTGCCGCCCGAACAGTTTCGCATCGAGGTGGGCGAGATGCTGCGCGACATCCTGGCCGCCGACCCGGTCGCCATGAACACCCAGGAACGCGCCCAACTGGTCGATGACATCCTCGACGAGTTGCTGGGCCTAGGGCCGATCGAGCCGTTGCTCAAGGACCCGTCGGTCAGCGATATCCTGGTCAACACCGCCAACAGCGTTTACGTCGAACGCGGCGGAAAGCTGGAACTGACCTCGGTCAAATTCAAGGACAACCGCCACCTTCTGCGCATCATCAATAAAATCGTGTCGGCCATCGGGCGGCGTATCGACGAAAGCCAGCCGCTGGTCGATGCCCGGCTGGCCGACGGGTCGCGCGTCAACGCGGTCGGCGCGCCGATTGCCATCGACGGTCCGCTGCTGTCCATCCGCAAGTTCTCCAAGAAGCCGCTGCACCTGGAAAAGCTGGTCGAGATCGGCGCCCTGACGCCGCAGATGGCCGACCTCCTCAAGTCGGTGGTGCGCGGGCGGCTGAACGTTCTGATTTCCGGCGGCACCGGGTCGGGCAAGACCACCATGCTCAACGCCATGAGCCGGTTCATCGACGGGGCCGAGCGCATTGTCACCATCGAGGACGCGGCCGAACTTCAGCTTCAGCAGCCGCATGTGGCGCGCATGGAAACCCGCCCGCCCAACATCGAAGGCAAAGGCGAGATTGCCCAGCGCGAGTTGCTCAAGAACGCCCTGCGCATGCGCCCCGACCGCATCATCGTCGGCGAGTGCCGCGGGTCGGAAGCGTTCGACATGCTCCAGGCCATGAACACCGGCCACGACGGGTCGATGACCACGGTCCACGCCAACACCTGCCGCGACGCCGTGTCGCGCCTGGAGCAGATGATCGGCATGACCGGCATGGACCTGCCGCTCAAGACAATTCGCGCGCAGATCGCCTCGGCCATCGACGTCATCATCCAGTTGGAGCGCATGAGCGATGGCCGCCGCCGCATGACCAGCATCCACGAAATCGTCGGCATGGAAGGCGACATCGTGACCATGCAGGAGGTCTTCCAGTATCGCCGCGACCATACCGACGCCGACGGCACCATCCACGGCCATTACTGGGCGACCGGCATCCGTCCGGGCTTCCTGCCCGAGTTGAAGGCGCGCGGCATCGAGTTGGACCCCGAGTTGTTCTCGCCCGACAAGCCGCTCAAGTAGCCGGAGGCGCGGCCATGATCGACACCATCCACATCCTCTACGGCGCCTTGTTCCTGGCCGTCCTGCTGGCCGTCGAGGGGCTGTTCATGCTGCTCGGCGGCGACCAGAGCCGCCGCAAGGCGATCAACCGCCGCATGCGCATGCGCCTGGGCGGCCACACCGCTCAAGAGGTCATGCACAAGCTGAGGCGCACCGAGCGGCCCGAAGGCGGCAACGGCCCGCTGGGGCGTCTCGATACGCTGATCGGTCAGGCGGGCCTGGGCATGTCGGCACTGACGCTGGTCCTGGCGATGCTGGTCGGCGCGGGGGTCCTGTGGCTCTTGCTGGCCGTGGTCCGCAATGTCGAGCCGATCAGTTCCGCGGTCATTGCCACCGTCATCGCCGTGGGCGGGCCGCTCATTCTGTTGCGGGTCCACCGCACCCGCCGCACCAAGCGGTTCAATGAGCAACTGCCTGATGCCCTGGACATGGCGGTCCGATCCCTGCGCGCCGGCCATCCGGTGAGCGCCGCGCTTAAGCTGGTGTCCGAGCAGATGTCCGACCCCATCGGCACGGAAATCGGCATCGTGGTGGACGAAATGACCTATGGCCTGGACCTGCGCGAGGCGCTGGACAACCTCTCGCGGCGCATTGGCGCATCCGAGGTCGATTTCATGGTGGTCGCCATCAACATCCAACATCAGGCCGGCGGCAATCTGGCCGAGGTGCTGGGCGGCCTGTCCATCGTCATCCGCGATCGCATCAAGATGGTGCGCAAGATCCGCGCGATTTCGGCCGAGGGCAAGCTGTCGGCCTGGATCCTGTCGGCCATGCCGTTCGTGGTCGCCGGGGTCGTCAATGTCGCCAACCCATCGCACTTCCGCGATGTCGCCGATGACCCCCTGTTCCTGCCCGGCATGGCCGTTCTGGGGGGACTTCTGGCGGTCGGCATCTTCACCGTGTTTCGGATGGTCCGGTTCCGGTTCTGACGCAGGAGAGGATCCATGGAAGTCACACT
>JBAYSM010000086.1:0-13777 GCA_041676205.1 Rhodospirillaceae bacterium | reverse complement strand
TCGGAGTACAGCGACCGCTTGTGGACCGGGGGCAAGGGATCGTTCCGCGATGTTTTCGTCGAAAGATATTACGCCGCGTCGGCCCGCATAGCACGTACCGGTAAAGCGGCCTGAGGCATACAGCACAATGCCACTTCCGGAACCGCCATCCCCCGCTCCGGCGGCGTCGGACAATGCCGGCGCACGCAAGAGGCCGCCCCTGCCGTCGTTGCAGGGGCGGCTTATTTTGCTGGTCTTCATGGCGCTGCTGCCGCTGCTGATCCTCGTCCTGTATCAGTTGTGGGACGCCCACCGCTTGCGGACAGCGGCGGCCCATCAACAGGCCTCTGCGCTCGCCGTATCGCTGGGCCTGCACCATGCGGCGCAGATCAATGCGGCTGGGCGGATCATGGATGCCCTGGCCGCGGCCCCCGACGTGACGCATGGCTCTGCCGCGGAGTGCCGTTCCCTGCTGGCTGCCGTGGCGGCAGAGGGCCAGACCTTCGTGAACCTCGCCCGCACCACGCCCGACGGGGCCATCACATGCTCGGCCAACGCATCAATCACCGAACTTCCGGCCGCTGGCCGCGCTACCTTGCAGCGGTCACTCATCCGCCGTGCGCTGACCACTGGCGAAGTCCACATCGGCGGTCCGCGCGACGACGCCATGCCGATCATGCCGATGGCGTTGCCCCTGACCGGGCCGGAGGCTGAGAGACCAAGCGTCCTCGTCGGCGGCATGCTGCTTGATTGGTTCGAAGCACTACGGATCACTCCCGGCGCACTGCCCCCCAGCACGGTGGTCGTGCTGACCAACCTGAGCGACACGATCATCGCTGCCGTCCCGTCGCTGCCTGGTTTGGGGCCAACCTTGTCACGCCAGCCCGCCTCCGATGACCAGCCGGAGGTATGGAACGGCCTGTTTCAGGGCGATGTGTCGCGCGTGGTTGCCTCCACCGCGACCGCTGATGGCCTACGCATCATCGTGGCCATTGCCCGTGAAGCCACGGATGGAGTAGCTCGAAACGACCTTTTGGTTGCCTTGGCGGCGTCGGTCGTCGCGCTGCTGCTGGCACTGCTGGCTGGCCACGGCATCGCCCGGTTCCTGGTGCTCGATCCGCTTGGGCCATTGCGGGCGGCAACGGAACGCCTTGCAAAAGGTGAATTCGCCGGGCGTATCGGGCCGCCGTATCGAGGTCCCGCCGAAATGGTCAAGCTGGCACAAGCCTTCGATGCCATGGCCGACAGGATTGCAGAGCGCGAACTGGACCTCATCAACAGTGAAACCAAGCTGCTGGTCAAACGCCAGAGCGAGGAACGCTATCGTACCTTGGTGGAGCGCGCCCCCGAGGCCATCGTCCTGATCGTGGACGAGCATGTGGTGTTTGCAAACCGTCAGGCTGCCGAAGTCCTTAACGCGCCCGAAGTGGACGACCTGATCGGGACGCCGCTGGACATATTGCTCGAGCCGTCCGATCCGTTGTTGACCTTGCTCGCAGCATCCCCTGTGGACAATGAACCGCCCCGCCTTGCCGAAACGCGCCTGCATCGGCTGCGTGGCACGGCGTTCTGGGCAGAGGCCGCCCTGGCACCGGTCGATTACGGCGGGCGGTCGGCATGGCATGTCGTGGTGCGCGATGTGTCGGGCCGCAAGGAAGTAGAGCGCAAACTCGCTCAGGCATCAAAACTCGCCACCTTGGGCGAGGTTGCCGCCGGCCTTGCCCATGAACTCAGCCAACCGATGAACGTCATCCGGGTTGCCGCCGAGGCCGCGACACTGGAGGACCGCGCCGAGTCCCTGCCTCCCTCCACCCGCGAACACCTTGCCCTGATTGCCGATCAAGCGGCCCGCGTCGGAGAAATCATTGACCACGTGCGCGTATTCTCCCGCCCGGAGCCGGGGGAGCGCGCCATTTTTGACGCCTTTGCCACGGCCCGCCGCGCGGCCTCGTTCCTGGAACAGCAGAACCGGGACGATGGCATCACCCTCGATCTCTGGTTCGACAGCCCCCAAGGAATGGTCGATGGCGTGGCCGTGCACGTGGAACAGGTCGTCCTCAATCTGCTGGCGAATGCCCGCCAATCCCTGCGCCGAGACCACGACTTCAACACCGGACGTCGCGGTGCCGGCTGGCGGCCCCGCATTACCCTGACAGGCCGCGTTCTGGAGGGGTTAGCCGGGGAGAGGAGGGTCTTGCTGACCGTGAGCGACAACGGAGGCGCCCTAAACGTGGACGAACTAGCCCACGCCTTCGATCCCTTCTTCACCGCCCGCAATGGCGGCAGCAACAACTGCAGTCATGGCAGAGGACTTGGGCTGTCGATCTGTTATGCTCTGGCAACCGCCTTGGGCGGAACCCTGAGTGTCCACAACGAAGGCGACGGACAGCACGCCAACGCGGTATTTACCCTGTCGCTGCCGTCGGCGCATCCAGAGAGCGCGATTAATGAACCAAACCTTTGTCCCGAATCGCGGCCTGCCAGAAACGTCGGCGATCACGCTTGACCGGTTCCAGGCCATCATGGACGCAGACGCCCCCTTTGCAACCCTGTTCGGCCTGCGTATCGAGGACATCGGACCCGGCAGCGCCCAGTTCCGCATGGACTACCGCCCCGCCGTCGATGCCCCCAACGGGGGCGTTACTGGCGCGGCGCTGATGGCCTTGGCGGATGTGGCGATTTATGGCGTGGTACTCAGCGTGGTCGGGCCGGTGCCGCTGGCCGTCACCACGCACCTCAACGTCGATCTGGTCCGCCGCTGCCCACGCGGCGACGTCCTTGCCGCCGCGAACCTCATCCGCGCCGGCAACCGGCTGGTCACGGCTGAGGTATGGATCAGTTCCGCCGCCGACCGCAAAGTCGTGGCACACGCGACGGGCACTTATTCAGTACCGCCGCCGGATCGGCGGTAGCTTTTATTTACACAGCGCAGCCACCGCCGCACGGACGAAGGCGACGGCCTCATCCGGGGTTGCGAAGCTGGAGCTTTCGATACCGTTTTCGGCGTGGGTGGCGAACACGACCCAGGCCTTGCAGTCATTGTCCGGCAGGCTCTCCTCGCGGACAAGGAAGCTGGACCCGCCGCCGCAACCACGACTGAAAATACGGTAGTAGGTGCCCCGCCCCGTGTCCGCCCCGGCGCGCATGGCGTCCTGATCGGTATTGCGCATGCGGGTATACAGCGCGAAATGCGCCGATTGGTCGGTCTTCTTGAACAGCATTCTTAGCGCTCTCCTAAAAACGGAACACGGCGGCGGCAACCGCGCAGGTCCACTTGCCCCCGGCATCGCCCTGCGCGGCGGCGGTGGCCGAAAGGGTGTCGATGATGAGTTGGCTGTGGACGTAGACCTGCTTGCGCTCGTTCCACGCGGCGTCTGGATCGAAGTCGATGCCCAGGGTGGAGGCCAGCATGGTCGCGGCGAGGTCTTCGGCATAGTCGCCGCTTTGTTGGGCGGTCATGCCGTAGCCGTGCAGTTCCGAAATATAGCCGTAGCGATCGGCCTGCGCCGGGCGGGCCAGACCAATGCTGGCGTGGAGCAGGCGGCCGGGTTCGTTCGTATCGATGCGGGCCATGACGGCATGGGTGATCTCGCCTGGCCGGAGGGTCTTCACGCCCTCCTCCTTGGGGATCAGCTCGCAATGCGGGGGGAGGATCGACGATACGGTGACGATGTTCTGCTGCTCGATGTCCGCTTCGCGGAGGGCAAACTCGAACGCGACGAGTTGGTCGCGGTGGCTGGCCACACCGGTCGTCAAAAACACCTGCTTGGGGATCATGTCGATCATGCCGTCTCCTGATGCCATAGCCGCGTGGAGTCCGACAACGACGGTAACGCAGGAACGGCTGCCGATACAGCCCTCAAAAAGATTTGGGGGGCTGCCGAAACAGCCCCCCTTGTCCTAGTCAAATCAACAGACGCGGCGATTAGCGCGCGGCGCGGCCGGCCTTGTGCCCGCCGAACGAACGGCCACCGTCGCTACGGCCGGCGCCGTCACCACGGCCACCTTCGGTGCGGCCCGGCTTCTGCCAAGGCTTGTTGGCATTGGCAGCCGGACGCGGGCCGCGGTTGCTGGCCGGGCGCGGAGCGCCAGCCGGCGGGGCGGAGAAACGCTCGCTGCGCGGGCGCGGCTCGAAGCCGGGAACGACGTGCACCGGCAGCGGCTCACGGGTGTAACGCTCGATGCGGGCCACCGTCTCGCGGTCGGCGCGGCCGGCGAACGAGATGGCGATGCCTTCGGCGCCAGCGCGACCGGTGCGGCCGATGCGGTGGACATAGTCTTCGGCCACGCGGGGCAGGTCGAAGTTGATGACGTGGGAAATGTCCTTCACGTCAATGCCACGCGCCGCAACGTCGGTGGCGACCAGCAGGCGGACTTGACCCGCGCGCAGACGCTGGAGGGTGCGGTTACGCTGGCCCTGGCTCATGTCGCCGTGCAGAGCGGCAGCCATGTGACCGGCCTGGACCAGATCTTCAGCCAAGCTGTCGGCATCGCGCTTGGTGGCGGCAAAGACGATCGCCTTGCCCACATCCGGGTGCGAAGCGAAGTGGTGCAGCAGGCGGCGCTTGTGGCCCAGGTCATCGGTCATGTGCAGACGCTGTTCGATGCGCGCCTGATTGGCGGCGTTACGCTCGACGGCAATACGCACCGGGTTGCGCAGCAACCGCTCGGCCAGACCGGCCATGCGGCGGTCCAGGGTGGCGGTGAACAGCATGGTCTGACGGTTGACCGGGCAGGCGCCGGCGATGAAGTCCACGGCCTCGGAGAAGCCCATGTCCAGCATGCGGTCGGCTTCGTCCAGGATCAGGCATTCGACCGTGGACAGGTCGATGCGGTTGCGCTGAACGTGATCGATCAGACGGCCCGGCGTGGCGACGACGACGTCGATCGGCTTGGACAGCAGGCGAAGCTGGTCGCGGTAGGGCATGCCGCCGACGACGTCGACGCTGCTCAGACGCAGGTGCTTGCCGTACTTGCGGACGGCCTGAGTGACCTGGCTGGCCAGCTCACGGGTCGGGGCCAGCACCAGAATGCGCGGCGCGCCGGGCATGCGGCGCAGCGGCGGGGCATCCTCGGATGCCTTGGCCATGCGGGTCAGGGCGGGCAGCAGGAAACCGGCGGTCTTGCCGGTGCCGGTTTCGGCGTTGGCGAGAATGTCGCGGCCTTCGAGGGCCGGCGGAATGGCGGCGGCCTGCACCGGCGTGGCTTCGGTATAGCCGCCTTCGGTCAAAGCCTGAAGGACGAGCGGATGCAGGTTGAGATCATTAAAAGACATAGACTTCCTCAGACAAATGGGCAGCCTCGGAACACCACGTTCCGGGCTTTCTATCAGCGAAGGAGGACTATGGAGAAAGATACGCCCGCTCTCATGGGGCCGCGTCTCACTCGACAAAGGGACGCGCAGGCCTCCAGCGGTGAACGGCGCACTATAGTGATGGAGCCCCATCCTGCCAAGAAGATTATTTCGCAATGCACAAAACACCCGCTTTGTTGCGAGCAGCAAGGGGCGCTGCTACCTTTGAGCGCTTCTCATCATCTGCAAACAGGGGGACCAGGAGAAATGCAGGAGTTCATGGTGCCGATGGCGCGCACCGCCACCGAGATCGCGTTTGACGGCACCAACGGCCAGCCCGCCCTGCCCTATCCCGCCTTTCCAGTGCCACCCTACCGCCAAGCAAGCGGCCCCAACTGGCGGTTTTCCAGCTTCTTTCTTCCCGCCAGCCATGGGTATTTCCATGGCCCGCGCCCTGTGGACTGGATGAATTGGGGCCTTGTGCGCGACAACACGACGTGGATGAGTCTCACGCCGGTCGAGATGGAGGCTCAACTCCCACACCTTGGCGCGGTGCGCGGCACGGTGGCGGTGTGCGGTCTCGGCATGGGGTTGATGGCTTACGCGGTGGCCCACCAGCCAGCCGTCGACCGCGTCCTGGTGATAGAACGCGATCCCGAAGTTGTCTCAGTGTTCAAAACATTCTCCGGCTACGATGAATGGACCGTGCGCGACCGCGTGCAGATCGTGCTGTCCGATGCCATGGACCCCACGCTGGCCGGGCGCATCGGCCCCGTGGACGTTCTATACGCCGACATCTGGCCTTACCTGCGGATGGACCGCATGGTGCCCGACATGCAACGCATCCTGCGCGCCATTCCGGCACCGGTTTGCGGATATTGGGGCCAGGAACTCGACATGGTGGATTGGGCGGAATCTCAGGGCGTGCCCGTCGAACAGTTCGGCGCCGAACACATCACGGCGTTCTGCACAGTTCACGGCCTGCCGTTGCTTGGGCTGGAAGAACCACGCTATCCCACGCTGTGCCGCATGGCAGCGACCAACCCGTCGATTGGAAAGACCCGCAAGGCCGGCTGACCCATCACGGCATCAGCAGGACCGGGCACCCCTTGGTGGTACCTCCTGATCCGGCCTTCCACAGGCGCTTCTGCGTTGGGCCGCTCAGGGTCATGTAGTTGCAGTTCCAGAACTCTCGGTTGCCGCCGGGGTAACGCCCGTCATTGACGCCGGCGAGCAGCCCGCCGCCGTAGGCGAGAAACACTGTGATCGCAACGACCGTACAGACCATCAACACGAACAGGCCGCTGCGGAACGTCCACCCGCCTTCGCTCACGGCCTGAGCAATACCGCCGAACAGGCCGCCAAAGGAGAGCCAACTGCCGGACCCAACCCCTCGGCCCGCATCGGCCAAGGACGGATGACGCTTGTGTTTAGGATTTTCGATGTGCTGCGCCATGCCGCGTACCGCCGCTACATCAATTGAAGGGCCTTCAGTGTGCCACCCGGCAGCCTGGAAGCGGAGCGTTCGAGCGGCGACCCCGGCCGCTCATGCGGCGTAACCAGCACGGCACTCAGACATGGCGCGCAATTGCGTGAAAAAACGTGCCGGCCACGCGGCCCCGGCACCCCCCCGCCTGCCCCAGATCTTCGCCGCGCCCATCGCGCAGCGCGACCAGCGCGGGATCGGTGCCGCTGTCGGTGACGCTGGCGTAGTGGAACTCGTGGCCGCGCACCGCCTCACCCGCCCGGCCCAGCGCACAATCAGCCAGCAAGCGGGCCTGCCGATAGCCCAGGTTAAGGCGCCGCTTGGCGAAGCTGGTGGAGTGGCCGAGCAATCCGGCCATGGCGTGACGGGCGCCCTCGGCATCCTCCAGTCCTTGGCCGAGGACCATGAAGCCGCCGCATTCCCCGAACACCGGCCGGGTTTCGGCGAAGGTGCGCAAGCCGTCCCGGAACCGCCCGGCAGCGGCCAAGGCGGCGGCATGGAGTTCGGGATACCCACCGGGCAGCCAGCAGGCGTCGCAGTCGGCGGGAGGCGCTTCGTCGGCTAGGGGCGAGAACGTCACCACCTCCGCCCCTGCCTTCCGCCAGCCCTCCAGCAGATGACCGTAGACGAAGGTAAATGCGGCATCATAGGCCAACGCCACCCGCTGACCGGGCGGCTTCAGCAGAGCATCCGAGGCTCCCGGCCCCTTGCCCAGCGGCGCGGCGGCTGCGAGAACCGCGTCAAGATTGACATGCCGTTCCATCAGATCGGCAAGCTGATTGAGGCGGGCGACCAAGTCCGCCTGCTCGCTGGCCTGGACCAGCCCTAAATGACGCTCCGGCAGGATGATGGACGCTTCGCGCGGAACCGACCCGAGCACCGGCACGCCAACCTGCGCAATAGCCTCGGCCGCCTGAGAGCGATGGCGCTCGCTGGCCACCCGGTTAAGGATGACGCCGCCAAGGCGGACCTCCGGGTCGTGGCTGGCGAACCCGCGCACCACGGCGGCGGCGGACTGGCTTTGGCCGGAAACGTCCATGACCAGCACCACCGGAGCCCCCAGCGCGGCGGCAATGTCGGCCCCCGCCCCGGTGCGGCGCGGCGTGCCTGTGACGCCATCGAACAGGCCCATGGAGCCTTCGACCACCATCAGGTCCGCACCATCGCTTTGCAGGGCGGCAAGGTGCGCCACTAGCTCCGGCGGCATGGCCCAGCTTTCCAGGTTCATTCCGGGCCGCCCGGTCGCCGCCGCATGGAACGCCGGGTCGATGTAATCCGGCCCCGACTTGGCCGCACACACCCGAATGCCGCGCCGGGCAAAGGCCGTCAGCAGCCCCAACGTCACCGTCGTCTTGCCCGATCCCGAGCGCGGCGCGGCAATGAGCAGGGCTTTGGTCATGGGACTCTCCGTTGATCGGTCGGGCTCCAACATTGCCCCGCCTTGACTTACCGTCAACCACGGCGTTAAGTCTTTCCCTTTCACGGGTTCCCCCGCAGGGGAACGACAGGGAACGCGGTTGATGCCGCGGCTGCCCCCGCAACTGTAGGCGGAGAGTCTGCGCCGTTTGACCACTGGGCCTCGTTCGGCCTGGGAAGGTGGCGCCAGACCATGACCCGCGAGCCAGGACACCTGCCGTGACTGGAGGACTGCCAAGCGGGGTGCCTTGGCGGCGCGTGGTGGCCCACACCTCCAACTCTCGCACCTCTGGTAGACGCCCGTCCTGGAGGACCGCATGACCGTTTCGCTCGCCCGCGTACCCTGCACCATCGTCACCGGCTTTCTCGGCGCCGGAAAGACCACCCTCATCCGCCATATCCTCAGCAATGCGGGGGGCCGCCGGGTCGCCGTGATCGTCAACGAATTCGGCGATGTCGGCATGGACGGCGAGATGCTCAAGGGCTGCGGCGTCGAGGCGTGTTCCGATGAGAACATCGTGGAGCTTGCCAACGGCTGCCTGTGCTGCACGGTGGCCGACGATTTCGTCCCGACGCTCGACGCCCTGCTGTCGCGCGAGCCGCGCATTGACCACATCGTGATCGAGACATCGGGCCTCGCCCTGCCCAAGCCGCTGGTCCAGGCGTTCCACTGGCCCGCCATCAAGGGCAAGGTGACGGTGGACGGCGTGGTGGCCGTGGTGGACGGCGCGGCGCTGGCCGAGGGCCGGGTGGTCAGTGACCCCGCCGCCGTGGCCGCCCAGCGCGCCGCCGATGACAGCCTGGACCACGACAACCCCATCGAAGAAGTGTTCGAGGACCAGATTGCCTGCGCCGATCTGGTGGTCCTGACCAAGACCGACCTTCTGGACGCCACCGGGCTGGAGCGCGCCTCTTCCCTGGTCCGCCACAGCCTGCCGCGCGCCGTGCGCATCATCACCGCGACCGGCGGCAAGGTGGACCCGGCCGCGCTGCTCGGCCTGGAAATGGCGACCGAGGACGTCATTGCCGAGCGCATGACCCACCACGAAACCGAAGGCGATCACGACCACGACGACTTTGACACCTTCGTCCTGGACCTGCCCGAACTGGACCATCCCGACACCTTGGCCGACCGTATTTCCGCCGTGGCCGAAAGCCTGGACGTGCTGCGCATCAAGGGCTTTGCCGCCATCGCGGGCAAGCCCATGCGCCTTCTTGTGCAAGCCGTCGGGGCGCGGGTCACGCACCAGTATGACCGCGCCTGGACCCCCACCGAGGGCCGCGCCGGGCGGCTGGTGGTGATCGGCCTCAAGGGCCTGGACCGCGCCGCCGTGGGACAGGCGTTGGCGGGCGCCTGATGCATATCCTCGCCACCACCAGCGCATCGCTCGACGAGACGGAAGACCCGGTGGACCTGGGTCAGACGCCGGGCGACATGGTGGTGCTGTCGTTCACCGACAGCGACCTGAGCGGGCTGGCCGCCGCCTGGGACGACAGCCTGCCGTCCCTGCGGCTGGCGAGCTTGCGTGACCTGCGCCATCCCATGTCGGTAGACCTGTGGATGGATGCCGTGGGGCAGCACGCCAAGGTCATCGTGGTGCGGCTGCTGGGCGGGCTGGACTGGTGGCGCTATGGCGTCGAACGCCTGACCCGCATCGCCCGGCGCAAGGGCATCGTCCTGGCCGTGCTGCCCGGCGAGGACCGCGACGATCCCCGGCTGGCCGAGGCCTCCACCGTCCCGCCCGACACGTTGGCCGAGGTACTGGCCTATTTCCGGGCGGGCGGACGCAACAATCTGGCCGCCCTGCTGCGCCGCATGGCGGTGCTGGCCGGGCATCCGGGCGAGGTCGCGCCGCCTGCGCCGCTGCCCGCCTTCTGCGGCTATCTGCCCGGACGCGGGCCGGTGGAGGTGGATGCACTGGCCGCGCCAGACCGCCCGGTGGTGCCGGTGATCTTTTATCGCTCCATGCTGCTGGCCGCCGACATTGCCCCTATCGACGCCTTGTGCGCAGCGCTGGAGGAACGCGGGCTGGCCGCCGCGCCGCTGGTCATTCCCAGCTTTAAAGACCCTGCCGCCGCCGCGTTCGTGGGCGACGCCCTGCGCCGCCTGCGCCCTGCCGTAGTCGTGACCACCACGGCGTTTTCCAGCGGCGACCTTCCCGACGCAGATGGCGCTCCAGTAGTCCAGGTGGTGCTGGCGACCACCAAACGGGCGGCCTGGGTAGACAGTCCGCGCGGTCTGGGGGCGGCGGATCTGGCCATGCATGTGGTGCTGCCGGAACTGGATGGCCGGGTGCTGGGCGGCGTGATTTCGTTCAAGGCCCCTGCCCCGACGCGGGCCGATCTGGCCTATACGCCGCTCATCAACGCGCCCGAGGCCGACCGCGTGGCCCAGGCCGCCGACCGCATCGCCGGGCTGGCGCGCCTGGGGGCCTTGGCGCGGGCCGAGCGGCGGGTGGCGGTGCTGCTGCCCGATTATCCGGGTGCTCCGGGGCATGAGGGCTATGCCGTGGGCCTGGACGTTCCGGCGAGCGTGCTGGCGCTGCTCGATGATCTGCGCGACGCGGGGTACACGGTGCCCGCCTCGCCGCCGTCAGCGCGGGCGTTGCTGGATGCGCTGGACGCCGGAACGGAGGGGCTGACCACGTATCACCCCGCCGACGATATTACTGCCGCCTGGGGGGAGCCGGAGGGCGAGTTCCGGTTCCGCGCCATCACCCTCGGCAACATCATCATCGCCCTGCCGCCCGACCGGGGGCGGACCGAGGACCGGCGCGCCACCTATCACGATCCCTCGCTCCCGCCGAGTCACGCCCTGGCGGCGTTCGGGCAGTGGCTGCGCCAACGGGCCGACGTGATCGTCCACATGGGCGCCCACGGCACCCTGGAATGGCTGCCGGGCAAGGCGGTGGCGCTGTCGGCGGCGTGTTTCCCCGAGCGAATGCTGGGCGCTTTACCGGTGGTTTATCCCTTCATCGTCAGCAATCCGGGCGAGGCGGCCCAGGCCAAGCGCCGCCTCGCCGCCGTGACGCTCGGCCACCTGCCGCCGCCGCTGGTGTCGGAGTTGCCCGAGGCATTGGTTCAGCTTGAGCATCTGGTGGACGAATACGCCCAGGCTGATGGCCTGGACCGCCGCCGCCGCGACCGGCTGGCCCGCCTGATCGTCGAACACGCCCACGCCTCGGGCCTTGCGCGCGAGGTCGGGCTGGACATGGGCGACCCCGACCGCGCCCTGGTCGAGATCGACGCCTGGCTCTGCGACGTCAAGGACATGGCCTACAAGGACGGCCTGCATGTTTATGGCCGGGGGGCCTGCGAGACGGAGGAACGCGCCGGGCTGCTGGCCGCGTTGGATGGCCGCCACGTTGCCGCCGGACCTGCGGGTGCTCCGGCACGCGGGCGGCGCGACGTTCTGCCGACCGGCCGCAACCTCTATGCCGCCGATCCACGCACCCTGCCGACGCCGACCGCCATGGACATGGGCCGATTGGCGGCCGAGGAACTCGTTCGCCTGCACATGCAGGAGGAAGGCGAGATGCCGCGCTCCCTGGTCATCGACCTGTGGGGCAGCGCGACGCTGCGCACTGGCGGCGAGGAAATCGCCCAGGGCCTCGCCCTGATGGGCTGCCGCCCGGTGTGGGATTCCGCATCCGGCCGCGTCACGGGCATCGAGGTGCAGCCGCCCGCCGTCATGGGCCGCCCGCGCGTCGATGTGACGTGGCGGGTGTCCGGCCTGTTCCGCGACTTGTTCCCGGCCCAAATTGCCTTGCTCGACATCGCCGTTCACGCGGTGGCCGAGCGGGACGAGACAGCCGACGAGAACCCCCTGGCCGCCGCCTGCCGGGCGACCGGCGACCGGGCGCGCATCTTCGGCGCGGCGCCGGGCGTCTACGGCGCGGGGGTCGAGGACATGCTGCGCGATGCCGACAACGTGGACGCCGTGGGCCGGGCCTACCTCGACGCCACCTCCCACGCCTTCGAGGGGGCCGAGGGCAAGGCCATAGCGCGGCCCGGCGCGTTCGCTGACCGGGTGGCGGTAGCGGACATGCTGGTTCACAGCAGCGACGATCCGGGCCGTGACCTGCTGGAGGGCGGCGCCGACGTGGCCCACATTGGCGGCTTTGCGGCAGCAGCCAAGCACCTGGGCCGCGCGCCCGTGCTGGTGTCGCTCGATACCTCCACACCCGGTGCGCCCAAGGCGCGGACGCTGGACAAGGCGCTGGCCCGCATCGTGCGCGGCCGGGCGGCCAACCCCCGGTTCATCGCCGGGATGATGCGCCACGGCCCGCGCGGCGCGGCCGAACTGTCCGAGACGGTGGACCGGCTGGTGTCCTTCGCCCAGACCACCGGCGCGGTGTCCAACGGCCTGTTCGACCTTGTGCACGATGCCTACGTCGCCGACGAGGCGGTGCGGGATTTCCTGCTGCGCGAGAACCCCGCCGCCGCGCGCGACATCGCCGAACGGCTGGAGCAGGCCCGCCGCCTGGGCCTGTGGCACCCCCGGCGCAACGACGTGGACCACGACCTTTCCCTACTCAAGCAGGAGCCGCTGGCATGACCCCCGTGCCCTATTCCCGACGCGGCGCCTGTCCGGCGCTCCAGGCTCCGATGGCGACCGGGGACGGCATCCTTGCCCGCCTCGCCCCGCCCACCCCGCCGACGCCCGAGGGCATCCGCGCCCTCTGCGCGTTGGCCCGCACCCACGGCAACGGCGTGATCGAGGTCACCCAGCGCGGCAACCTCCAGGCGCGCGGGCTGACCGAGGCCAGCGCGCCGGTCTTTGCCGCCGAGGCCATCGCCCACGGCATCGCAAGCCCGGACGGCCTGCCGGTGCTGGTCGATCCGCTGGCCGGGGAGGACGCCCGCGCCATCGCCCGCGCCATCCGCGAGGGGGCGCGGGGGTTGGTGCTGGCTCCCAAGATGTCGGTGATCGTCGATACGGGCGATGCCCTGCACCTGGACGGACTGACCGCCGATGTGCGCCTGCGGATGGTGGCCGGGCGGTTCCATCTGGGCGTCGGGCCGAAGTGGCTGGGGGTCGTTGAGCATCCTGTGGCCGCCGTGCTGGCCCAGTTGCAGGCTATCGCCGCGCTCGGCCCCAAGGCGCGCGGGCGCGATCTGACGGTGACGGAGGCCACCCCGCCCCCCGCCCGCCCCCGCGCCGAGCCGGTCGGCGTGCATGGCGATGTGGTCGGCATCGGCCTGCCCTTCGGGGCCATTTCCGCCGATGCCCTGGACGAACTGGCCGCCGCCTGCGGCGCGCGGGCGATGATCGCCGCCGCCCCCTATGCGCTGCTGCTGGTCGGGGTGGAGCCGTCGGTTGTCGCCCTGGCCGAGCGGCTGGGTTTTATCACCAACCCCCTGGACCCGCGCCGCTTCGTCATTCCCTGCGCCGGAGCGCCCGCCTGCGCCTCGGCGTTCTGGCCGACGCGGCAGCGGGCCGCCGCCGTTGCCGAAGCCTGCGCCGACAGCCTCGGCCCCGACCTGATTGTTCACCTGTCGGGCTGCGGCAAGGGCTGCGCCTATCCCTGGCCCGCCCCCATGGTCGTGGTCGGGGACGCCGATGGCCTGGGGGTCATCCTCAACGGCACGGCGGGCGATGC
>JBAYSM010000085.1:0-13984 GCA_041676205.1 Rhodospirillaceae bacterium | reverse complement strand
TCGAACCCCAAGGCGCTCATCAGGCCGATCATGTCGGTGGCCATGGTCCGCTTGCTGTACTCGACATGGCTGTCCGAACCCTGAACCTTGGAACTGTCGCCATAGCCGCGCAGGTCCGGGCAGACCACCGTGAAATGCTTCGCCAGCACCGGGGCGACGGAGTGCCACATGGCATGTGTCTGCGGATAGCCGTGCAGCAGCAGCAACGGCGGGCCTTCGCCCCCTAGTACCGTATGCAGGCGGACGCCGTTGGTGGCAACATAGCGGCGTTCAAAACCACGAAACATTTGCGGCCTCCCCTAGGGTGCGGCGGGACTGGCGAACATCTGCTGGGCCATCTGGGTCAGCAGGCGTCCCACCGAGTCATGGGTCAGGGTGTCCGGACGCGGGACCGAGCCGACCACGGCGGCGTGCAGAACCTCGCCCTGGCAGAACACCGCCAGCACATGCAGGCGGTCGCGGCCGGTATCGGACGCGGGAACTTCGCCGGCGCACAGGCGGTTTGGATTGAACGCTTCCGGGGCATCAAAGGCCACCCGGACACGGAAATCGGGATGGCTGGCCGCTCCCGGTTCGTGGGTGGCCTGAACCACCCGCCCCTGGATACCGCGCACGACGGCGCTGGCGACCATGGGGCCGATGACGTCGCGGTCCTCTGCAAAGCCGGTATCCATAGTTTCAACCAGCAGCGGCCCGTGCGCCGTGATACCGGCCAGGAACGGCTCGATCCCCTGGGGGCGCAGATAGACGGTGGTGGAGCGCGGCGCGTCCTCGCAGGCGGCGGTCAGTCCGGCCACCAGCGCGACGGCCCCAGTCATCAGCTTGCGTAACACCTGCGCCTCCCCAAAATATGGGCTCTGCCCATGCCCGCAAAGGGCCATTGGCCCTTTGAACCCGGTAGTTTAGCTCATCTCTTCTTGCGCCGCAGGTAGACACTCTCGCCATTTGATGCGTTGCGCGCGGCTGTGCTCTGTCACGTCCCGAGGTCAAGGAGGCCAAGCCTCCTTGCGGGTGCGGGCAGAGCCCGCCACTTCCCCGTCTAACGTGCCAGCGGTGCGTACCAGTCTACAGGCATTCCGGCCTCGGCGCGCGCGGCATCGTTGAACGGTGGCTTCAGCCCACCCTTGTACCGCTCGCGCAGGATGGCGTGGTAGGCGCCAGCGACATTGTCGCCGTGGAGCCAGGCAAACCACCGTGCCCCGGCGGCGACGTGGCGGATTTCGTCGCGGTAGATGATCTCCAGTCCCGCGATGATGTCCTCGGTGCCGGGGTGGCCGCGCAGGCGGGCGAGACTGCCGGGCGTGGTGTCCAAGCCCCGTGCTTCGTGGGTCAGGGGGACGATGGCGAGGCGGGCGTCCAGGCTGTCGGCGGTGCTGACGGCGGCTTCCCACAGGCCGTCATGGGCCGGGAAGTCGCCATAGGCTGCGCCGCGCGTCGCCAGGATGTCTACCAAAAGCTCGAAATGCACGGACTCGTCCAGCGCCACCTGGACCCAGTCGTCATAAAAGGCGCGCGGCAGACCGCGGGCGGTGAAGCGGGCCACAATGTCCCACGCCAGATCGATGGCATTCAGTTCGATGTGGGCCAGGGCGTGCATCAGGGCGATGCGTCCAATCGGCCCGCTGGACCGCTTGGGCATGTCGCGCGGCGGCAGAAGCTGCGGCGTGTCCGGCCGGGCTGGGCGGTCGGGCGGCGCACAGGTGCCGACCTCGGTAATGGTCCCGCTGGTCCACGCCTCGGCATAGTGCCGTGTGAGGCGGCATTTTTCCGCCGGGTCGGCGGTGGTCAGGACGTGGACGGCGGCGTCGGTCAGCGTTGTCATGCGGCGCCGACCAGCCGGGCCAGGGCCTCGGGTCCGTTGAACTCCAGCACTTTCATCTGGTCATCAAAGCTGCCGAGGTCCTCGTAGAACCGCAGGGCGCGGGCGTTGTCGTCGCGCACCGGCAGCCACAGGCTTTCAGCCCCGCGTGCCTGGGCTTCGCGGCCCAGCCCCGCCATCAGCGCCTTGCCGACGCCCAAGCCGCGCCCGGCGGGGGTGACGTAGAGGTCCATCAGCCACAAGCCCGGCGCGGCGCGATAGGAATTGTATGTGTTGGTGAACAGTGCGTAGCCCACCACCGCCCCGTCGCGCTCGGCCAACAGGACGGAGAAATGCGGCCGGTCGCCGAAGGCATCACGCACCACGATCTCGGGCGTGAACGGCAGCACGCCGCCGTGCTCGGCATCCAGGGCGTTGGCAAGCTCGGCGATGGTCGCGGCGTCGGCGGCCGTGGCGGGGCGGACAGAGACGGTCATGTGCGCTCCTGGGCCGCCTTCAGCACGGCTTCGGCGTGACCGGAAACCTTGACCTTGCGCCAGACCTGCTTGATGACGCCGTCCGGGCCGATCAGGAAGGTGGCGCGCTCGATGCCCATGTACTTCCTGCCGTACATGGATTTTTCTACCCACACGCCGTAGTCGTCGCACAACGTCCCCTCGACGTCGGCCAACAGGGGGTAGGGCAGGGCGTGCTTTTCCACGAACTGGTCCTGCTTCTTGACCGGGTCCTTGGACGCCCCCAGGACCACCACGTTCAGCGCCGCAAACTGGTCGTGCAGATCGCGGAAGGCCTCGGCCTCCTTGGTGCAGCCGGACGTCAGGGCCTTGGGATAGAAGAACAGTGCAACCGACTTGCCCTTGAGCGCGCCCAGCGATACCTGCTGACCGCCGCTGGCCGGAAGGTCGAATGGGGGGGCTGTATGGCCGATATCGAGGGTCATGGGGTGTTCTCCTGGGACGTGGGATCGGGTGCGCCCAGCCTTTGCCGGGCCTCCGCCGCTGGGTCTTCGATCAGTCGGCGGAATACCGCGTGGACCTTGGCGTAGGTTTCGACCATGCGGGCCTCCAACGCCTCGAAGGTCGGCTCGTCAGCGGTGCGGGCAAGCTTTTCCTTGAGGCCGGCGGGGGATTCGTCGGGGTTGAAGGTGCCGTCGATGGAATGGCGCAGAACGCCCTGGATGGCCAGCCACAAGCCTTGGGCTTCCAGCAGGATGTTGGTGTCCTCGGGGTCGAGGACGCCTGCCCGGCGCAGGCGGTCCAGGGCCTCGGCCACGTTGGCGACACAGACCTCGGGGAAGTCGTGGCCGTGGCGCAGGATGAGGTACTGTACGGCGAATTCCACATCGACCAGCCCGCCGCGCGTCAGCTTGACGTCGAACTGGTTGGCGCCCTTGCGTTCGCGGGCCATGAGGGTGCGCATGTCGGCCACGTCAACCAGCAGTTTGTCGGGGTCGCGGTGGCGCATCAGGGCATCGTGGATGACCCCGCGCGCGGCTTCGGCCAGTTTCGCCGGGCCGCACACCACGCGGGCGCGGGTCAGGGCCATGTGCTCCCAGGTCCAGGCGGCCTCGGCATTGTACTTGGCAAAACTTTCCAGGCTGGCAGCCAGCGGCCCCTTGCTGCCCGACGGGCGCAGGCGCAGGTCCACGTCGTACAGGCGGCCTTCGTTGGTCATCACGGTGATGGCGTTGACCAGACGCTGCGTCAGCCGGATGTAGTAGTCGGTGCGCGACAGCGGGCGGCGACCGTCCGACCACTCGGCCTCTGGCGGGGCATCGTAGACCGTGATGAGGTCGAGATCGGACGTCGCCGTCATCTCCCGCCCGCCCATCTTGCCCATGGCGATCACCACCATGGCGCCGTCGGGCATGTGGCCGTGAGTGCGGGCGAATTCCTCCTCCACGGCGGGCAGCAGGCGGCTCAGGACCACGTCGGCGATGGTGGTCAGCGCCTCTCCGGCTTGGCGGGCGTCAAGCAGCTTGCGCAGGGTCTGCACCCCGACCTGGAACTTGCGGCCGTTGGCCCACAGGCGCAGCAGGTCTAGAACTTCCTCGTACCCGCCGCTCTGGCCGAGAAGTTCGTCCAGTTCGGCCCCCAACTCGGCGGCGCCGGGCGGCGGATCGAAAAAGCCCGGCGTCAGCACGGCGTCGAGCATGTTGGGACGGCGCGCCAAGACCTCGGCCAGACGCGGCGCGTCGCCCATGATTTCGGCCACCAGATCGAGCAGGCCGGGATTGACCTGGAACAAGCTGAACAACTGCACCCCGGCGGGCAGCTTGCGCAGGAATTCGTCAAAGCGGAAGAACGCCTGATCGGGCTGCGCGGTCTTGCCCAATGCCCGCAGCAGCGTTGGCACCAGTTCGGTCAGCATTTCCTTGGCGCGGGTCGAGCGGGTGGCCCGGTAACGCCCATGATGCCAGCCGCGCACCACGGCAGCCACGCCCTGCGGATTGGTGTAGCCGATCTCGGTCAGGGTCTGCAGCGTGTCGGGGTCGTCCTCGTGCCCGGTAAACACAAGGTTGCCGCCGTCCTCGGACAGGCTGGGGCTGTCCTCGAACAGGGTGGCGTAGTGTCCCTCGACCGTGCACAGCACGTCGCGCAGGGCGGTCGAGAAATCCTCTATCCCGGCAAAGCCCATGAACGTTGCCAGCGCAGCCAACTTGTCCGGCTCGCTCGGCAATGTCTGGGTCTGGGCGTCGTCGGTCATCTGGAGGCGATGCTCCAGGCTGCGCAGGAAGCGGTACGCCTCGGTCAGTTCGTCGCAGGCCGTCTGCGTCACATGGCCCAGGTCGGTCAGGGCCTGCAACGCTTCCACGGTGCGCGACGGGCGGGCCGACGGCTCCCGGCCGCCCCAGATGAGCTGCTGCGTCTGGGCGTAGAACTCGATCTCGCGGATGCCGCCACGACCGAGCTTGATGTTGTGCCCGGCCACCGCTACCACGCCGCAGGCGCGTTGGGCGTTGATCTGGCGCTTGATCGAGTGGATGTCCTGGATGGCGTAGAAATCCAGTGATTTGCGCCACACGAACGGCCGCAGGTGGCTGACGAAGGTCGCCCCGCGTTCAAGGTCCCCGGCCACCGGGCGCACCTTGATCATGGCGGCGCGTTCCCAGTTTTGGCCGAAACTTTCGTAATAGATTTCCGCCGCGTCGGTCGAAATCGCCACGGCGGTCGAGCCGGGGTCCGGGCGCAGGCGCAGGTCGGTGCGGAATACGTACCCGTCGCCGGTGCGCTCGTCCATGATGCGGACCAGGGCCTTGGTCATGCGCACAAAGAATTCGCCGGGGGTGCGCTTGCCGACGTAGCGGCAAATGTCGGGGTCGAACAGCACGATCAGGTCGATGTCGGAGCTGTAGTTCAACTCCCCCGCGCCGTGCTTGCCCATGCCCAGCACCACATAGCCGCTGTCGCGGTTGGGATCCTCGGGGTGGGCGAGTTCAATATGGCCCTCGGCCGCGGCCTGGCGCAGCAGGTGCGCCGTGGTGAGGCTCAAGGACAAGTCCGCATAATCGGTCAACGCGCCGGTGACGGAGGCCAGCGGCCACACTTGAGACATATCGCCGAGGGCGGTGATCAGGGCAACCTGTCGCTTGCCGATGCGCAGGGCACGCATGACGCGCGGCAAATCCAGGTCCGTGCCCACGGCATCGCGCACAGTGGCGAAGGCCTCGGCCAGCGCGGCGTCGGGGCCGTGCTCGATCACTCGGCGGAGGACCGCCGGTTCGCGGTGCAGGCACTGGCTGAGGAACGGGCTGTTGCCGAAGCAGGCCTCCAGAATCCGCCGCGCCGGAGCGCCCTCGGCCGCCGCGCCGCGCATGAAGGCGGCAAGGTCGGGGGCGCCTTCGGCGTGGCGTGCGGCCTCGTCGGTCCAGCGTTCAAGGCCGCGCGCCAGCCGGTCGGCGTCATGGGCGCGGGGAAAGGCGGCAAAGGCCGCTTCGGTGAAAGGAGAGCGTGTCAAATCGGCGTTCCCATCGTCCCCATTTTGGCGCAGACTGCGGCATGCCCCGCGCCGGGTCAAGCGCGGCAGCCAAGATCAAAACACGGGCCTGGGAGCAGGCTGGCCCGGTAATTCTGTTTGGAGCAATCGTCTGTGGTCCACGGGGCCGTCCACCTGTTGTTTCGCGTCCTTGGGGCCGTCTTGTTCCTGCTGCTGGTGACTGCTGGCCTCCTCGCCTGGCGTCTGAGCCAGGGGCCGTTGCCGCTTGACCTGCTGACGCCCTACCTTGAAAACGCGATGACCAGCCCGGACGAGGACTTCCGGCTGACCATCGGCAGCACCCAGTTAACGTGGGAGCGTGGAGATCGGGAACTCGACCTGCGCGCCGCCGACGTGCGCGCGGTCAATGCCGCTGGCGCGGTGCTGGCCGCTGTCCCGGAAATCGGCGTTTCGCTGGAGCCGCTGGGGCTGCTGCGCGGAGAGTTGACGCTGTCGGCGGTCGAGGTGATCGGCCCGCACATCCAGTTGCGCCGCGCCGTGGACGGCGGCATTCATTTTGGACTGTGGCACGCCGGGGCATCCGACGCCGGGGAGGGGCCGGGTGCCGATGCGGTGATCGAGGCTCTGTTGCGCGGCCTGGGCGACGAGGCCGAGGGACCGGCGGCCACCCTCGGCGCGGTGCGCATCGTGCAGGCCGACGCCACCATCGTCGACGAGATCCTGGGCGCCACGTGGCAGGTGCCAAAGGCCACGGTGGAGTTGCTGCGCGGCAGGGCGGGCAGCATTGACCTGTCGGCGCAGCTTGGGGTCGCGCTTCCCAACGGCACCACGCAGTTCGACGTCACCGGCGGACTGCACCCCGACACGGCGAGCCTCGACCTTCGGGCGACGTTTGACGGTTTGCGTCCGGCGGCGGTGGCCGGGTTGTCCTCCGCGCTGCAACCCCTTGGTGGGGTTGATCTTCCGCTCAAAGGGACCGTCAGCCTTGGCCTGATGCTGGCGCCGCGTGTGGTTCTGGATACCGTTTCCGTCAACCTGACCGGCGGTGCCGGGTTTGTGCGCCTGCCTGAGCCTGTCGCGGCGGAGTACGCGGTGGGTGGACTGGAGTTTCGGGCCAGTGCATCGGCGACAGACGACGCGGTGCTGATCGAAACGCTGGAGATTGCGCTCACCCGGCCCGAGGGCATCGACGCCCCTGGTCCGTCCAAGGTCCGCTTGATGGGCACCCTTGGCCGTTCCGCCGAGGGCGGCATGGCAGGCGAGATCGCCGCGTCCGTCGAGAATATCCCGGTCGATGCCTTGCCCCTGTGGTGGCCGCAGGAAGTTGGTCCGAACCCCCGCGAATGGGTGATCGAGCAACTGAGCGACGGGTACGTGCCGCACGGCCAATGGGCCGCCACCTTGGCCGGTCCTACCCTGGACGAAATCACCGTGACGGGCCTCAGCGGCCAAGCGCGGGTGGAGGGCATGACGGTCGATTACCTGCCGCCGATGCCAAAGGCAGTCGGCGCGGCGGGCGATATGACCTTTGCGCTCGATACCATCACCCTCAACATCCAAAAGGGCGAGGTGCCCGGCCTGGGCAGCACGCCTTTGCGCGTTTCAGGTGGCGTGATCGCGTTTCATGGCCTGGATGCCGAGGACAGCAGCGCGGTCATCAACCTGACCATCGAAGGCGGCCTGTATCAGGCCTTGCGACTGATTGACCACCAGCCGCTGGGTTATACGTCAACGCTCGGCCTGTCGCCCAAGGGGGCCAAGGGGCGGGTGCGGACCGACCTCAAGCTGGCCTTTCCTCTGCTGGCCAACCTGCCGCTCGACATGCTGACGGTGGAAACGTCTGCGGTGATCGAGGATGCCTTCCTGCCCGGCGCGGTGTTCAACCGCGACCTGAGCGCCGGAAATCTGACCTTGAGGGTCGATACCGACAGCCTGGAGGCGCGCGGGCAGGCGCGGATTGGCGGCGTGCCCACCGGCTTTGCGTGGCGCGAAATCTTCAGCGGCAAGCCATACCGCAGCCGCTACGTCGCGCAGGCCGTAGTCGAGGAGGGCAAGCGCGATGTTTTCGGGTTGGACTTCCCGCCGTTTACAGCACCCTTTCTGACCGGGCCGGTCCATGCGGACATCGATCTGACCGTCACCAGCAAGTCCCTGTCGATGCTGAACGCGCGGCTTGATCTGGCCGGGGCGGGCATCGACATTCCCGGCTTCAACTGGACCAAGGCGCCCGGCGTTCCGTCTCAGGCCACCGTGTCCGTCCGCATGTCCGGCGACACGGTGCGCGAGGTGCCGAGCTTCACGGTGCGCTCGTCGGCCGGATCCGGCGGGCCACTGGTGGCCGAGGGGCGCGTCGCTCTGCATGACAATGGCGACCTCGACCGCATCGAGTTCACTCGCGCCGACCTGGGCGAAACGTCCATGGCCGGGTCCGTCATGGTGCAGCCGGACGGAACGTGGGACGTCGCCGTTAAAGGGCTTGCCTTTGATGCCACGCCGTTTTTGGCTGGTGACAAGCCGGGTATTGACGAGTCGCCCGAAGACGCCTTTGCCGAGGACGATACCACCTTGCCGCCGCTGCGGGTAAACGGCGAATTCGACGTGGTGTGGCTGGCGGAAAACGGCACCATGGAGCATGTTCGCGCCTTCTTCGACCGCAAGGACGAACAGTGGCGGTCGGTCCGCGTGGACGGACTTCTGGAAGGCAAGACGCCGTTTTCGTACCGGCTGACGCCGGCCGATCCGGCGGTGCAGGATGGAAACCGGGTGTTCGCTGCCGTCACCGAGGATGCCGGAGCCTTGCTGCGGTCGCTGGACCTGCTTGGAACCATGCGCGGCGGGCGTTTGGACGTATCCGGCTCGGTGAACCCGCTGGGCGTGGCCGAAGGCCGCTTGCTCATCGACAGCTATCGCTTGGTCGAGGCGCCGGTTCTGGCTCAATTGCTGTCGGTTGCGGCCCTCACCGGCATTCTCGATGCGCTAAGTGGCGAGGGAATTGCCTTTCAGTCGCTGGAGGCGCCTTTCACCTATGGCGAAGATGTCCTGACCTTGACGGATTTCCGCACCTCCGGGCCGTCGCTGGGCCTTACCGGGGACGGCACCATCGACTTTGGGCGTGACGAGATGGCCATCCAAGGCACCCTGGTCCCGGCGTATGCGGTGAATAGCTTGCTGGGCAAAATTCCGCTGGTTGGCGGGTTGCTGACCGGTTTCGAGAAGGACGGCGGATTGTTTGCGGCCTCCTATTCGGTGCGCGGCCCGACAGCGAAGCCCGACATCCGGGTGAATCCGCTGGCCGCCTTGGCGCCCGGCTTCCTCCGCAAAATCTTCGGCCCGTTCGACGCGGCACCGAGTACCCCCGCGCCAAAATCCGAGTAGCGTCATTTCCAGCGGGCGCGGAACCGTCTCCGTCGGTTTAGCCGTTGTTGAGGCGGTGGCGCCCCGGCGGAGTAGGCAGATGGCGGACTTTTTTGGCGACGCGGTGCTGATGGCGCGGGTTCAATTCGCTTTCACCATCGCGTTTCACATCCTCTTTCCGGCCTTCACCATCGGTCTTGCGTGGTGGCTGGTCGTGCTCGATGCCCTGTGGATCAGGACGGGGCGCGATGTCTATTCACTCCTGCACAGGCGGTGGACGGGTATTTTTGCCGTGTCGTTCGGCATGGGCGTGGTGTCGGGCATCGTCATGTCCTACCAATTTGGGACCAACTGGAGCCGGTTCTCCGACATCGCCGGGCCGATCATAGGGCCGCTGCTGTCCTACGAGGTGCTGACTGCCTTTTTCCTGGAGGCCGGATTCCTCGGCATCATGCTGTTCGGTCGCGGAAGGGTGCCGCCATGGGTGCACATGACGGCGACCGTTCTGGTGGCCGTCGGGACGCTGATTTCCGCGTTCTGGATCCTGGCCGCCAACAGTTGGATGCACACGCCACAGGGCTTTACGATCGTCGAGGGGCGGTTCCATCCGGCCGACTGGTGGGCGGTGGTGTTCAACCCCAGCTTCCCCTATCGCCTGACCCACATGGTTCTGGCGACGTTCCTTACCACAGCCTTTGCGGTGGGGGCGGCTGGCGCTTTTGCGCTGCTCAGGCGGCCCGGCGACGAGGCGGGGAAGATGATGGTGTCAATGGCCATGTGGATGGCCCTGTTCACCGCTCCGGCCCAGGTCCTGGCGGGCGATCTGCACGGCCTGAACACGTTCGAGCACCAGCCCGCCAAGATCGCCGCCATGGAGGGGCACTTTGAAACCCGCAAGGGCGCGCCGCTCATCCTGTTCGGCATTCCCGACACGGACGCCCAAGTCACCCGCTATTCCGTCGAGGTGCCGCTGCTTGGCAGCCTCATTCTGACCCATGAGTGGGAGGGCGAAGTGCGCGGCCTGGACGCCTTCCCGCGCGACGAATGGCCGCCGGTGGCGGTGGTGTTCTTCTCGTTCCGCATCATGGTGGCGCTCGGCATGCTGATGATGGCGGTGGCGTTGCTGGCCGTGTTCCTGCGGCCTCAGGGGCGGTTGTATCGCAACCGGGCCTTCCTGCGCCTGTTGGTGGCTTGCGGTCCGACGGGGTTCCTGGCGATTCTGGCAGGCTGGATCACCACCGAGGTCGGGCGCCAGCCGTGGCTCATCCAGGGCTTGATGCGCACCACTGACGGCGCATCGCCGGTGTCGACCGGACAGGTTGCCACGTCGCTGGTGGTGTTCATCGTGGTCTACACCGCAGTCTTTGGGACCGGGGCCTATTACGTCCTGCGTCTGATGGGGCGCCCGATCGAGGCCGAGCCGCCGCCGACCCAGCCTCCGCAGGGCCGTCGCCCGATGCGCCCGTTGTCGGCCGCCGATCAGCCGTTCGACACCCCGGAGGGCACATGACATGGACTATCCCCTGATATTCGCCCTTATCATTGCCTTTGGCGTGTTCATGTACGTGTTCATGGACGGCTTTGACCTGGGGGTTGGCATCCTGTTTCCCATTACAGGGCAGACCGAGGAAGAACGCGACACCATGATGAACTCTGTCGCCCCGGTGTGGGACGGCAACGAAACATGGCTGGTGCTGGGTGGGGCGGCCCTGTTCGGAGCGTTTCCGCTGGCCTACGCGACCATCCTTCCGGCGCTGTATCTGCCGCTTCTGATCATGTTGATCGCCTTGATTTTTCGCGGCGTGGCGTTCGAGTTCCGGTTCAAGACCGTGCGCGCCAAGCACATCTGGAGCATCGCGTTCTTCGGCGGCTCCCTGGTCTGCACGTTCACCCAGGGGATGGTGCTCGGGGCCTATATCTCAGGATTTTTGATCGAGGCGCGGGGGTTCGTCGGCGGGGCGTTCGACTGGTTCGGCGTATTCCCGATGTTCACCGGGCTGGCCGTGGTGGCCGGATATGCTGCGCTGGGCTGCGGCTGGCTCATCATGAAGACCGAGGGCGACTTGCAGGACCGTTGCTTCCGCCTGATGCCGGGGTTGGTGGCGGCGGTCCTGATCGCCATCGTCGCGGTCAGCATCTGGACCCCGTTCGTGGAACCCCGCATCGCCGAACGCTGGTTCTCCCTGCCCAACCTGTTCCTGCTCTCGCCGGTGCCGGTGGCGGTCGCCCTGTGCGCCGTGTTCCTGTTCCGCGCGCTACGCCAGCGCCGCGACGTTCAGCCCTTCGTACTGACCCTGGCGCTGTTCGCGCTGTCGTTCATTGGCCTTGGCATCAGCCTGTGGCCGGTGGTCGTGCCGCCCGACATCACCATTTGGGACGCCGCCGCCCCGGACGAAAGCCTATCGTTCCTGCTGGTCGGCGTGGCCATCCTCATCCCCGTCATCCTCACCTACACCGCCTATACGTACTATGTGTTCCGGGGCAAGGTGAAGGCGGGGGAGGGGTATCATTAAATACCCCTCCGTTGCATTACCCCGCCTTCACCAGTGCGTGGCGCTTCTTTCCGGCTGACAGCTTGATCTGGCCGTCGGTCAGGTCGGCGGCGGAGGCGGTGGCGTTTTCGTCGTCCACCTTGGCGTCGTTGAGGCGGATGCCGCCGCCGCGCACCAAACGACGGGCCTCGCCCTTGGAGGCGGCCATTCCAGCCGTCACCAGCAGGTCGATCACGGCGATTCCGGCGGCAAGGTCGGCGGCCGGGACGTCCACGGATGGCAGGTCATCGCCCGCGCCGCCCTTCTCGAAGGTTTCCTCGGCGGTGCGGCGGGCGTGGGCGGCAGCCTCGGGACCATGGCAGAGGGTGGTCACGGCGTCGGCCAAAACCTTCTTGGCGTCATTGATGGCCGCGCCTTCAAGGCGTTCCAACGCCTGGATCTCGGCTTCGGGCAACTCGGTGTAAAGGCGGAGGAAGCGGCCCACGTCGGCGTCCTCGGCATTGCGCCAGAACTGCCAGAACTCATAGGACGACAGCTTCTCCTCGTTGAGCCACACCGCGCCGTTGGCGCTCTTGCCCATCTTGGCGCCCGACGCCGTGGTCAGCAGCGGCGAGGTCAGGCCGAACACTTCCTTGCCCGAGCAGCGGCGGGTCAAATCGATGCCGTTGATGATGTTGCCCCACTGGTCCGACCCGCCCATCTGGAGCCGCACGCCGTCGCGCCGCGCCAGTTCCAGGAAGTCGTATCCCTGGAGGATCATGTAGTTGAATTCCAGGAACGTCATCGGCTGTTCGCGGTCCAGCCGCAGCTTGACCGAGTCGAAACTCAGCATACGGTTGATCGTGAAGTGCACCCCGTAATCGCGCAGGAATGCGATGTAGTTCAGATTGTCCAGCCAGTCGGCGTTGTTGACCATCACCGCGTCGGTCGGGCCATCGCCGAATGTCAGGTACTTGGCGAACACCTTCTTGATGCCGTCCATGTTGGCCGCGATCTGCTCGTCGGTCAGCATCTTGCGGGCTTCGTCGCGGCCGGTGGGGTCGCCGATGCGGGTGGTGCCGCCACCCATCAGGACCACCGGCTTGTGGCCGCACTTTTGCAGCCAGCGCAGCATCATGATCTGAATGAGCGACCCGACGTGCAGGCTGTCGGCGGTGGCGTCGAACCCGATATACCCCGGCACGACCCCAGCGGTCAGAGCAGCGTCCAGGCCCTCCAGGTCGGTGCACTGGTGGACATAGCCGCGCTCGATCACCGTCTTGAGGAACGGGGAACGCATGGTGGCGGTCGTTGTCATGATCGGGTTCTCTGTTTGTCATAATGAAGCTGCGTCGTTTACCATACTCGGCCACCCCGAACAACGCAGGGACGCTGACCAATGGCCGCCAATTCCATCATTACCGCCATCGGCCTGATGAGTGGCACGTCGATGGACGGCATCGACACCGCGTTGATCGAGACGGACGGCGTTCGCGCGACCGCATTCGGGCCTCGGCTGACGCGGCCGTACACCGACGCCTTTCGGGCCGATCTGCGCGCCGCGCTGGGCGAGGGGGCTGACCCGGACCATGTGGCCGCCGTGGAAGCCGAACTGACGGCGGCTCATGTCGAGGCCGTGTTCGCCCTGCTGACCGTGGCCGGTATCGCGCCGACCGCCGTGGGCGTCATCGGGTTCCACGGCCACACCGTCTTTCACGCGCCGGAACGCCGCCTGACCCGCCAGATTGGCAACGGCGCGGCGCTGTCCACCGCCACCGGCATCCCGGTGGTGTTCGACCTGCGCAGCGCCGACGTGGCGGCGGGCGGGCAGGGGGCGCCGCTGGTTCCGGTGTTCCATCAGGCTCTGGCAGCCGACCTGGACAAGCCTTTGGCCGTGCTCAACCTGGGCGGCGTCGGCAATGTCACGTGGCTGGGCGATGGCGATCCCATGGCCTTCGACACCGGCCCCGGCAACGCCCTGATAGACGACTGGTGCCTCCGCCGCACCGGGCAGCCGATGGACCGAGACGGTGCCCTGGCGGCCTCTGGAACGTCGGACGAGGCTGTGGTGGCGCGCCTGCTCGCCCATCCATACTTTGCGGCCCCGGCACCCAAATCCTTGGACCGCGACGCCTTCGCCACGTTCATGGCCGAGGTCGAGGGGATGACCCCTGCCGATGGCGCAGCCACCCTGACGAGCTTCACTGCCGCCACTGTGGCCGAGGCCCGCCGTCTCTTGCCGGTGGTCCCCAAACGCTGGCTGGTGACGGGCGGAGGGCGGCTCAATCCGGTGCTGATGGCGGGGTTACGCGACCGCTTGGGCGTGCCGGTCGATGCGGTCGAGGCCGTGGGCTGGGATGGCGATGCCCTGGAAGCCCAGGCCTTCGCCTTCCTCGCCGTGCGG
>JBAYSM010000084.1:0-14027 GCA_041676205.1 Rhodospirillaceae bacterium | reverse complement strand
CCCTGCGGGATACGTCGCGCAGGATGCCTGTAAACATCCTCTGGCCCGGCAGGTCGATCTGGCTCAACGTCAGTTCAATGGGAAACGTGCTGCCGTCGCGCCGCCGCGCCATCAACTCCCGGCCCGACCCAATGATCTTCGCCTGCCCCGTCTCCCCATAGGACCGCAGGTAGCCGTCATGCCGCTTGCTGTCGCTCTCGGGCATCAAAACCGCGACGTTGGCCCCGGTCAATTCTCCGGCGGCATACCCGAACATGCGAGTCGTGGCAGGGTTGACCCGCTGAATGATCCCACGGCCGTCGATGGTGACGATGCCATCCACTGCGGTATCCAGCACCACCTGATGCAATCGCTCGCGCTCTGCCAAGGCAATGAGGTCCCGCAATGCGGCGCTCAGGTCGTCCACATCCTCTAAGCGCCGGGGCGCATCATCGGCCACGGCCAAAACAGTGCGTTGACCATCGGACAGCGTGGCCAGCGGCATCACTACAAGGAAGCGCACACCGGGCGGCCCGACGACGTGGGGATGAGCCGCCCACGCCGGGTCTTCCAGTGTATCGGCAACAACCAATGGAAAAGCGGCGGTGGCGGCGGCGGCGGCGAGATCAGCCAGCACTCCGTCCACCGGATCGCCAGGCGGAGCCTTCCACGGTCCACCGTCATCACGGACCAGCACAGCCGCCATGGATGCGGCACACAAACGCCGTGCCAGACGGATCACGCGGCCACGTGACGCCACCCCATCGGCGGACACGATCGCGGTTACGGCACCCATCGGGGGTACATCTACGTCTTCGTTCATCCCGGAACCGCACACCCGCAATAGTACCCGACGGGCGCCATGATGACCGACCGCCGCGGAACCGTCCATGGGCGTTTGTCCCTATTTCAGCCCTCCCCCCCGCTACACCGAAAGAAGATGCGGGATTCCTCAGACGGAGGAGGGACAGAACAAGTGGTTTCGATCAGCGTTTCTCCCATGACGCCGGTATCATGAACTTGAGCGAGAACCCGATCCGTGCATATCCAGAACCCCCTCAAGACCCAAACCCATGCCCTCCTGCTGGACCGTGCGGCCCACCTGCTGGACCATGCGCGCGATCCCGCGGCCCTGTCATGGGCGATGCAGAACAACCTGTCGGTTTGGCTCTTTCTGAAATCAGCGGCCGAACAGCAGACCCTGCGCCATGGCGATGCGGAGCGTATCCTGGAACTGGCGGAATATGTCATCGCCACCACGCGGGACTGCGGGCGCATCGCGCCCCACGATGCCCAAATCGAGGCGTTCATCACCATGAATCGGACCTTGGCCCGCACCTTTGTCGACCACACCAGCGCTCACATGGCCCTGTGACCGTCAAGCCTCCAGCCAATGGACGCTGAACAGGCCGTCGGCGTCCGTCCACACCTGGACCGGGGTATAACCGGCGGACGAGGCAAGGCGCTGGAATCTTTGCACCGAGTATTTGTAAGAGTTCTCGGTGTGAATGAACTCACCATCGGCAAAAGAGACGACCTGTTCGCCGATGGTGACGCGCTGGGGGCCTCGGCTGACCAGATGCATTTCGATGCGGCTGTGCGTTTCGTTGAACACAGCCCGATGGTCAAAAAGGTCGACTTGGAAATCCGCCCCCAGTTCCCGATTGGCCCGCACCAGGACGTTGCGATTGAACGCCGCCGTGACGCCCTGTGAATCGTCGTAGGCCCGACGCAGCACATTGCGGTCCTTGACCAGATCGACCCCGATCAGCAGCCCGCCGCCGTGCAGCAGACGCGCCGCCGACCGCAGGAACCTGGCCGCGTCGCCCGGCGCGAAGTTGCCAATGGTTGACCCCGGAAAAAAGCCCACCCGCCGCGTTCCTGGCCGCACCGCCGGTAAGGGTATCGGCTGGGTGAAGTCGGCAATGACCGGCCGAACCGACAGGTCGTGATAGTCCCGTGCGAGACTCTGGGCCGAGGCCAGCAAATACTCCCCCGAAATATCAATCGGCCGGTAGGTTGCCGGCCGATCCAGGGCATCCAATAGAAGGCGCACCTTGGCGCCCGAGCCGGCGCCGAACTCCACCACTTCGGCGCCCGGCCCGATCAATTCAGCGAACTCGGCAGCGTGACAGCGCAACAATTCCATCTCGGTGCGGGTGGGATAGTATTCGGGCAGGCCGCAGATGCGGTCAAACAAGCGTGAACCGGCGACGTCATAAAAGAACCGGCACGGAATGGACTTAGGCCTCTGCCGCAAACCGATGGAAATCGCGTGCGCAAAATCCGGGTCCGCTGTCTCCCGCGTCGGGTGATGGTCCAGCAAACTCTGGTGCTTCATCGGGCGTCCTCCGCCAGTCTGATACCGCTGAACTGCCAACGCACCGCCGGGGGGAAGAAGTTGCGATACGATGCGCGCATGTGCCCATCGGGCGTCGCGCACGACCCGCCACGCAGGACCATCTGGCTGACCATGAACTTGCCGTTGTATTCCGCCGCCACCCCGCCAAATGGCCGGAATCCCGGATACGCCTCGTAGGCACTGGAGGTCCATTCCCACACGTCGCCGAAAAGCTGCACCACGTCCCCGTCGCCTGCCGGAACTGGATGCAGTGGGGCGCCTGCGCGGCAGACGTTTCCCTCCACGGAGCGGCCCTTGGCAATGGTCTCCCACTCAGCCTCGGTCGGCAGGCGCGCCCCGGCCCAGGCGGCATACGCGGTGGCCTCGAAGTAACTGACGTGGACGACCGGCTCGTCGGGCGCCACCGGACGGACGCCGCCGAGTGTAAAGGTGGTCCACGCCCCCCCGTTCTCCTCGCGCCGCCAATACAGCGGCGCCTCCCACTCCCCGGCCTGGACCATGGCCCAGCCGTCCGACAGCCACAATTCCGGCCGCCGATAACCACCGTCCTCCATGAAGGCCATGAACTCGCCGCAGGTGACGGGGCGGCGCGCCAGCCGGAACGGCTCCAGCCAGCGACGATGGCGGGGACATTCGTTGTCGTAAGCAAATCCGCGCGCCGCCGGATGTCCGATCTCGATCAAGCCGCCCGGATGCTCGACCCACCCTGTCAGGCTGGCCTCGCCAACTGGAACCGGAAGCGCCGCGTCATAGGCCGGAGCCAGGGGATTGAGAGACAAGGCGTGCTTGATGTCCGTCAGGATGAGTTCCTGGTGCTGCTCCTCGTGCGCCAGCCCCAAATCCAGAAGCGGCGCAATTGCCTGCCAAGAGGCGTCACCGGCGGTCTCCAACAAAGCATCCATCGCGGCATCCACATGCCTCCGCCACTCCCCGACCTGCTCCAGTGATGGGCGGGACAACATTCCGCGTTGCGGCCGGGGATGCCGTGGACCCAGCATTTCGTAGTAAGAATTGAACAGGACCGAGAACCGCTTATCGAAAAATCGATGCCCGGTCGCGTGGCGGTCCAGGATCACGGTTTCAAAGAACCACGTCGTATGCCCCAGGTGCCACTTGGTCGGGCTGGCATCCGGCATGGACTGAAGTCCCTGGTCCTCCGCCGATAGAGGCGCGGCAAGTTCGACGCTGCGCTGCCGGACGGCGCGCCACCGGGACGCCGCCCCCTGCCGATGAATATGCGGCGGCACATGGCCTCCGGTCAGGGCTGTCATGGATCACTCTCCCGCTCCCGCGCGATTGGCCGTTCATGGTTCGCCGGGAGTAAACGCCTACAGGCAAGGAAGGGCCGAAAGGACGTCGTCCGCGACCCCACTCTGCCGCCACTCCTTACCCCTCATGAACCGCGCACCGTCCAGCCGCCCTTAGGCGTAGTCCGTGGTGACGACTACCCCGCGCCGCACTTTGGCCTCACGTTGAACATCGCCAAATACGGCGCGGCGCACGAAAGCACACGCGAGGCGGTTCAATGACCATTCATCCCGTCATTCTTTCCGGCGGCTCCGGCACGCGGTTATGGCCGATGTCGCGGGAGGACTTCCCCAAGCAGCTCATGCCGCTAGCCGGTCCGCGCACCATGTTTCAAGACACGGTGCACCGTGTCACCGCAAACGGGTTCGCCCCGCCCGTGGTGGTCTGCAACGACGCCCATCGTTTCATCATCGGCGAGCAGATCCGCGCCATCGGCGTTGACCCGGCGGTGTTGTTGCTCGAACCGCACGCCCGCAACACTGCCCCCGCCGCCGCCGTGGCCGCCCTGTGGGTGCTGGACCGCGACCCAGACGGCGTGCTGGCCGTCATGCCGTCCGACCATCTGGTGACGGAGACGGAGGCCTTCCGCGATGCCATCACCCGCGCGGCACGGGTAGCCGGCCAGCGCAATGCCCTGGCCACGCTCGGCATCACGCCACGCCATCCCGAAACCGGGTATGGATACATCCGCGCCGGCGAAGCCCTGACCAACGGCTCAAGCGGCCTGCATCGCGTGGCCAACTTCGTTGAAAAGCCCGATGCCGCCACCGCCCAGCGCTTCCTGGCCGAAGGCGGATACTTCTGGAACAGCGGTATCTTCGTGTTCCCGGCCAAGCGCTACGTCGCGGAGCTGGAGCGTCTTCAGCCGGAAATGCTAGCCGCGTGCCGCAAAGCCCTGAGCCACGCGCGCCACGACCTCGATTTCTGCCGCCTCGATGCCGACACCTTCGCCGCCGCGCCGTCCAAGTCCATTGACTACGCTGTAATGGAGCACGTCAGCGACGCCGTGGTGCTGCCGGTCGATATGGGATGGAACGACATCGGCGCGTGGTCGGCGCTGTGGGACGTCGGCACCAAGGATGCTTCGGGCAACGTCAACCTGGGCGATGTGGTGACGCACGATACCAGCAATTCCTACATCCGCTCCAACGGCCCGCTGACCGCCGTATTGGGATTGGACGACGTGGCCATCGTCGTCACCGACGATGCCGTCCTGGTCGCCGCCAAGGACCGGGTGCAGGAGGTCAAGGCGCTGGTGGACCGTTTGCGTGCCCAAGGCCGGACAGAAGTGGTCAGCCACCCGACCGTCTACCGCCCGTGGGGGTCCTATCGCGGCATCGATGCCGGGCCGGGCTTTCAGGTCAAGCACATCACGGTCAAACCAGGCCAGAAACTCAGCCTTCAGATGCACCATCACCGGGCCGAGCATTGGGTGGTCGTGCATGGCACCGCCAAGGTCACGAACGGCAACGAAACGTTTCTGCTCCATGAAAATCAGTCCACATTCATCCCGCTGGGACGCACGCACCGGCTGGAGAATCCTGGCAAGTTCCCACTCAGCCTGATTGAAGTGCAGTCGGGCAGCTACCTTGGCGAAGACGACATCGTCCGCATGGAAGACATCTTCGGCCGGGCCTAACGCCATGATATGCATGATTTCGCGCGCTGTTGCGTCTCAAGGATGCTTGCGGCATAGTGTGGCGGCACAGATATTAAACCGCCGGTTTTGGACGCCTTGGGTTTGAGGCAACCTCGGACAGCCTCTCGTCTCGCCGGCGCAACCAGGGATGATACCGTGGAGAGCATGTTCAAGACCCGCCCGCGTTCGGGGTTCCTCCCCGTTGCTTCGACTGCCCTGCCACTTGTCCTGGCGCTGGCCGTATCCGCTCCCCTGGCATCTCCCGCTGCCGCGCAGGAAGATATTCCGCGCGGCGCCACCGTACTGGAACGCCAGCGGCCCGAGGTTGATCCCCTGGGCGTGCAGCTCGGCGGCTTCATGGTGTATCCCAGCGCCACCGTCGAGGCGACCCACGACGACAACGTGTTCGCCACCGCCAACAACGAGCGCAGCGACATCGTGACCGTGCTCGCCCCTGCCGTGCGTGCAGACTCGACATGGTCGGTCCATGATCTCAAGTTCGGTGCCGGCGCCCGCATCGGTCGCTTCGCTGATTATACGACCGAGGACTTTGAGGATTACTACGTCAATAGCAGCGGCAAGTTCGAGTTCACGCCGCGTAGCTATGTCGATGGCCGCCTGGCGTTCAACCGCCTGCACGAAGGGCGCGGCGACCCGGACCGCAGCGGCGGCCGGACGCCCACCGAATTCAACCTGAGTGAAGCCGGCATTGGCTTCTTCCAGGGCTTCAACAAGGTCAGCGGCCAAGTTGACGTCGCGGTTCAGCACTACGACTACAAGCCGCAAGCCGGAGCCGGCGCGCTGAATGACGAGCGCGACATCACCATCTATACCACCAGCCTGCGCGGCGACTATCGCATCGGCGAGGAGTACGGCGTGTTCGGGCGTTTGTCCGGCAACGTGCGCGAGCCGTCCCGGACACCCGCCGCCGGGCGGGCCGATCGGTCGTCCGAGGGCTGGGAGGTGGACGCGGGCGTGGCGTTCGATCTTACCGGCGTGACCTTTGGCGAGGTGTTCGCGGGCTACCGCGAGCAGTACTTCTCATCAGCCGCCCTCAAGGACATCGGCGGTTTGTCGTTCGGCGCTGAAGTGGTCAACAATTTCACCCGCCTGACCACGTTTACCCTACGGGCCGAAACGAGCGTCGAAGAAACCACCATCGCCGGTGCGTCGTCGTACCTCCAGAACTCCTACAGCTTCCGGGCCGACCACGAACTGCGCCGCAACATCCTGCTGAACGCGGGTGCCGGGTACAGCACCTATGAGTACCAGGGCATCGACCGCGATGCGTCCCGCCTGTATGGCGGCGTGGGTGCGACGTGGCTGGCCAACCGCCACATGCACTTCAACGCCAACTATACCTACACCGACCATGACGAATCGGGCGCCGATGCGCGCACGCTCGGTTTTGCCGGGTGGGACCAGAACCTGATGATGCTCAGCGTGCAGTTTCATCTGTAGAAAAACCGGCCGCCCGAACAAGGGCGGCCACGTTTCTTGAACGGCCGGAGTGGCGACACTCCGGCCGTTTCTTTTTTCCCCCACAGCACCACGACCGTTTTCCGTCTGTTCCATGAACTTTGGGCGGAGCGATCCCTCATGCGCAGAAATAACTACCCTGCTGCCTACCTCGAAAGTACTCGAACGTAAAATTCCGACACTAAATTAAGTATTTCGGCGCATATAACCAACAAATTTACTGGCCTTACAAAAACAACGAACGACGTAAACCCTCAGATAGGAAGAAAACGAACGGACGATAGCCTACCCTTAGGCATCTAAGAAAGGCCACTGGCCGTTTACTTGCATCAACAGAGACAGAACGGCAACGCCTACAGCAGCAACCGAATCATGAGGACCAGTGCCATGCAAAGACCGCCAATGCGCACCTCGGGCGGAACCCGATGCGCCTCCATCTGCGGTGCGGCAGCGAAAGCCCTTGCCCTCAGAGCTGCCTGCTTTCTGATCGCCATCCTGCTCGCCCTTCCGCTGTTGCCCCAAGGCGCCGCCGCTCAGGAGGCTCCGGCCACCCAATCCTACACACTGGGCGCCGGGGACCGGATCAAAGTGACGGTGTTCGGCCACCCCGACTTGTCGGGCGAATTCGAGGTTGACGGAACCGGCCTGATCGCCATGCCGCTGATCAAGGAGGTCAAGGCCGCAACCCTGACGGCGCGCCAGCTCGAAGCCAGCATCGCCGACCACCTGGAACCGGACTACTTGCGCAACCCGCGGGTCAGTGTCGAGGTTCTGACCTATCGCCCGTTCTACATCATCGGCGAGATCAAGGAACCGGGCAGCTATCCCTACGTCAGCGGCATGACCGCGTGGAACGCCGTCGCCCTGGCTGGCGGGTTCACCTATCGGGCCAAAACAGGCTTTGTATTGCTGCGCCGCGGCAACGCTCAGGACGCGCAGCGCGTGCCTCTGGATGCCCTGGTTCAGCCAGGCGACGTCATTGAAGTGGCTGAACGCTTCTTCTGACACGGCAGTACTCCCGGCTCCCGTTTTCCATCGCAAGGTTGAGGAACGATGAACGCTATCATCGGTGAACAGAGGAACCAGGGTCCGGCGGAGCATCGCTTTGCCCACACGGCCCAGACCGCATTGGATGACGTGGACCTGATGGATGTCGGCCGCCGTCTGTGGCGGCGCAAATGGCTTATCCTGGCCTTTGCGGTCATTGGGACGCTGGGCACGTCCTACCTTCTGAACCAACTGACGCCGCAGTATCGGGCACACAGCCTGGTCATGATTTCGGGCCAAAACTCCAACATCCTCAACCTGGAAGCCGTGGTCGCGGGGCTGCCCAACGACGTGCAGACCATTGAAACCCAGACCGAGATCCTGCGCTCCCGCCAGTTGGTGGAAAAGGTCATCCTCGACCTGAACCTGGATCAATATCCCGAGTTCAATCCGGCCCTATGGGAACCCTCGGCCTTTGCCAGAAATGTCGCCACGGCGCGGGATTACATGCTGTCCCTGCTGCCGAACTTCGCCGATGACGCCCAAGCCCAGGACACCGCCGCTGGCACCGCGACCGCGCCCGACGAGCAGCTTCGGAGCGGCAAGGAAATCCTGGACGAGGCCCGCGCACGGCGTGGAGAAATGAACCGCGTGGTGAATACGTTCCTGAGCCGGCTTGATATTTCTCAGCGCGGTGAGTCGCAGGTGATCGCCCTGACCTTCCAGTCGGCCAGCCCCGTGACAGCCGCAGCGGCGGCCAACAAACTTGCCGACCTGTACATTGTCGAACAGCTTGAAGCCAAGTTCGAGGCGACCCAGCGCGCCACCCGCTGGCTGAACGAGCGCATCGAAGACCTGCGCCGCCGGGTGGAGGATTCCGAACGCGCCGTGGCTGAATACCGGCAGGTCAACGGCCTGCTCGTCAGCGCCACCGGCACGCCTCTGGTCAGCCAGGAGCTGGGCGACCTGAACACGGAACTGACCGTCGCCAATATCGCGCGGGCCGAAGCCGAAGCCCGTCTGCGCCAGGTTCAGATGATCGTGCGGCGGGGCGGCGAAGCGTCGTACTCCGAAGTGCTGTCCTCGCCCCTGATCGTGTCCCTACGCGAGCAGCAATCCAGCCTGCAACGCCAACTCGCCGACCTTTCCGGCGAATTGGGCGCCCAGCATCCGCGCATGCGCAGCCTGCGGGCCGAGATCGCCGACCTGAACAACGGCATCCGCAACGAAATTTCCAAGATCATTCAGGGCCTGGAGAACGAGGTCAGCGTCGCCCGCGCCCGCCAGGAAACCCTGCGCCAGAACCTTGACGAGTTGAAGGGTCAAGTGGCCCAGGCCAACGAGGCCAGCGTCGTCCTGCGGTCGCTGGAACGCGAGGCGCAGTCAAACCGCATGCTCCTGGAAACCATGCTCAACCGCTTCCAGGAAACCAACCAGCTCGACGAGCCGGACATGCAGCAGCCCGACGCCCGCGTCATCTCGTATGCCGAAGCGCCCGATGAGCCGTCGTCGCCAAAGTACAACCTGCTTCTGGCCATGGCTTTCATCGGCTTCACCAGCATCGGCGGCCTGAGCGCGCTGGCCCTGGAGCAGATGGACCGCACCTATCGCAGCGGGGAGCAGCTAGAAAGGGACACTGGCCTTCCGGTCCTTGGCTTGGTGCCGCTGGTGCGCGGCTTCGCCCGCATGGGCCGCAGCCCCGAGAACCAAGTCCTCGAAAAGCCCAACTCCCTATTCACCGAGGCATTGCGCGGCGTTTACACCTCGCTCCTGTTGCAGCCCGGCCAGAAGCTGCCCAAGACGTTGATGATCACGTCAGCCCGGCCGATGGAAGGCAAGACGTCCCTGTCCATTACCCTGACCCGGCTGTTGGCGATGTCAGGTCGCCGCGTGCTGATCGTCGACTGCGACCTGCGAAAGCCCAAGGTCGGGGAGCGGTTCGGCCTGGACCCCGAGGCTCCGGGCCTGATCGACGTCATCGACGGCAAGGTGCCCCTGACCGATGCCATGCGCAAGGATGAAGCTTCGGGCGCCTATGTCCTGCCCGCCGGCCGCATCCGGCCCAGCGCACCTGACCTGTTCGGCGGGGATCTGATCAACAACCTGCTCATGTCGATCAGCGGAAGTTTCGACCAGATCATCATCGACAGCGCGCCCATCCTCGCCGTCTCGGACCCTCGCCTGCTGTCACGGCAGGTGGACGGGGCAATCATGGTGGTGAGGTGGGGAGACACCCCACGCAACCTCACCAAGCTGGCAATCAAGCAATTCATCAATGCCGGAGGAACGTTCTCGGGTGTGGTCCTGTCGATGGTCGACGTGAAAAAGAATCGGACCTACGGCTACGAGGACTCTGCCCAGTACGCCGACAAGACGATGACCTATTACCGATCATAGGGCCACGTTACGGGAGGGAGAGTCCGTGAGGACACAGCATATTTCTGGAGAAGACACAGCGGCCGTAGGGACACAGCTTCTCCGCGCCCCCTCCATCCCTCCGCAGAGGGCATCCATGAAGATTGTCATTTACCTCAAGCACTTTCCGCTCGACTGGCAGACGCTGGGCGAAGGCACGAGCAAGGCTGTTCGCGGCTTCGCAGCCGGACTCGTCAATGCCGGGGCCGCCGTGACCGTCGCCTGTGAAGGGGCCGCGCCGGGTGTCCGGCTCACCGAGGGCGGATACGATGTGCGGCGGTTTGCCGGTGGCGGCCGGGGGTCGAGCTTCCGAGTGTCACCGGCGTTGCGGGCATGGCTGACGGGGCCGGACAAGCCGGATCTTGTGCTGCTCAACGGCATGTTCCTGCCCAGCACCTACGTTTTGTCCCGCCACCTTAAACGGGCTGGTGTGCCGTATATCCTGGCTCCGCACGATCCCTACAACACCTTCATGTTCCGCAAAAGCGCCATGCGCAAGGCAGTGTACTGGCGCTTGTTCGAGCGCCACGTCCTGAACGATAGCTTGGCGGTGCAGGTGCTCGATAGTCGCCATGCCCAGTGGTTACAGCAGCGCGGCATCGCGGCGCCGACCCTGTGCGTGCCGTGCGGGCACGACCCGGCCGAAGCCCCCATGCCCGGTTCCTCGACGGCCAACGGCGACCGCCCGCCGTCATTCTACTTCCTCGGCCGCCTTGACGCCTACAACAAGGGGCTGGATCTCCTCATCGAAGGATTTGTCCGCGCCCTTGGCGACACGTCGGCCCGGTTGGTTCTGCAGGGACCCGATTGGGGAGATTCGGCGGCCTTGAAGGAATTGGCCGCGCGCCACTTACCCCGCCTGCCGGGCGTGGACCGCATCCAGTTTCAGCCCGCCGCCTTCGACCGCGCGGCCACTGACCTGATGCGTGACCACGACGTGATCTGTGTGCCGTCGCGCTATGAGGGGTTCAGTCTTCAGGCGCTGGAGGGAATGCTTGCCGGCAAGGTGATCCTGTCCTCCGCCATCTGCGGAATCTCTCCCTTTGTGGAAGCCGCTGGCTGCGGCGTGGTCGTTGAATCATCGGCCGAAGGTGTGGCGGCCGGGCTGCGGTCCTTGTGGGCGCGCCGCTCAGAATGGCCAGAAATGGGTCAAAAGGGTCAAGCCCTGGCGCGTACATCCCTGTGCTGGGACGACATCGCAAGCCACGCCATGACGACGTACCGGACGCTGCTGACGCAACCTCCGACGTCTCAAACCCCCGGCATTCAAGCGGAGTCCAAGACCTTGGCATATCCCGCGGCTCCCCCGTCCAGACCGGCCAAACCTGTCACTGCCACCATTCTCGGCGTGCGGGTCGACCCCCTGAACATGCCGCTCGCGCTCGACACCATCGACCGCTGGGTCGCCGACAAAGAGCGCCATTATGTGTGCATCCGTGACGTTCACGGCATCATGGCCTGCCAGACCGACGTAACCCTGCGCCGGATTCACGACGAGGCCGGGATGGTCACGCCGGATGGAATGCCGCTGGTGTGGCTGACCCGCCGCAACGGCTACCCGGAAACCGATCGCGTGTGCGGCCCGGATTTCATGTTGGAGCTGTGCGACCACTCGCAGGCCCGAGGCTACCGGCACTTCCTGTATGGCGGTGCGCCTGGCGTGGTCGCGGATCTCAAGGCCAATCTCGAAGCCCGTTTTCCCGACCTCCAGATCGTCGGCACGTACAGCCCGCCCTTCCGCCCCCTGAGCCGCGATGAAGACGCCGCCGTGGTGAACATGATCAACGCGGCCCAGCCCGACATTTTGTGGGTCGGTCTCAGTTCGCCCAAGCAGGAATACTGGATGTCATCCCACAAGGGGCGCATCGCGGCGGCGGCCATGATCGGGGTGGGCGCCGCGTTCGACTTCCACGCCGGGCGGCAGAAACGCGCCCCCGCCTGGATGCAGCGCAACGGGCTGGAATGGTCATATCGCCTGATGTCGGAGCCGCGCCGGCTATGGCGCCGTTACTTGGTACTGGCGCCGCGCTTTTTAATGCTGCTGGCAGCCGGGAAAATCCGGTCCCTTGGCCACCGCACGCCATCGGATAGTCCTCACGTCCGCGAGTCCTGACCGCCGCATCGTCGGAGATTGCGCCAAGATGCTCGCCAAGGTCCGCACCTTCCTCTTTCGGGACAGCCACCTCAATTGGTCGCTGGCAGATCAGGCCGTGGTCAGTGGAGTGAACTTCCTGACGGGGTTGATGCTCGCGCGCTTCCTCGGCATGGCCGAATTCGGCCGGTACTCGCTGGCGTGGATGATCGTGTTGTTCGCGAACTCCATCCAGATTGCCCTCATCCTGGAACCGATGATGAGCATCGGTCCCAAGCAGCCGGTTGATACACAGCGGGCCTACTATACGGCCCTGGCCATCCAACAAGCCGCGTTGAGCCTCGTAATGGCCGGGATTATTGCCGGCGGCGTATGGTGGACCGGAATCAATATGCCAGGATGGAAGACCACGGGCCTCGCGCTGCCGCTTGCCTGCGTGGTTGTGAGCTTTCAGTTTCAGGAGTTCCTGCGCCGTTACTTCTTTTGCATCGGCCGCCCGCGCCTCGCCATGGTATCGGACATGGTGCGGTATTTCGGTCAGATCGCACTCCTGGTGGCCCTCGTCATCGTGGCGACGGGACCAACGACTCCCGCCGTGCATGTGACCAGCATTACCGCGCTGTGGACCATTGCAGCGGCGGGAGCGATTGCCACCCTGATGTCGGTCCCATTTTTCATCCGGCCGCGCTTTGAGTGGCACATCCTGCGTTCCTCTATGGGGCGGCACTGGCAATCGTCGAAGTGGCTGCTGCCGTCGGCCATCATCTACTGGTTCTCCGGCCACTTCTTTATCATCGCAGCGGGGTTTTTCCTGGGAGCCGCGGCAGTCGGCGCCATCCGGGCGGCCCAAAATCTGATTGCCATCACCCACATTCTGTTCCAGGCGTGGGAGAACATTGTTCCGGCACGGGCCGCGCGCCTCTTTCACAGTCAAGGCACGCACGCCCTCCGCGCCTTCCTGAAACGCGTGGCGTTCAATGGCGGGTTGGCGACGACGGCCATCATCGTGGCGGTCAATATCCAGCCCGGTGCCCTGCTCGGCATGGTGTTCGGGGCCGAATATGCCGAATACGGGCACCTGCTGTTCTACTACGGGCTTTGCTACATCTTCCTGTTCTTCTCCCTGCCGCTGAAGGCCGGATTGCGCGCGGTCGAGAACACCAAACTGATTTTCCTGGGCCATCTGGCGGTGAGCATCTTCACGCTGGCCACCTTCCATCCCCTGGTGACGACCTTTGGGCTGGACGGCGCGATGGCGGGCATCGTCTGCACGTCGCTCATTCTGGTGGTCGTTCTCTATCTCGGCCTGCGCCGCATCCTCACCCGCCTGGAACAGGACGAGCATGTGATGCCCGATATGGAAGCGGACAACACCGACAGGGCGCCCCCCCCACCGCCCACTCCGCCGACGGCCCACACGGTCATCGAGAGGAGCGGATCATGAGGAACCTCCTGCGGGGCCTGTTCCAGCGCATCGTGCGGCGCTATGCCGTGCGCGCCAACGTGACCCTGGGGCAGCGCGTCCACATCGGGCCGTTCAGCCACCTGTGGGCGCCCAACAGCCTGTCGGTCGGCGATGACGTCTACATCGGCAAGTTCTGCACCATCGAGGTGGACGGCCGCATCGGAAATCAGGTGCTGATCGCCAACGGGGTCGGGTTGGTCGGCCGTCACGATCACGACTTCACCACCGTCGGCGTGCCGGTGCGGAGCGCCCCTTGGGTTGGCGATGCCACTTTCAAGGCAACGCATGGTCCCGAAATCCT
>JBAYSM010000083.1:0-14137 GCA_041676205.1 Rhodospirillaceae bacterium | reverse complement strand
TTTTGGCGGGTCGCCTCCGACGAGATCAACTACCGCCGCTTTTTCCAGATCAGCGACCTTGCCGGCCTCCGGGTGGAGGAACCCGAGGTGTTCGCCGCCACCCACGCCCTGACCCTCGATCTGGTTGCCGAAGGGACCGTGACGGGTCTGCGCATCGACCACATCGACGGGCTGTTCGCGCCGCGGCACTACCTGCACCGCCTTCAGGACAAGGCTTGTGCCGCAGCCGGGCAGGACACCCCGTTCTATGTGGTGGTGGAGAAGATCCTCGGCCCCCACGAGTTCCTACGCGACGGATGGCCGGTGGCCGGAACCACCGGCTATGACTTCATGAACCAGGTCAACGGCGTGTTCGTGGACCCAGCGGGAGAACGGCCCCTCACCCGCCTGTACAGGTGGCTGGTGGGCGGCGCCCTGCCCGATTTCGAAGACATGGTGTATGAGGGCAAGCGTCAGGTGATGGGGCAGGAACTGGCCGCCGAACTGCGGGTGCTCGCCAACGAAATGTCGCGCGTGCTGGCCCAGGACTGGTACAGCCGCGACTTCACCACAGCCAACCTGCACATCGCCCTGCGGGAGGTGGTGGCCTGTTTTCCAGTCTACCGGACCTACGTCAACCGCCAGGGCGCCACGCCCGAGGACGTGCGGGATATCGACTGGGCGATCGCGCACGCCAAGCGCAAGCGCGCCACCGCCGATCCGTCCATCTATGACGTGGTGCGCGGGCTGCTGACCACCGACTACGCCCGCACGGCCGACCGTCGCCGCCTGCTGCCCGAGGTCGTGCGCGTCGCCCGCAAGTTCCAGCAATACACCGGCCCGGTGATGGCCAAAGGCGTCGAGGACACCGCGTTCTATCGCTACAACCGCCTGATTTCGCTGAATGAAGTGGGCGGGCACCCGACCACCTTCGGCCTGAGCGTGCATGCCTTTCACCGCCAGAACCAGGCCCGCCTGCGCCACGGCCCGCACGGCATGCTCGCCACCGCCACCCACGACCACAAGCGCGGCGAGGATGCCCGCGCCCGCATCACTGCGCTATCGGAACTGGCCGCGCAGTGGGATGAGCGGGTGCGCCGCTGGATGACCCTGAACCGCCGCGCCCGCCGCCTGATCGATGATGAGACGGCCCCCCATCCCAACGACGAATACCTGTTCTATCAGGCCCTGGTGGGGGTGTGGCCGCTGGACGGCGCGCTGGACGGGCTGGCCGACCGCATGACGGCCTTCATGACCAAGGCCCTGCGCGAAGCCAAGCAGCGGACCTCCTGGACCGCCCCGGACGAGCAGTATGAACAGGCCATGGAACAGTTTATCGGCCGTGTGTTGGACACCCAGAGGCCCAACCCGTTTCTAAGCGATTTCACTGCATTCCATGCCATGGTGGCGCCGGCGGGAATGCTCAATGGCCTGAGCCAGATCGTGCTCAAACACGTTAGCCCCGGCGTGCCGGACACTTACCAGGGCACCGAGCTGTGGGACGACAGCCTCGTCGATCCTGACAACCGGAGGCCCGTTGACTATGCCCGGCGCAAGGCGATGCTCGACCATCTGCCCAACGACGCCAGCATTTTGCTCGGCGATTGGACCAGCGGGGCGATCAAGCTGCATGTGGTCCGCGCCCTGCTCCACCACCGCGCGGCGCACCCCGACCTTTTGACCATCGGCGCCTATCACCCTGTGGAGCCTGATGGTGCCCTCGCCGACCACCTGATCGCCCTGGCCCGCAGCAATGATGCCGGGCACTGGCTGGTGGCCTGCGTGCCCCGCCTGACCGCGCGGCTGCGGTCAGAGGATAATCCCTGGCCGTTGGGCGAAGCCGTGTGGAAAGACACTCGCCTGCCCCTGCCCGACGGCGCACCCTCCCACTGGCGCGATCTGCTGACCGGCCGCGAGGTAACAGCGGAGGCCGGGTTCCTGAACGTCGCGGATACTTTGCAGGCGTTGCCGGTCGCCGTGCTGGTGGAGGGAAGCGGTTAAACCATCGCGTCCACCACCTCCCAGGCGCGCAACAATGCCGCTGCGGCGTGGCGGGCTTGGCTGGCGGCGGCGGCACCACCGACGACCGGGGCCAAAGCGGTGGCGCCTTCCATGAGCAGGACAAGGTCCCAACTCCGCGCTTCGGACTCCTTCACGCCAACCGCGTCGAGACGGGCCTGCATCCACGGGCCGGCCTTCAGTTTGCGGAAAGCGGCGTCGCCGGCCACGGTAACGTCATGCTCGGAGAACTCACCCAGCGCCTTCAGCAGGAAGTCGCCATTGCCGCCCGGCCCGTCCAGCCACGCCGCCAGCGCATCAAAGGCGGCCAGAACGGCATGCTCTCCGGCTTCCGTCCGCTGCGCCGCTTCGGTTTCCATGTGTGCCCAAAACCGCGCATCGCGCCGCTCCAGCACCGCGCGCACAAGCGAGTTCTTGGTGGGGAAATGCTTGTAGAAGGTCATCCGGGCGACACCGCTGTCCGTGACCAGACGATCGACGCCAGTGCCGTGGAAGCCCAAGCGGTCGAACAAATCCTCGGCCTGGGCGACCAAGGCATCACGTTTGGGTGACGGGCGCTTTACGGCAGGTTTTGCGGCAACGGGGGTCGCAGTCTTGGGGCTGGCGGTGCGGCGGGCCATTGGTCATCCCTGTATCGAACGTTCTATACTGGGATGTATTGCCTCACCGCACCGGCATCAGCAAGCCCCAATCGAAAGGCGGGACCACCGCCCCATCCCAAGCGTTAAGCTTACGTCTCAGGCTTGGTAGGCTCCATGCGTCCGCGCTCGCTTTCGCTGCGCACCCATGTCGCACTCGTCATCGCCTTGGTGGTCGGGCTGCTCTCGACCAGCTTGAGCATCGCCCTTGGCCTGAGAGCCACGGCCGACATGCGGGCCGCGTTGGGCAATACCCTGATCGAGATTGCCCATCAAGTTTCCGACGAACTCACGCGCGGCCTGCGCGCCCGCAGCACCCACCTCCAGCTCGTCGCTGGCCTCGACGTTCTCCATCCGCCGCACGACGTCGCACGGGTACAATCGGTTTTGAACCATCTTCTGCGCCAAGTCGACGCGTTTGATGGCATCGCCCTGATCGGGCCGGACGGGAAGACTGTGGCATCGGCGGGCGTCAGCGGCATCGAGGGCACGAGCCCCCTGACGCTGGAAGCGCCAGTAAAGACTGCCGACGGAACCATACACAGCATTCTGCTGGCGCATTTGCGATGGGCGTGGGCTGAGGAGTTACACTCGGCTGTCATGGTGCCGTTCGCGCGGCGCGGCGCCCTCGACGTCGTGGTGGTCGATCGGCACGGCATCATCGTGTTGGGGCCGCCTGCCCTGGTCGGGCAGCCGCTCGGGCTTCCGCTTCCAGTCAGCGGACAATGGATTGTGGCGAAATGGCCGGATGGGCGGCAATCACTGACCGGATTCGCCCCTCCGCCGTTCGCCAAGGACGGCTCCGATCCTGTCGGCTGGCAAGTGGTGGCGCGCGAACCAGTGGAGGTCGGTCTGGCGTCGGTAACTGCCCTTCGACGCGCGGTTGTGCAATGGGGCGCGGCGTTGGCCGTCGTATTTGCTCTGCTGGGCTGGCTGTCGGCGGGGTGGGTAGCGGCACCGCTGGCCCGTATCGCGGCGGCAGCCGATCGGGTCCGTGCCGGACAGCGCCACGACCTACCCCTGGTGTCCGGCCCGCACGAGATCGAAGCTCTGTCGGCATCCCTACGTGCGCTGGTGCACGATTTGCTGCACCGCGAAGCCGCCTTGGTGGAGATGGAAGACCGCATTCAGACCGATCCGCTGACCGGCTTGCTCAATCGATCGGGTTTGCTGAAGGGCCTGGACCTGCTCATCCCGCCCTCTCACGGCAGCCGGCGGGCTGGTGACAGGGTGGCGTGCCTGTTCATTGACCTCGATGGGTTCAAGGCGATCAACGACACCTACGGCCATGCCGCCGGAGATACCGTGCTGCAAGCCGTGGCCCGCCGCCTGGAGCGGTGCCTTCGCGGTCGTGACATGATCGGCCGCATGGGTGGAGATGAATTCGTCATGCTGCTGCGGGTCAGCCAGCAAACCGGACTCGACGAAGCAACCGTGGTGGCGGAACGCGCCATTGCCGCCGTTGGGATGCCCCTCTCCGTGGGGACAGGAACCGTCACCATCGGGTGCAGCATTGGCATAGCCCTGTCGCCGGACGACGCCACCACGGCGGATACTCTCCTCCGCATGGCGGACGAGGCCCTTTACGTCGCAAAGCATCGCGGGCGCAATCGCGCCTGCCTCCACCCCGCGCGCGAGGGCATGACGCGGGAAAACGGCGGCGCCTGAACCGAGAGCGGCTTACAGCGCGTCGCTGTCGCGTTCGCCGGTACGGATACGGACAGCCTGACCGACATCAAGCACGAAAATCTTGCCGTCCCCGATCTTGCCGGAGTTGGCACTGGCGCGGATGGCTTCGAGAGCCTTGTCCACCAAAGCGTCGTCGATAACCACCTCGATCTTGACCTTGGGAAGGAAGTTCACGACATACTCGGCACCGCGATAGATCTCGGCCTGTCCGCGCTGGCGACCGAACCCCTTGACCTCGGACACCGTGAGCCCCTGGATGCCAATGGCGCTCAACGCCTCGCGCACATCATCGAGCTTGAACGGCTTGATCACGGCCATGACGAGTTTCATCGGTCCCTCCCAACGATAATCCAGCGCATTAGAATCGCTGAAACCGAGCGCTGCCGCAAGAGGCACGTGTGCGGTGCAGCAATAAGGGCGCGCCCTTGCGGTCCGCGCCCTTTACTCTGCCAAACTCATGCCGTTACGCCACCGGCGCAGCCAGCCGCCCAGCGCCTTCCAGAGCCAGAGCGGCCTTGCGCACGGCCGTCTGGAGCTTGTCAAAGGCGCGGTTCTCGATCTGCCGCACGCGTTCCCGCGAAATGCCGTATTGCTTGCCCAGATCCTCAAGCGTGATCGGCGCGTTGCGCAGACGCCGTTCGGTGATGATATGCCGCTCCCGGTCGTTCAGGGTTTCCAGTGCATCGCGCAGCAGGCGGCTGCCCAATTGGCGTTCCTGCTTCACGGCCAAGGCTTCCTCCTGGTCGATGCGGTCGTCCACCAGCAGGTCCATGCGCTGCAACTCGCCTTCCTCGCCAACCGGGACATTCAGGGACGAATCCTGGCGTGCCAAACGGCGGTTCATGGCGTGCACATCGGCGGTCGGAACCGAGAGCTCGGCGGCAATCTCGGCCGCCTGCTCAGGGGTCAGTTCGCCTTCTTCATACACACCGAGCTTGGCCTTCAGGCGGCGCAGATTGAAGAACAGCTTCTTCTGGGCGGCAACAGTGCCGACCTTGACCAGCGACCACGAATTGAGGACGTACTCATTGATCGACGCCTTGATCCACCACATGGCGTAAGTCGCCAGGCGGAAGCCCTTTTCAGGCTCGAACTTCTTGACCGCCCGCATCAGGCCCAGGTTGCCCTCCGAAATAAGGTCGGATACCGGCAGGCCATAGTAGCGATATCCCATGGCGATCTTGGCAACCAGACGCAGGTGGCTGGTCACCATGCGCTGTCCGGCCTCCAGGTCATCATGATCCCGGAAGCGGCATGCAAAGGCATACTCCTCCTCAGGCGTCAGCAGTGGATAACGCTTGATGGCTTCCATGTACTGGGTGAGGCCACCCTCGGCCGAAATCATCGGCACGTTCAGGCTTCTGTTCTGGGCCATGGAACCTTCTCCCGTCGGTCAACCCTGGGATTCTACGCCGTGCTGTCCCGCATGGATCATCGCGCTCCTCTAAAGACCATGGACGCGGCCTTCCGTTACTCGCGACTGCATGGATTGCGGAACCTCGGCAACCCCTCCCTTACTTTATAACTATTACAGTGTATAAACAGGACCAATTTAGTCAACATTAAAGACCATCAGCCTGCCACATACCAACAAACACCTGGATTTCTGCCATGGTTGCCGGAATTCTCCGGGGCTACGCCAAAAGAGCGCAAGCTGCTTTCAGACGCTCTCGGTCGACTCGTGTTCGTACTGACCTTGATCGGTTGTGATGGCAGTACAAAGGCAGAAAGGTGCCGAAAAAGGGCCACATTCGCTCTTTATGGTTCGTTCTCGACCAAAGCAGCATGTGCGGCCACCTTGTTTCGGCGACCTCATGCCGTTATAGTCCGACGCCGCATGAGGGGGGTTCGCGTTCGTAAATGCGGGCGCGCTGTTTCCAGACAAGCCCGGTCGCCTGCCGGCTCCGCATCACCCGGCAGGCATGACGGAAGAACAAACGGATTTAAGAGGAGTTTGGGATGAAGAAGAGCGTGTTCGCCGTTGGCCTCGTGGCCGCCATTTCGCTGACCAGTGGCGCCGCTATGGCTGCCGACGCCGCTGCCGGCGAGAAGCTGGCCAAGCAGCGCTGCGTTGCTTGCCACACCTTCGAACAGGGCGGCGCCAACAAGGTCGGTCCGAACCTGTTCAACATCATTGAACGCGGCCCGAACAAGTCCGAAGGATTCAGCTACTCCAAGGGGTACGCCGACGCTGTCGCTGCCGGCTTCACCTGGACCGACGAAGCCCTCGACGAATACCTGGCCGATCCGACCGCCTTCCTGCGTCACCACGCCAAGGACGACAAGGCTCGCTCGAAGATGACCTTCAAGCTGCCGAAGGCCGAAGATCGCGCCAACGTCATCGCCTACCTGCATTCCCTGAAGTAGGCTGACCCAAGGGTCACGAAGGTTTGGGTCTATCCCACCGACCGCCGCCCCTTTCGAGGGGCGGCGGTTTCGTTTTCTGGTTGCTGTCGGCACACCACAAGATGAACCCGCGTCCCATGCGCACAGCGTATTCGCGTGCACCAAACTTCGGTGTACAGTAGCCCAAGCCCGCAGTCTGGCACCCCCGCCGGAACCTCCGAACGGGTTGAAAGAGGGAGAGCACATGACCCAAACACGTGATGACCGCATCCGCGCTCGCGCCTACGACCTGTGGCAGGCCGACGGTGGCAAACTCGGCGACGACTGGGCCTACTGGCTCAAGGCCGAGCAGGAGATCACTGCCCAGGACGCGCCGGCCAAAAAGCCCGCGCCGAAGAAAGCCGCCGCTCCCGCTAAAAAGAGCAACGGGCAGGCTGCACCCAAGGTGGCTGCCTCCAAGACTGGCGGCGCAAAGCCCGCCGCCAAAATCAAGAAGGTCACGGCCTCCGCTGGTCCCGTGGCTGGCAAGGGCTGACCCCCACTTTCCGGCCATCCGGCCCGCGGGATTCCCCCGACCCGCGGGCATCTGTTTTCCCACCTGCTCCGGTCTGTCCCCGCCCCGCTCTCCCATTCAGGACGCTTTGATGGCATCCGGCATCCACGCCACCGTTCGCCCTGGCAAACCCTACCCGCTTGGCGCCACCTGGGACGGCCGGGGTGTGAACTTCGCCCTGTTCTCCGCCCATGCCGAAAAGGTGGAACTGTGTCTGTTCGACGCCCAGGGCCGCAGGGAAACCGACCGCATCCCCCTGCCCGAACTGACCGATGAAGTGTGGCATGGCTACGTCCCCGACATCGGTCCGGGACAGGTTTATGGCTACCGCGTGGATGGACCTTACGACCCCAAGAACGGCCACCGCTTCAACGCCAACAAACTGCTGATCGACCCCTACGCCAGGGCCATCGTCGGGCAAATGCAGTGGCACCCGGCGTGCTACGGCTACAAGTTCGGCCACCCGCGCGAGGACCTCACGTTCGACCGCCGCGACAGTGCCCGGTACGTGCCCAAGGCCATGGTGGTCAAGACCGACTACCCCTGGGACAACGAGCACCGGCCGGACATCCCACTGAGCGACACCATCCTGTACGAGGCCCACGTCAAGGGCATGACTGCCCTGAACCACCGCGTTCCCGAAAGCCAGCGCGGCACTTTCGCGGGCCTCGCCGCGCCGGCGGTGATCGATCACCTGAAATGGCTGGGCGTGACCAGCATTGAGCTGTTGCCGGTCCACTACGCCATCGACGAACCACATCTTCAGAACACCGGGCTGACCAATTATTGGGGCTACAGCCCCCTCGGCTTTTTTGCGCCGAACAGCCGCTTCATGACCGGAACCGACCCGGACGAGTTCAAGGCCATGGTCGCACGGTTCCACGAAGCGGGGATCGAGGTCATACTCGACGTGGTTTACAACCACACCTGCGAAGGCAACCACCTGGGGCCGACCATCTCCCTGCGCGGTATCGACAACAAAAGCTATTACCACCACGTCGCCGAACAGCCGCGCTACTACCACAACTATTCTGGATGCGGGAACACGCTCAACGCCTCGCACCCCCGCGTGCTCCAGATGATTATGGATTCGCTGCGTTATTGGTCGGAGTCGATGCACGTCGACGGCTTCCGATTCGACTTAGCCGCTGCCGTGGCACGCGGCCCGCGCGGGTTCGAGCGGGCCGGCGCATTCCTCGCCGCCGTGCGCCAGGACCCCACCCTCAACCGCGTCAAGCTGATCGCGGAACCGTGGGACATCGGCCCTTCGGGGTATCGCATGGGTGAATTTCCACCCGGCTGGACCGAATGGAACGATGCCTTCCGCAACGGCGTCCGCGCCTTCTGGAAAGGGGATGCCCGACAGGTCGGCCCGATGGCGACGCGCATTGCCGGGTCGTCGGACGTGTTTTGGCGGCGGGGGCCGTTGGCGTCGGTCAACTATGTGACGGCGCATGACGGGTTCACGCTGCACGATCTGGTCAGTTACAAAGACAAGCACAACGAGGCCAACAAGGAAGACAACCGCGACGGCACCACCAACAATCTTTCCTGGAACTGCGGCGTCGAAGGCCCGACCGACGATCCTGCGGTGCGCGCCCTGCGTTACCGGCAGAAGCGCAATCTGATCGCCACGCTGCTGCTGTCCCAGGGAGTGCCGATGCTGTTGGCTGGAGACGAGCTTGGCCGCACCCAGTCCGGCAACAACAATGCCTATTGCCAGGACACGCCGCTGTCATGGCTGCATTGGGACACCACCGCCCCGGAGGACCGCGCGTTCCTTGATTTCGTGCGCGACATGATCGCCTTGCGCCGTCGCCATCCGGCATTCCGCAGGCGCCGGTTTTTCACCGGACAAGCCGTGGCGGAGGGTCAGATCAAGGACATCACCTGGCTGTCCCCGGTCGGCGGCGAAATCGCCCCGGCCGAATGGGACCTGCCGCACAAACGGTGCTTCGGCTTTCACATTAATGGGGCGGAAGGCGGCGGAGATGGCGCCGACGACCGCTTCATCGTGCTGATGAATGCCTCGGCACAGGTGGTGAACTTCGTGCTGCCCGGCCCGGCCTATGGCGCCGAGTGGAACGTCCTGCGCGATACCGCCGGGAGCGAGGAAGACGAGTCCCCCCGCCCCCATCGCAGCGGTGAGGCCCTGCCCATGGCTCCGCACAGCTTGGTCGTGCTGATCGAACGCACCCGCAAGTCCCGCCAGCACCCTCCGTCATCCGGCCGCCGGCGCACCGACCCCGCTCGTTTCCCTGAAGGAGCCGCACCATGACGCACGACGACGCGACCCCGGCCAGCGGAGCCGACCCGATCGTGACCGCCTTGGCCGCCGTGGCCGGTGTGGAAACTTCCTACCGCGACATTTTTGGCAAGGAGCACGAGCCGCGCGCCTCGGCCGTGACGGCGCTGCTGGGCGCCCTGGATCTGCCAGCGGCAACGCCCGATCAGGCTGAAAGCAGTCTGCGCACGCTGGAGACAGAACGCTGGCTGCGCGCCGTCCCGCCGGTCAGCGTTATTCGCCGGGGCCAGCGCATGGGCATCGTCCTCGCCCTGCCGAGCGCCGCCCTGACCACCCGCCACTCCTGGCGCATCATCCTGGAGGACGGCACGGTCGTTAAGGGCGAAAGCGCCTCGGGCAGCTTTTATGTGGCCGAAACGGCAGTGGTTGACGGCGTGTCCATGACCCGCGCCAGCCTCGCCCTGCGCGACGACTTGCCCGACGGCTACCATACCTTCTGCCTGGACGGCCAAAGCGACAACGGCAGCCAAGGCAGCCTGATCGTCGCCCCGGCGGCCAGTTGGCTACCCGATTTCATGACCGCAGGCGGCCGCGTGTGGGGCATCAACAGCCAGCTTTACTCCGTGCGGTCGCACACCAACTGGGGCATGGGCGACTTCGCCGATCTCGCCGTTCTGGCCAACCACACCGCGCGCCTGGGCGGAGATGTGGTAGGCATCAATCCCGTGCACGCCCTGTTCCCCAGCAAGCCGCGCGATGCCAGCCCCTATTCGCCGTCCAGCCGTCTGTTCCTCAACCCGCTCTACATCAACATCGAGGAAATGCCGGAATTCCCCTTGTGCCCAAGGGCGCAGGAGATCATGGCCGATCCCGCCGTGGTGCGCCGCCTGAAAAAGGCGCAGGACGGAGACTGGGTGGACTACAAGGCCGTCGCCACGCTCAAGCACGACCTGTTCGACCCCATGTTCCAGCAGTTCGAGGCCCACACGCCGCTCGCCCGCCTCAAGGCGTTCGAGGCCTTTGTGAAGGAAGGCGGGGCACGCCTGCACCGCTTCGCCGTGTTCCAGGTCCTCGAACGCCGTCTGGCGCCCAAGCCGTGGCGCCAGTGGCCCAAGGAATACCACCGCTGCGACAGCCCGGCGGTGGAGGCCTTCGCGCGCGAGCACGACAAGGCCGTGCGTTTCCACAAATGGCTCCAGTTTGAAGCTGACCGCCAGCTCGGTGCCGCCGCCAAAGCGCTGGCTGACGGTGGCGGGCGCGTCGGCCTGTACCTCGACCTCGCGGTTGGCGTGAACAGCGACGGGGCCGACACCTGGATGGACCCGGACGTCTATGCCACGTCCGCCCGCTTCGGCGCGCCGCCCGATGACCTGGGGCCGCAGGGTCAGGATTGGGGCCTGCCGCCGCTCAATCCCCACACCCTGCGCCAACGGGCTTACGGGCCGTTCATTGCCATGCTGCGGGCCAACATGCGCCACGCAGGGGCGCTGCGCATCGATCACGCCATGGCGCTGCAACACCTGTTCTGGATCCCGCCGGGGCATCAGGCGGTGGACGGCATCTATGTCACATATCCGCTCGATGACCTCATGGGCATCGTCGCCCTGGAGAGCCACCGCAACAAGTGCGTGGTGATCGGCGAAGACTTGGGCACCGTGCCGCCCGGCTTCCGCGAACGCATGGCGTCGGAAAACATCCTGTCCTATCGCATCCTGTATTTCGAGCGCTGGGAAAACGGGCTGTTGCACCGCCCCGAGATTTATCCGCCGCTGGCCCTGGCCACCGCGTCATCCCACGACATGGCCCCCATTGCCGGCCATTGGGAGGGATGGGACGTACATCTGCGCCACAAGCTCGGCCTGACCCGCGCGGACGCCACCGAAGCCGAAGACCTCAAGGCTCGGGCTGATGACCGCGCCATCCTGATCGGCGCGCTTCAAGACCAGAACCTGCTGCCGACCGACTTCCCCGCCACCACGGCCCCGCTGTCGGACCGCGACACCCGCGCTCTGGTTCTGGCCTGCCATCAATTCCTGGCCCGTACGCCGTCCCGCCTCATGCTCATGAACCTGGATGATCTGGTCTGCGAAACCACCCAGGTCAACGTGCCCGGAACCGTCGACCAGTACCCCAACTGGTCCCGCCGCCTGCGCGTCGATATCGAAACCCTGATGTCCAGCGAGTACCTCCGCACCACTGCCGAGGCCGTCCTGCGGGAACGGAGAAAGTAGGAACTTTAAGGAGGGGGGAGCGCGGGCAATCCCCGCCTCCCCCCTCTCCGTTAGCTTAGCGGCTTCACGTTCCAAATCTTCGACGCATAATCATGGATCGCGCGGTCGGACGAGAACGTGCCGACGTTGGCGACGTTCATAATGGCGCTACGGGTCCAGGATTTGGCGTCGGTATAGCGCGCATCCACCCGAGCCTGGGTTTCAATGTAGTCGCGGTAGTCGGCCATCAGGAAGTAGTGATCGCCATTGCTGAGCAAGGTGTCGTGAACCGGCCGGTAGCGGTTCGGGTCATCGGGGCAGAAAAAGCCCTGGCCGATCATGTCGATGGCCCGGCGGAGGTCGGCGTCGCTGTTGTAGAAGTCCCACGGACGATAGCCATGGGCGCGCATGTCGCTGACCTCGTCGGCGGTCTTGCCGAAGATGAAGATGTTGGGGTCGCCGACGGCGTCCTTGATCTCGATGTTTGCGCCGTCGAGCGTGCCGATGGTCAGCGCGCCGTTGAGGGCGAACTTCATGTTGCCGGTGCCTGACGCCTCGGTCCCGGCGGTGGAGATCTGCTCGGACAGGTCGGTGCCGGGGATGATGATTTCGGCCGACGACACGTTATAGTTCGGCAGGAAGCACAGCGACAGGCGCCCACGGGTGCGCGGGTCGTTGTTGACCACGGCGGCCACGTCGTTGATCAGACGAATGATGAGCTTGGCCAGGAAATATCCAGGCGCCGCCTTGCCCGCGATGATGACACAGCGCGGCAAGCTATCGTCCGCCCCCCCATCGCGCAGCCGGTTGTACTGCGTGATGACATGCAGCAGGTTGAGCAACTGACGCTTATATTCGTGGATCCGCTTGATCTGGCTGTCAAACAGGGCATCGGGGTCGAACTTGACGCCGCAGCGGGCTTCGACCAATTGGCCGAGCCGGACCTTGTTGGCCCGCTTGATGGCGGCGAATCGCTCCTGGAAGGAGGCATCGTCGACCACGGCCTCCAATCCCTTGATCTTGAGCAGATCGGTGCGCCAGCCCTCGCCAACAACCTCCGTCACCAGCTTGGAAAGCTGGGGATTGGACTGCAACAGCCAGCGCCGCTGCGTCACGCCGTTGGTGACGTTGATGAACTTTTCCGGCTTCATGCGATTGAAGTCGGCGAACACGTGGCTGCGCATCAGATCGGTGTGCAAGGCGGCCACGCCATTGACGTGGTTGGACCCCACCACGCACAGGTGCGCCATGCGGATGCGGCGCCGCCCGTCGTCGATCAGCGACATGCGGGCCAGCAGGTCGGGCTGGCCGGGGAAGTGATACTTCACCTCCTGGAGGAACTCGTAGTTGATCTGGTAGATGATCTCCAGATGGCGCGGCAAAAGCTGTTCCATCATGGCAATGGGCCAGGTTTCCAGCGCCTCGGGCAACAGGGTGTGGTTGGTGTAGTTGAACACCCGGCGGGCCAGATCCCACGCCTGCGCCCACTCGTAGTCATAAACGTCGAGCATCAGGCGCATCAGTTCGGGGATGGCCAGCGACGGATGGGTGTCGTTGAGCTGGATGCACACCTTGGCCGGCAGGTCGTCAAGGCTCTCGTGGACCCGGTTGTGGCGAGCCAGAATGTCCTGCAACGATGCCGAGACGAAGAAGTACTCCTGCATCAGGCGCAGTTCCTGCCCCATCAGCGTGGTGTCGGCCGGGTAGAGTACCTTTGACAGGTTCTCGGACAGGGTCTTGTCCTTGACCGCGTCGATGTAGTTGCCCTGGTTAAAATACTTCAGATCGAAATCGCGGGTGGCACGGGCCGACCACAGCCGCAGCTTGGTCACGACGCCCGACCCGAACCCCGCCACCGGCACGTCATAGGCCATGGCGATGATGTCGTCGGTATCGACCCACTGGCAGACTTCCTTGCCCGCCTCGTCGCGGAAGCACGCGATGCGGCCTCGGAAGCGGACCGGATAGATGATGTTCGGACGTTCGTATTCCCACGGATTGCCGTAGCGCAGCCAAGTTTCGGGATGCTCGACCTGCTCGCCGTTTTCGATGCGCTGGGTGAACATGCCGAATTCATAGCGGATGCCGTAGCCGAACCCCGGATACGAATGCGTCGCCAGGCTGTCAAGGAAACAGGCCGCCAACCGCCCGAGACCGCCGTTGCCGAGCGCGGCGTCGAACTCGAACTCCTGGATGGATTCCAGGTCCTGACCCAGTTCGCGCAGGGCGTGGGCAAAGGTGTCGTGCAGGTCGAGGTCCAGCAGATGCTTCACCAGGCTGCGCCCGGTCAGGTACTCCAGCGACAGGTAGTAAATTCGGCGGGCTTCCTGATCGCTTTCGCGTTTCGACGTTTCGAGGTAGTTCTCCGACAGGATGCCGCGCACCAGCCCCGCCACGGCATAAAGCCAGTCGCGCGGCGATGCGGTTTCAGGAGATACGCCGACATTGTGCACCAGAT
>JBAYSM010000082.1:0-14371 GCA_041676205.1 Rhodospirillaceae bacterium | reverse complement strand
CAGACATAGCCATCCCAAAGCTCAGCCATTGGTCCCCGTCCGCTGCTGGTTGCCCTTGCCGTAAACTTCCGTGCACTCGGCCATCGTGCGCGAGGCCCGGCTGATCGGGTCGGTCATGTAGTAGTTGGTGATGACGCTCTCGAACGGCGCGCCCGACAGTTCCCCCGGCGTCCCGAAGGCGCCCCACTTGTCGACCGGAACGTCCGTGTCATCGTCGAACACCGCGCTGACCGAGGACAGACGGTCCCGCACCTGCGCCAGACTGTCCTGCGGCAGCTTGTGGCCGAGCACCTCGGACAGGGCGCGGATGATGGTCCAATCCTCGCGCGCTTCGCCGGGCGGGAACACCGCGCGACGGGTGCGCTGGCAGCGGCCTTCGGTATTGACGAAGGTGGCGTCCTTTTCCGTGTAGGCCGCACCCGGCAGCACCACGTCGGCCCGCATCGCGCCGGCATCGCCATGGCTGCCCTGGTAGACCACGAAGGCCTTGCCGAGACGGTTCATGGGGATCTCGTCGGCGCCGAGCAGGTAGACGAAGTCCACCGCCCCGCTCTCGCAGCCCTTGAGAATGCCTTCCAGGTCGCGGCCGTTCGGACCGGGCACGAAGCCCGCTTCCAGACCGCCAACCCGCGCCGCCGCAGTGTGCAGCACGTTGAAACCGTTCCAGCCATCCTTCACGATGCCCAGATCGGTCGCCATCTTGCCAACCAGGGCCAACACGGCAGCGCCGTCGGCACGGGTCAGGGCGCCCATGCCCAGGATGATCATCGGCTTGGCAGCCGACTTCAGCACCTTGGCAAACGGATGCGACCCATCGGCCACCTGACGCAGCACATCAGAACCTGCCCCAAGATTTTCATGCTTGTAGGTCAGATCGCGCGCCTCACCGATCACCGCCACCTGGAACCCACCGCGCAGGTAGCGCTTGCGGATGCGGGCGTTAATGACCGGCGCTTCCCAACGCGGGTTGGAACCCACAATCAACAGAGCATCGGCCTCATCAATCCCCGCGATGCCGCTGTTGAACAGGTAGCTTTCACGACGGTCGACATCGAGTTCCGCGCCATCCTGGCGGCAGTCCAAACTGCGCGACCCTAGCGCCGTCATCAAGTCCTTGAGCAGAACCATTGCCTCGGCATCGGCCATGTCACCGGCGATGGCGGCCATGCTGGCGCCGGAGGTCGCCTTGGCCCGCTCGGCAATGGTGGCGAACGCCTCGCCCCACGATGCCGGCTGCAAGCGCCCGTCCTTGCGGACATACGGCCGGTCCAGACGCTGGCGCTTCAGGCCGTCGATGGCGTAGCGGCCCTTGTCGGCCATCCACTCCTCGTTGACGTCTTCGTTGAGGCGCGGCATGACGCGCAGCACTTCCCCGCCCCGGCTGTCGACGCGGATGTTGGTGCCGACGGCGTCGAACACGTCGATGCTCTCGGTCTTCTTCAGTTCCCATGGGCGAGCGATGTAGGCATAGGCCTTGTTGGTCAGCGCGCCGACCGGGCACAGGTCCACGAGGTTGCCCGACAATTCGCTATGGATCGCCTGCTCGACGTAGGTGGAAACTTCCAGATGCTCACCGCGCCCAATGCCACCGAGTTCCGGCACACCGGCGATTTCGGTCGCAAACCGGATGCAGCGCGTGCAGTGGATGCAGCGCGTCATCTCGGTGGCGACCAGCGGCCCCATGTACTTTTCCTGAACGGCCCGCTTCGGTTCATTATAGCGCGAGCGGTCGTAGCCGAAGGCAAGCGCCTGATCCTGAAGGTCGCATTCGCCGCCCTGGTCACAGATCGGGCAGTCGAGCGGGTGGTTGATGAGCAGGAACTCCATCACCCCCTTGCGCGCCTTCACCGCAAGCGGCGAGTTGGTCTTGACGATCATGCCTTCGGCCACCGGCAGGGCGCAGGACGCCGCAGGCTTCGGCGGGCCGGGCGATACTTCGACCAGGCACATGCGGCAGTTGCCGGCGATGGACAGGCGTTCGTGATAGCAGAAGCGCGGGATTTCGATGCCGATGGATTCGGCCGCCTGCAGCACGGTGCTGCCAGCGGGCGCCTCGACCTCGATGCCGTCGATAGTCAGCTTGGGCATGAGTTCCGTCCTCTGCTTATTCGGCGGCGCGAGACTGGGGAGCCCCGGACAGGAGGCGGGCCTCCATCTCCGGGCGGAAGTGGCGGATGAGGCCCTGGATCGGCCACGCCGCGGCGTCACCAAGGGCGCAAATGGTGTGCCCTTCGATCTGCTTGCTGACGTCGAACAGCATGTCGATTTCCTCGACCGCCGCCTTGCCCTGGCTCATGCGCTCCATCACGCGCCACATCCAGCCGGTGCCTTCGCGGCACGGCGTGCACTGACCGCAGCTTTCGTGGGTGTAGAACTTCGACAGGCGGGTGATGGCGCGGACCAGATCGGTCGACTTGTCCATCACGATCACTGCCGCCGTGCCAAGACCCGACTGCACTTCACGCAGCGAGTCGAAGTCCATCAGCACGGAGTCGCAAATCGATTTCGGCAGCATCGGAACCGATGACCCGCCAGGAATGACCGCCAGCAGGTTGTCCCACCCGCCACGCACGCCACCGGCATGCTTGTCGATCAGTTCGCGCAGCGAAATGCCCATTTCCTCTTCCACATTGCACGGCTTGTTCACGTGGCCGGAAATGCAGAACAGCTTGGTGCCCGAGTTCTTGGGCCGCCCCAAATCGGCGAACCACGACGCGCCGCGTCGCAGAATGGTGGGAACGGCGGCAATCGATTCGACGTTGTTCACCGTGGTCGGGCAGCCGAACACGCCGACGCCAGCCGGGAACGGCGGCTTCAGGCGGGGCTGGCCTTTTTTGCCCTCGATGGAGTTGATGAGCGCGGTTTCTTCGCCGCAGATGTAGGCGCCCATTCCGCGGTGGATGTAGAGATCGAAATCCCAACCCGACCCACAGGCATTCTTGCCGATGAACCCAGCCTCATAGGCCTCGTCGATGGCCCGCTGAAGGGCTTCGGCTTCGCGGTAGAACTCCCCGCGAATGTAGATGTAGCAGGTGTGCGCGCGGATCGCGAAAGACCCGATCAGGCACCCTTCGACCAGCTTGTGCGGGTCAAAGCGCATGATGTCGCGGTCTTTGCAAGTCCCCGGCTCGCCTTCGTCGGCGTTGACCACGAGGTAATGCGGACGCTCGCCCACTTCCTTGGGCATGAAGGACCACTTCATGCCGGTGGGGAAGCCGGCGCCGCCGCGCCCGCGCATACCAGACTCTTTGACCTGCTCGATGATCCACTCCTGGCCGTTGGCCAGAAATTCCTTCGTGCGGTCCCAATCGCCACGCGACTGAGCGCCCTTGAGGAACGGGTCGTGGAACCCATACAGGTTGGTAAAGATGCGATCCCGATCCTGAAGCATCAGGCGGTCCCCCTCAGAGTGGTCGGCCCGCCCTCGGGGCAGGCGCCCTGGCGGCCGATCTGCGAACCGGGCTTGAGCGGCTTGCCGTCCTTCATGGCCTGGAACAGCGCCTTAGCGGTGTCGTAGGTCAGGTCCTCGTAGTAGTCGTCCTTGTAGGCCACGACCGGCGCGTTCACGCAGGCCCCGGCGCATTCGACTTCTTCGAGGGTGACATCGTCGTTCGACGACCCGAACGGCACGCCAAAGACGTCCTCGGCGGCACGCTTCACGTCATCGGAGCCACGCAGCCAGCACGAGATGTTGGTGCACAGCTCAATATGGTGCTTCCCGGTCGGACGCAGGCGATACATCGTGTAGAAGGTTGCCACCTCGTACACCCGGATCGGCGCCAGCGACAGCATGTCGGCGACGTAATCCATGGCAGTGCGCGACAGCCAGCCTTCCTGACGCTGGGCCAAATCCAGCAGCGGCATCACGGCGCTACGCTGGCGCCCCTGCGGATACTTGGCGATGACCTTGGCGGCCTCGGCCATGTTCGCCTCGGTGAAGGCGAAGGACGCAGGCTCAGGCACGTTGGGATCGGGAGCATGGCTGCTCATCGGTCGATCTCCCCGAAAACGACGTCAATGGAGCCGATGACGGCGGGAATGTCGGCGAGCATATGGCCCTTCGACATCATCTCCATGGCCTGGAGGTGCACGTAACCCGGCGAGCGGATCTTGCACTTGTACGGCCGGTTGGTGCCGTCGGCGACCAGATACACCCCGAACTCGCCCTTGGGGGCTTCGGTGGCGGTGTAGGTTTCACCGGCCGGAACATGAACACCTTCGGAGAACAGCTTGAAGTGATGGATGAGAGCTTCCATCGACCGCTTCATCTCGCCACGGCGCGGCGGCGCAACCTTGCGGTTGTCCACGCGCACCGGCCCCTTGATCTTTTCAAGTTTATCAAGGCACTGGTGGATGATGCGGATCGACTGGTGCATCTCCTCGACGCGCACCAGATAGCGGTCGTAGCAGTCGCCCGTCTCGCCCACCGGCACGTCGAAGTCGATGAATTCATAGGCGTCGTAGGGCTGTGATTTGCGCAGGTCCCAGGCAATGCCGCAGGCGCGCAGGTTCGGGCCGGTGAAGCCCCAATCCATCGCCTCGTCCACCGATACGATGCCAATGTCGACCGTCCGCTGCTTGAAGATGCGGTTGTTGGTCAACATGGTTTCCATGTCGCGGATGTAGTTCGGGAACTCGTTGGCCCATTTGCGCATGGCCCCGATCAGGTGATCGGGCATGTCCTGGTTCACGCCGCCGAAGCGGAAGTAGTTCATGTGCATGCGGGCGCCGCACACCGCTTCGCAGAACTCGAAAATCTTTTCGCGTTCCTCGAAGCCCCACAGCATCGGCGTCATGGCGCCGACGTCCATGGCATAGGACGGCACGTTCAGCAGGTGGTTGCCGATGCGCACCACTTCCGCGAACAGGGTGCGGATGTACTTGGCGCGCTCGGGCGCCTCGATGCCCAGCAGCTTCTCGACGGCGAGCACGAACGAGTGCTCCATGTTCACCGGCGAGCAGTAGTCCAGGCGGTCGAAGTACGGAATGGACTGGAGGTAGGTCTTGTGCTCGATCAGCTTTTCGGTGCCGCGATGCAGCAGCCCGACGTGCGGATCGGCCCGTTCCACCACTTCGCCGTCAAGCTCCAGCACCAGGCGCAGCACGCCGTGGGCCGCCGGATGCTGCGGACCGAAGTTGATGTTCAGGTTTTTGATCTGATTCTCGGACATCAGCCCTTATCCCCCGCCTTCGGCGCCCCGACCTGATCCACGGCCTTCTCGTCGCCCGGCAGCGGACCTTCCCACGGGCTCAGGAAATCCCACGAGCGGAAGTCCTGCTTGAGCTGCACGGGACCGTACACGACGCGCTTCTGCTCTTCGTCGTAACGCATCTCGACATAGCCGGTCAGCGGGAAGTCCTTGCGCAGCGGATGGCCTTCGAACCCGTAGTCGGTCAGCAGGCGGCGCAGGTCGGGATGATCGGCGAAGTACACGCCGTACATGTCCCACACTTCACGCTCGAACCATCCCGCCGTCGAGAAGACGGTGGTGGCGGTGGCCACCGGCGTCGATTCGTCGGTCGTCAGCTTCACGCGGATGCGCTGGTTGTGCTTCATCGACAACAGGTTGTAGACCACCTCGAAGCGATCTTCACGCTCGGGGTAGTCGACCGCGGTGATGTCCACCAACTGCCGGAACAGGCAGTTGGAATCGTCACGCAGCGTGGTCAGCACCTTGATGAGGCTGCCGCGCAGGACGGTAATCGTCAGCTCTTGGTGACGCGTTTCCGACCGCACGATGTCGTTCGGCAGAATGGCCGCGACATGCTCGGCCAGGTCACGCAGCGCCTCGATCTGTTCTTCGTTGAGTGCCATGTCCCTTCCCCGAGGCGGTTCGATCAGCGGCGGAGAGTTCCGGTGCGCCGAATCTTCTTCTGCAACTGCATGATGCCGTAGACCAGCGCCTCTGCGGTCGGCGGGCACCCCGGAACGTAGACGTCGACCGGAACGATCCGGTCCACTCCGCGCAGCACAGAGTACGAATAGTGGTAGTAGCCGCCGCCGTTGGCGCACGAACCCATGGAAATGACCCAGCGCGGCTCGGCCATCTGGTCGTAAACCTTGCGCACGGCCGGGGCCATCTTGTTGCACACGGTCCCAGCGACGATCATCACGTCCGATTGGCGCGGGCTGGGACGCGGCACGACGCCCATGCGGTCGAGGTCATAGCGCGGCATGTAGGCGTGGATCATCTCCACGGCGCAGCACGCCAGACCGAACGTCATGGGCCACAACGAACCGGTACGCGCCCAGTTGACCAGCCCGTCGACGCTCGACAGAACGAAGCCCTTTTCCTGAAGCTCCTGCCCCACACCCTTGAGCAGGGCATCCTGCTCCGGGCCGGGCGGCAAGGGCTTGGCCGGATTGTGGGTGATGCCGCTCACTCCCATTCCAGCGCTCCCTTCTTCCATTCGTAGATGAAGCCGATGGTGAGAATCCCCAGGAACGCCATCATCGACCAGAACCCGAACGCCCCGATGTCCGCCAGACTGACCGCCCAGGGGAACAGGAACGCCACTTCAAGGTCGAAAATGATGAACAGGATGGCCACCAGATAGTACCGCACATCGAAGCGCGACCGGGCATCGTCGAAGGCCTCGAAGCCGCATTCATAGGCCGAGTCCTTTTCCGAATCCGGATTCTGTGGGGCGACGATATAGGACGCCAGGATGGCGACGCCCGAAATTGCGACCGCGATCCCGAGGAACACCAGGATCGGCAGGTATTCGCGCAGCAGGTCCTCCATGGGATGAGCTCCAACCTCCTGACTGGGTGGTGGGCGCGACGTCACATCCGCCTGGATGCGCAGTACCGAACGCCCTTACCTTCCTGCCCTCGTAAAAGGGTCCCGAACGGAACCCGCGGCTTTTGTTGGTCCAAGGCGGCCCCCCGTCCACTGACCCCCGCCACGACCCCACCCGGCCGGGTGGGTTCATAGGGTAGTCGAGAACCTGCGTCAAGCGGCGCCGGCGGCGCTCGGCTCAAGGCCTGTCGGGGCGGATCATCCGCGCGAAAACCGCCGTGATGTAATCCCCGACGTCCCGTTAAGTCAAGCGATGTTACCCGGCCGGGCAGGACGCCGCGCGCCATCTGGGCACCGCACTCCCGGGGTGGAGCACGCGCTGCGACCACATATCAATGGGGTGTCGGGGGAATGCGCGGGCTGGACATCTGGGTCCGGGCACTACATAAGAACCCTGGGGCAGCTTGCCAAGGGGTCCCGCCACCGATCTGGCCGTTGGATTTTCGAGGGCTGAAGGGAAAAGGCGTGCCGACGACGACCGTGAAGCGGGAGGTATACTACCCGCCGCACCGCATGTTCGATTTGGTGGCCGATGTGGAGCGCTACCCGGAGTTCCTGCCGACATGGCAAGCCGTGCGCGTGCGCAATCGCACCGGTGACGGCTATGACACCGATCAGGTGGTTCGCCTGGGACCCGTGCGCCACACGTTCACGACCCACACCCGGCTCATTTTGCCCAACGCGATCGAGGTCCACTCAACACAGGCTCCGTTTCGGGCATTTTCATTGCAGTGGAAGTTCGACGTGGCCGACGACGGCGGGTGCAACATTCACCTGAACGTCACATTTGAACTGAGGTCCCGCGCGCTGTCGGCGCTGAGCGCATTGCTATCGCGGGAGTCGGTTGATCGCATGGTCACCGCCTTTGAAGACCGAGCACGCCGCATGTACGGTGCCCCAGCCCGCGCCAGCCATGACTAACGGAGAGTATTCCACGTGAGTCCCCGTGACAGCACCCTGGCCGAGCAACACGCCCTCAGCCTGCCCCACCCCGCCCCGCCTGAGATTCCGGCCTACCTGCGCGATACCTACACCTGGGCCTATCTCAGCGACCTGGGATGCAAGGTGTTCGACCGTCAACTGGTGGTAAGCGCCATCCTGTGGGGCAACGCTCGGCGACTGATCCGCAGCGTGGCCGAGGAGTTGCAACCGGGTTGGAAGGTTCTGCAACCGGCCTGCGTCTACGGCTCTTTTTCAGTCGATATTGCGCGGACACTTGGAACGACCGGCCGCCTGGACGTCACCGACATCGCGCCGATCCAAGTGTCGCTGACCCGCCGCAAACTAGCCGACGTGCCCCAGGCCTCGGTCGAACTAGTCGACGCCGCCGAATCCGGTCGGGGGCCATATGACGCCGTGACCTGCTTCTTCCTGCTGCATGAGGTTCCCGAGGACTATAAGCAGCGCATCGTAGACGCCCTCTTGGGCAGCGTGCGGCGTGGCGGCAAGGTGGTGTTCGTGGACTATCACCGCCCTTCCCCGCTGCATCCGTTGCGCCCTGTCATGGGCGCGGTGTTCGCGGCCCTGGAGCCGTTCGCCACCGCCCTGTGGTCGCGCGAAATCCGGACGTATGCGACTACGGGCGACAACTTCATTTGGCGCAAGGAAACGTTTTTCGGCGGCCTGTACCAGAAAGTCGTGGCCGAGCGTTTGTGAAATCAGTTCGGTTAAATCTTTAGGAAAGCAGGAAAAGTTTTCTTTCGCGGCGTTTGGTGGTTGCGCGCCCATAGGCTATGATCTTCCCCATATTGGCCTCGTGGGCAGGGGGAAGCATAGCGAATGGACGTTTTCGAGACCGACATCGTCATCGTCGGGGCCGGTGGAGCGGGCCTCCGCGCCGCCATCGCAGCGGCCGAGGCGGACCCTGCCCTTTCCGTGACCCTGCTGTCCAAAGTCTACCCCATGCGCAGCCACACCGTGGCCGCCGAGGGTGGCGCGGCGGGTGTCGCCACGGCCGAGGACAGCCTGGACAACCACTTTAACGACACGGTATCCGGCGGCGACTGGCTGTGCGACCAGGACGCGGTCGAGTTCTTCGTCGAGCAGGCGCCCAAGGAACTCATCCGCACCGAGCACTGGGGCTGCCCGTGGAGCCGCACCATCGACGGCAAGGTCGCCGTGCGCCCGTTTGGCGGCATGAAGGTCGAACGCACGTGGTATGCCGCCGACAAGACCGGCTTCCACCTGTTGCACACCCTGTTCCAGACGTCGATGAAGTACCCGTCGATCAAGCGCATGGACGAGGTCTATACCACCGACCTGCTCATCGAGGACGGCCGCATCGCCGGTGTCCTGGCCCATGAAATCCGCAGCGGCAAGCCGATGGTCATCCTGGCCCGCTCGGTCATCATCTGCACCGGCGGGGCGGGCCGTGTGTTCCCGTTCACCACCAACGGCGCCATCAAGACCGGCGACGGCATGGCCATGGCGTTCCGCGCCGGGGTGCCGCTCAAGGACATGGAGTTCGTGCAGTACCACCCGACCGGCCTGCCCGGCACCGGCATCCTGATTTCCGAGGCTGCCCGCGGCGAAGGCGGCATTCTGGTCAACAAGGACGGCTATCGCTACCTGCAGGACTACGGCATGGGACCGCCCGACCCGTGGCCGCGCAAAAAGGCCATGGAACTCGGCCCGCGCGATCGGCTGTCGCAGGCGTTCTGGCAGGAACAGCAGAAGGGCCGCTGCATCGACAGCAAGTGGGGTGACGTCATGCACCTCGACCTGCGCCACCTGGGCGAGGCCAAGATTGCAGAGCGCCTGCCGTTCATCCGCGATCTCGCCAAGTCCTATGTCGGTGTGGACGTTGTCAATGCACCCATCCCGGTGCGCCCGGTGATCCACTACACCATGGGCGGTATCCATACTGACATCAATGCAGCTACTCCGGTGCCTGGCCTATATGCGGCGGGCGAGTGCGCCTGCGTGTCGATCAACGGGGCCAATCGCCTTGGGTCAAACTCTCTGACCGAACTTTTGGTGTTCGGGGCCGTGGCCGGGCGCAACGCCGCCGCCCATGCCCGTGGAGTACCCATCCCCAGCCGCACCAACGCGCTGGCCCAGGCCGACGGCCACCGCAAGCGCGTGGTCGCCCTGCTCGAACGCTCCAAGGCCACAGAGTCCGTCGTCGGCCTGCGCACCGCGCTCAACGACACCATGGAGTCCGGTTGCGGCATCTATCGCACCGAAGAGACGCTACGCGCCACGGTCGAAACCCTAGCCACCCTGCGCCAGCGGTTTGCCAATGTCGCCATCGACGATAAGAGCGGCATCTACAACACCGATCTGACCGGGGCAATCGAACTGGGCAACATGATCGAGATCGGCGAGTGCATGGCCCTGTCGGCCCTGCAACGCACTGAATCGCGCGGGTCGCACCAGCGGCTCGACCATCCGGCCCGCGATGACGCGGCGTTCCTCAAGCACTCCATGGCCCACCGGGTCGAGGGGGAGCCGCCGCGCGTCGATTACCGCGATGTAGTCATCACCCGGTCCCGACCGGCCGAGCGCGTCTATGGCGGAGAGGCGAAATGACCGACCACAAGACGTTCACGCTGGAAGTCCTGCGCTACAACCCCGAAAGCGACGACGTCCCGCACGTCCAGAGCTTCACCGTGCCCTACGAAGAAGATTGGGTGGTGCTCGACGCCCTGAACTGGGTCAAGGACAACGTCGATGGGTCGCTGACCTACCGCTGGTCCTGTCACATGGCCGTGTGTGGGTCCTGCGGCATAATGGTCAACAATGAACCGGTTTTGTCGTGCAAGGCGTTCCTGCGCGATTATCTCGCGGGGGGCAACACCAAGATCACCGTCGGGGCGCTGAAGAACTTCCCCATCGAGAAGGATCTGGTGATCGTCATGGACAGCTTCATGGAGAAGCTTGAGGCCGTGAAGCCCTGGATCATCCGCACGTCCGAAAGGCCGGTCGAAGACGGGACGTTCACCCAGTTGCCCAAGCAGCTCATGCGTTTCAAGCGTCATACCATGTGCATCAACTGCCTGCTGTGCTACGCCGCCTGTCCGCAGGTGGGACTTAATCCGGGCTTTATCGGACCGGCCGCGCTGGCGCTGGCCCACCGCTACAACCTGGACAGCCGTGACCAAGGCAAGGAACTTCGCAAGGACGTCACGGCCAGCCACGACGGCGTGTGGGAATGTACCTTCGTATCCGCCTGCTCCGAGGTCTGCCCCAAGGACGTTGAACCCGCCGGCGCCATTCAGGAGCAGAAGATCGAAAGCTCCATCGACTGGGCTCTGGACCATCTGATGCCGGGGAGGAAGTCGCGATGAGCCGCAAGCCTTACGTGCCCACGCTGCCGAATACATGGTGGCTGGAGAAGCCGCTCTACATTCGCTACATGCTGCGCGAACTCACCAGCTTTTTCGTGGGCGCCTACGTCGCCATCCTGATCGTCGGGCTGTGGCACCTCAGCCAGGGGCCGGAGGCCTGGGGCGGTTTCATGAGCGCACTGAGCCACCCGCTGGCGGTGGTGTTCCACGTCATCGCGCTGGCGTTCTCGGTTTATCACACCGTCACATGGTTCGCCCTGACGCCACGCACCACGCCGATCATGCGCGGCGACCAGTTCGTGCCGGCCGCCCCGATCATAGGCGCGCAGTATGTGATCTGGGCGGTTGCCAGCATCGTCGTGCTGGTCGCGGTGTTGTGGTGAAGGACGGCAGGACCATGAGCGAGACGACAGGACACAAGACCTACACCCGCGCCAACAAGCCCCTGGTGTGGTTCCCCTTCGCCGCCGGGGGCTTAGTCGCCGCCCTGATGCTGCCTGTGCTGATCCTGGTGACCGGGATCGCCTTGCCGCTCGGCCTGATTGACGCCCAGGCAATGTCCTACGAGCGCGTCCATGCCTTCGCGGCCCATCCGTTGGGCAAGATCATCCTGTTCGGCGTGCTGGTCCTGCCCCTGTGGCACGCCGCGCACCGCTTCCGCATGACCGTGCAGGACCTGGGTGCCCGCTCGTCGGGGTCGCGCTCCGTCGTCGCGGCCCTGTGCTACGGCTTTGGGATGGTTTTCACCCTGCTGTGCGTGGCCGCGCTGGTGTCGTTCTGGTGAGTGGTTGCCGCTGACGCGGCCGGGCTGCCACCCTGGCCCGCCTGGAGCAAGCTCCAGACCTCCTTGTTTCTTCTAACAAAGGAAATGGGGTCTGGGGCATCACCCCAGCGGGCTTTAGACAGCGCCCCGCCCGCGAAAGCGGAAGACAGCCATTCCAGGACGGGGTGGGCCTGCTGCTGGTGACTCGGGAGGGGGGGCCATGATCTTTGATGACCCAGTTATGAACGGGCTGCTCGTCGTCTGGGGCGTGCTGAGCGTGGCGTTCCTGCTGCCGCTCCTGCCGGCCCGGCGGCGGACGGGGCCGGACGGCGTCGCCTGGGATCCGGCGAAGGTGCCTCCGAAGCTCGTTCCGCAGGAACACTGGCCGGGGGACGCGCGCCGGGGGCTGCACCACGTGCGCTGGCTCTACTTCTTCATGCCGGCGACTTGGTTCGCCTACTACTGCGGCTTCGAGTTCTATAGGGCCGTGAGTCCGGAGGGGTGGCTTGGCTATGTGGCGTGGTGGCGGCCCGTACTCGGCTGGGCGGAGCACTTTCCCCTGGTCCAAGCCTTGCGGGAGGGGCTGCCGATGGAAGTCGTTTATCACGCCGACCGTGTGGAGCATATGCTTGGTGTGTATTGGATAACTGTAAGCATAGGCGTCGTGACTGTAATAATAAATCCAAAGCGGTTCATCTATTATATATACGCAAACATTTTTTCTATGTATGCCCTTGATAGGCGTAAGTTTATCAAATACATGTGTGAATCGGTTGGCCTATCTATCATATGCTTTGTATGTGCGTACGTATTTGCCGGTGGTTGGTACCCAGAAGGTCATCCAGCATTCGAGTCATATGAGGTGTTTCGTGAAAGCAATTTTAGGCTAGGAATTACTGTTTGGGCTTGGTTTGGGATGCTATTATCAAACTTTTGTGCAATTGGTATTGTCGTGTATCCTTTTTTTTCTTTCACTGCCATTCTTATATTCTTCCTTTCGCGCGACCGCTGGGTACGCATCTTCGGTGAATAGGGGGTGAATTATGGGGTGACCCGCACAACGGAGCCAACCATTGGCACGACCTTGAATCTGAGCGCGACCCGCTATTTCGCGTCGGCGACCACCAATTTCTTGTCGACGGATGCGCGTGAGGGGCTCAAGACGGTCGATGGAGCATACAAGCTCGCTGGGACGTACCTGCGGACGACATGGGAAGCCAAGACGGCCGTGCAGGCTGTCCAGTCTGCAAACTCTACGTTTGGAAAATGGCAAATCTCGCGCGGAAAGGTCGGGCCTCAGGCCCGCGCCAGCCGCATCGCTTGGGTTCGTTCGACCAAGCGCCAGACCAACATGCCGGTAATCATGGCGCCGCTGAAAATCACCGCATCGGATGCTCCGGCCGATCCGGCCACCAAGGCCGGGCTAGGGCAGTAGCCGACAAGCCCCCAGCCAAGCCCGAAGATGGCCGAGCCGACCACCAGTCGCCGGTCGATATCATTGCGTTCAGGAAGGACATAAGCAGGCGCCCAGCACGGCGCCACGCGCTTGAGAGCAAGGCGATATCCCACCATGGCGGTCAGCAGGCCGACAGCCATCACAACGGCCAGACTGGGATCCCATGCCCCCGCAAAATCGAAGAAGGCCAGAACCTTGGCGGGGCTGGTCATTCCGGCGACAATCAAGCCGCTGCCGAACAGCACCCCGGCGGCCAGTGAGCAAATCAAGCTCCGCATTACAGCGCCCCTCCGGCAAGCACATGGCGCATGACGAATACCGTTGCTGCCGTGGCCGTGAAGAACACCATCGTCGCAACCAAGGACCGCTTTGAGAACCGCGCCAATCCGCAGATCCCGTGGCCGCTGGTGCAGCCATTGCCCATGCGCGAGCCAAATCCGACCAGTAATCCAGCAACGATCAACAGCGGTACCGACAGGCCGGGCTGCCCGAATGGCATGCCCAGGACGATGGCCGCAACCACGCCTGGAACCAGCATTCCGACCATGAACCCAATACGCCACCGCGTCCCATCACCCTTGAGCAACGCATCGACGATGCCGCCGACGCCCATGACCCGGCCATTGCCAAGCAACAGCAAGACCGCTCCCGCGCCGATCAGCAGGCCGCCTAGGGCTGCCGAAAATGGTGTGAACCCCTCCATGTCGCTGCACTCCCCGACCGCGCCGGCATCGCTTGCCCGCTGTGCAACATCAGATTTCCAAGATGTACGCTGTCTGACGGTGCGGTTGACAATTGTCAGTGGCCCGTGGGACTCCTGTGCCCACACTGGCATATCCCATTCAGGAGCCGTTCCCGATGCCCGCCCCTTCCGATCTGGAGTTGCGCCTCAGCGCGCTCGAAAGCCATGTCGCGCACCTGGAAGCCGCCAACCAGGATCTGAGCGACGTCATCGCCCGGCAGTGGGAGGAGATCGACAAGCTGACCCGCACGGTGCATGGCTTGTACAACCGCATGCAGGCGATTGAGCCGCCCACCGAGGCCTATAAGCCGCCGCATT
>JBAYSM010000081.1:0-14660 GCA_041676205.1 Rhodospirillaceae bacterium | reverse complement strand
TCGGCGGACTGCCGCATCTTCCAGGCCATGACGGCGCCTGAAATCATCAAGAAGGTCTGTTCCGACCAGGGCTTCACCGACCTCAAGGACACGCTCCAGGGAACCTATACGGCGCGCGATTATTGCGTGCAGTATCGGGAAACCGACTATGCCTTCATCCGGCGTCTGATGGCCGAGGAAGGCATGTTCTTCTTCTTCACCTTTGCCGATGGTGTGCATACGCTCGTCCTGGCCGATGATTCCAGCGCGCACGAGGCCTGCACGGTTGCCACGGTCCACTATGACCGCGCCCACGGCGCCGACCTGCGCGGGGACGGCGTGACGTCGTTTTCTGTCGAGCATCGCGTGACCAGCGGCACCTGGGCGGCGCGGGATTATGATTTCGAGAACCCCTCGACCGATCTCACGGTGTCGGTGGATGGCGCCGACACCCTGGCCCTCCCGGTGTACACGTGGCCCGGCCTGTATCTGACCAAGGACGCCGGGGAGGCGCTGGCGAAAAAGCGCATCGAGGCGCTGGAACTCCCAGCCAAACTGGCCCTCGGCGGTTCGGCCTGCGCGGCGCTCACGGCGGGCGGCAAGGTCACGCTGGCCGATCATCCGCGCGATGATCTGAATATCGACTGGGCACTGTGGGAGGTGTCCCACGCCCTCACCCAGAGCAGCTATTCCAATACCTTCACCGGCTTTCCCGCCGACACGCCGTTCCGTCTGGCGGTGGAGGACAAGCCGCGCATCCCCGGCACCCAGACCGCCGTGGTGGTCGGCAAGTCGGGCGACGAGATCTGCACCGATACTTATGGCCGCATCAAGGTGCAGTTCCACTGGGATCGCCTGGGCAAGAACGATGAGAACTCGTCGTGCTGGGTGCGCGTCGCCCAAGGCTGGGCAGGCAAGGGCTGGGGCATGATGTTCCTGCCGCGCGTCGGCCAAGAGGTGGTGGTCAGCTTCCTCGACGGCGATCCCGACCGCCCGCTGATTACCGGCAGCGTCTACAACGCCGAGCAGACGGTGCCCTACACCCTGCCAGACGACATGACCAAGAGCACCCTCAAGACCAATTCGTCCAAGGACGGGTCGGGCAATTACAACGAACTGCGGTTCGAGGACAAGAAGGACAGCGAGGAGGTCTACCTCCAGGCCGAAAAGGACATGACCGTGCTGGTCAAGAACCAGCGCGCCACCACCGTGGACAAGGCCGACGACACCCTCACCCTCAACGAAGGCAGCCGCACCACCACCATCACCAAGGGCGACGACACCCTGACGGTATCGGAGGGTAAACGCACGGTGTCGGTCAACTCCGACGAAAGCCTGACGGTGGAGGGAAAACGCACCTTGGCCGTCACCGGGGCCGAGGAGCACACCAACAAGGATGCCTTCACCCACACGGTGGCGGGTGACTACACCCTGACCGTGGACGGCGACCTGACCATCAAGGCGGCAAGCATCACCATTAAGACGACCAGCGGCGACTACGCCCTGGCCTCGGCGGGGGCGATCGCCGAAAAGGCCACCGGCGACGTGTCGATCAAGGCGACCGGCGCCCTGAACACGGAAAGCTCCATGAGCGCCACGCACAAGGGCTCCATGGGTCTGACCATGGACGGCGGCCTGTCGCTGACCGGCAAGGGCACGTCGATCAGCATCAAGGCCGACGCCACGGTGAGTGTGGAGGGCGGCGCCATGGGCACCTTCAAGGGTGCCATGACCAAGATCGGATGATGCAGATGGATATCACCCTGGATGGCCGTCATTCCGTCATCGACCCCGACACCGGACGGGTGCTGCGGACCCATGGTCTAAGCGATGGGCTTCTGGACGGACCGCTGGAGGTGTTCGACCCGGCGACCGGGGAGCGCACCCACCTCTACACCTACCGGGCGGGCGTGCTGCACGGCCCCGTCGTGACCTATGAGGCGGGCCGCGAAACCAGCCGCTTGCCGTTCGTCGACGGAGTGCTGGACGGCGAGGCGGTCTACAGCGATGCCCAGGGCAGGCCCTCCATGATCCTGACCTTCCGCCAGGGCCGCAAGGACGGCCCGTGCATCGCTTACGTGAATGGCCGCCCGGCCCAACGCATGACCTTCGTGGCCGATGCGCTGGAGGGGGAGGTGGTGGCGGTCGGCCTGGATGGCGCACCGCTGGCCTCCATCCCCTACGCCGCCGGAACGCCCGAGGGCACTGCCCTCTACCGCTCGCCCGAAGGTTCCCCGGCGCGTGAGGAAACCTTCGTCGGCGGCGTGCTCGACGGCGAGGCCGTGGACTACTATCCCAATGGCGCGGTGCTGGAGCGGCGGACCTCCCTTGGCGGTCTGCCTGACGGCCCGACCGTGTCCTACCACCTCAACGGACGGCCCCAGGACGTGCGCATCTACCGCGCCGGAACGCTGATTGCGCGGGCCATCTTCGACGACGGCGGAACCTGCCTCGTCCGCCAGGGCGACACGGCGGCGCTGGACACCGTCATCCCGGACCCTGCTCCCCCACCAGCCACGCCGTCGCTGTGGCGGCGGATCATGGGAGGTTGAGATGGGTCAGCAATGCGTCATGGGGGCCTTGTGCCAGTGTTCGTTCGGGGCGGCGCCGACGCCGTTGACGGTTCTTCCGGCCAACATGGTGATGGGCGCCGAGGTTCCTGCCGCCAACATCATGGATAACAAACCGTTCGTGAACATCCTGCCGTTCGGGGTGTGCAGCAATCCGGCCTATCCCCCCACAGCGGCGGCGACGGCGGCGGCCTTTGGGGCGCTGACGCCGACGCCGTGCATCCCGTCCACGCCTGCGCCGTGGGTTCCCGGTCAACCGACGGTGCTGCTGGCCAACATGCCGACCCTCAACGACAGCTCGAAACTCATGTGCATGTGGGGTGGGGTGATCTCCATCACCTTTGCCGGGCAGGTCACGGTGCAGGTATGAAAGCCGTCCTGGCCCTGGCCGCCCTCCTGCTGGCCGCTCCGGTGCTGGCCGAGGAGGCCCCCGCCCCTCCGGTGGGCCGCCCGCTGATCGATCTGTTCGCCGCCCCGACGCCTCCACCTGCCGTGCCGTCCCCGCCCGAAGCAGGGAAGCCGCTTGCCGCCCCGCCGCCGCCTGCGTGGTCGGTGGAGGTCGGCCCTTACCCCACCGCCGCGCGGGCCGGGGAGGTGGCCGACGTCCTGGCGGTCCACTGGCCCGGTGCGGGAACCACGCAATGGGATGACGCGGCGGGAACGGCATGGTTCACCGCGACCCTGGCCAACCTCACCCCCTGGCAGGCGGTCCAGGCGGCGCAATCCTTGCGCGGCCGGGGCATGACGGAAGTCCGCGTCATGCCGCCGCCGCTCGAACCAGCCAAATGAGGCTCGTTCCAGCCACCCGGCGGCAGGCGGCAGCCGCCCTTGATGCCCCGCGCGACCGGGCGCGGCAGTGCTTTGCCGCCTGGATGGACGAAGCTGGCCGCGCCCGCGCCGCCGTCGAGGCCCGTGCCCGCGCGGCGGTGGCGGAATGCTATCGCTTCGGCCTCATCGCCCTCGATCAGCCCGAGGCATTCTCCGCCCTGTGCGCCCGTCTCGACATCCGTCCGACCCGTGCCGACCGGGCGGGCAATCCGTTCATTCGCGTGGTCAAGGCGGTGTTCGGGCGCGACGTCGAGGACGGCTGGCAGTCGATTACCGACAGTCAGGTCAACAAGTACGCCACCATCCTGCACCACGCCCACGGCCTGAACCTTGCCCCCGATGCGGTAGAGGACTGGCTCAGTCTTGATTACACCCCGGCGGGGGAGGCGGTGCCTATGTCCATTTCCCGCCGTCTGCGCGAAGCCCGCGGCGGCCTGCCCCCGCCCCTGCTTTCTCCGCCAGCGGGCGCGCTGCACGCCGCGCTCGACCGGCTGGCGGGTCATCTGGAGGTCACGCCGCTGGCTCTGCGTGGCCTGGGCGCCCCGACCGGCGCTGCCTTGATCGTCGTGCTGGGCGAGGGCGAGGCGGTGCGGCTGTCCGGCCTGCCCGAGGAGGCGATGCTGGCCGTGCTGGGCACCCTTGAACGTCATACCCGCCGCGCCGCAAGCCCACCACCGCCCGCCGACGGCCCGTTTCGCCGGTTGGCCGGTGTGCTGCGGGATGCTCCGTTCATCGGGCCGGACGCCGCCGCGCGGCTGGTTCATCACCGCGAACGCTGCGCCGTGCTGGTCGGCACGCCGGGCGGGCCGGTGGCGCGCATCGAGTGGGCGGGTGATTGCGGCTTGCCGCGCCATCGGGTGTTCGCCCTGCTGCCCGAGGCGCTGTCCGCTCTGCGCCGCGCGGCACGGGCGCCCGGCGCGGAGACCTTGGAGATGACCAACTACCCGCGCCCCGGAGGAGTCCTTGAGCAGACCGTGCACCTGTCCGCCGACGCCGCCGTGCCTGTGACCGAGGTTCCGCCGGGGGCGGTTCCCGACGCTGGCCTGGGTGACATTGGGCCGTTGGCGTGGGACGCGCGGGCGGACCTTGGGCGCGACGGCCTTCTGGTCCTGGCGCGCTTTGACAGCCGCGCTGCGTCGTGGAAACGCGACCATGTGACCCGGACGGGCCGGTCCGTGGTCCAGCGGGCCAGCCGCATTGCCGAGATTGCCTATGGCCCCGGCACCGTCGTCCTCAGTCTGCGGCGCGGACCGGGCGAGCCGGCCTGCTTGCCCCTGGCTGTTCGCGCCGCGCTGCCCGCCGGCGATCGCATCACCCGCCGCGACTTGGGGCGGGCCGCCCGCCTGTTGCTCAAGCGCGGCGTCATCGACGGCGCGGGTATCGCCATGGCCGCCGGGCGGGTCTGGATGCTGTGGGGGCGCAACCCGCGCACGGGCGAGACGGTATACCTTGCCCTACCGCTTCTGGATGCCGCCGGACGACCCGTCCGCAACGGTTTTCAGCCCGCCCGATTCGAGGCCGACCTGCAGGCGTTCGGGGAGCGCCTGAATCACGTCCCGCGCGGACGCCCTGGATAGCAGTTTTCCCCTACGGAAATATGGATGCGGTTGACGGGCGCGGCCATTCCTGGCGCAATGCAGCAGGGCTGACATTTTCTTGCCCGCCGCTGGGAGACGATCATGAGCCGGCCGGTTATCATATCCTGCGCCATCACCGGGCCGGTGGCCGGCAAGGCTGACAACCCCGCCCTTCCGGTCACGCCCGCCGAGCAGATCGAGAGCACCCACGAAGCCTTTGAGGCCGGAGCGACCATCGTTCACCTGCATGTGCGGGACGACCAAGGCCGCCCGACCGGCGACATCGACAGGTTTGCTCAGGTGCTGGAAGGCGTGCGCGCCCATTGCCCCGGCATAATCGTCGAATTCGCTACCGGAGGGCGCGGCGAACAGTCGCCTGACCCTGTCCGTCTGCTGGCCCTGAAGCCCGATCTTGCGACCCTGACGCCGGGGTCGGTCAATTTTCCGGGCGAGATCTTCGCCAACGCGCCGTCGGCCATCGAGCATCTGGCTGGCACCATGCTCGACACCGGCATCAAGCCGGTGTTGCAGGTGTTCGACCTTGCCATGCTCTATAATATCCGCGCCCTGGCCGACCAGGGACTGCTGCGCGAGCCGATGCAGGTGCAGTTCGTGTTGGGCATCCCCAACGCCCTGCCCGCGCGCCGTCAAGTCCTCGACTTCATGATTTCCGAACTTCGTGACCTGTGCCCGGCCGCCGTGTGGTTCGCCACCGGGGTTGGTCGCCATCAGGATACGGTGGTGGAATGGGCGCTGTTCCTCGGTGGCCATATCCGTACCGGCCTGGAGGATACCTTGCGCATCGACCGCAACCGCATGGCGGCGTCCAATGCCGAACTGGTCGCCCGCGCCGCCAACCGATGCATGGAATATGGCGCCCGCGCCGCCACTCCGGCGGAGTCCCGCGCCATTCTCGGCCTGCCGCCGTTACCGCAGGCCGCTTGATTACCCAGTCCCAAGACGCACCACCAAAAAAGAAACCTCAAGGGGAGTAAGCAGTCCATGATCGTCCGCAATATGATCGTCCACCTCGACAGCACGCCGCGTAGCGCCGACCGGCTGGCCCTGGCCGTGACTCTGGCCGCCCGCTTCGGCGCCCGTCTGGTGGGTGTGTTTGCCGAGGCTGACAGCCGGCTTCTGGGCGGCAGCGCGCCTGAAAGCGAAGTCGCCGCGGCCTATGCCCAGGCCGGTGAGGCGTTCGCAGCGCGCACGTCCGCCGCTGGCGTGACCGGCGTGTGGAGGTCCTTGGTCCATGGCAGCCATCATCACGTCAACAAGACGGTGATTGAGGCCGCCCGCCGCGCCGACCTCACCGTGCTCGGCCAGCACAATACCGACGACCAGGGCCGCGCGCCGCGCGATCTGGTCGAACAGGTGGTGGTCAACTCGGGCCGCCCGGTCCTCGTGGTGCCGTACGCCGGGAACTTCCCGGATGTCGGTAAGCGGGCCATGATCGCCTGGAACGGCGGCCGTGAGTCGGCGCGCGCAGCCAACGATGCCATCCCGCTCATTCAGAATGCCGATGCCGTCACCGTCATGGCTATCAACCCGCAGGGTGGTGGGCCGCTCGATGGATCGGGCTTGTGCGATCACCTGGCGTGCCATGGCATCAAGGCCGAGCGCGAACTGCTGTCCGTCACCGACATCGGCGTTGCCGACTACGTGCTGTCCCACTGCGCCGACATGGGCGCCGACCTGCTGGTCATGGGCGCCTTTGGGCACTATGGATTCCCGTACATGCTGCGCGGCGGTGTGACCAAGGACATCCTTGAGCAACTCACCGTGCCGGTGTTGCTGGCGCATTAGTTTCCTGCCCTGCCGTGGCCGCTCACCATGCGGCCACGGCAGGGGTGTCATTCGTTGAAATCTCTCAGGCGGACGCCTTCGAGGCTGCGGTCGCCGTTGCGGTCGGCGATGCGGCGCTCGATCTCGCCTACCGTCCTGTCCACGGCGTAGACCCGCGGAATTCCGCGTTCCTGCGCGAACGCGGCGGCCATGCGCACGGCCTCGTTCAGATCGCGTGGGCCGTTTTGGGCGCGCGACGCCGGAGAAGGCCCGACCCGCAAGGACGGGCAGTTGACGGAAACCTCCAGAACTTTCTCCGATGGATTGGAACTGGCGAACCGGGCGACGACCAGCACATGGTCTTCGGCTGGCGACGGCAATGGGTCGTGAGGCTGGAGGTGGATCGTTTGAACCATGGCGTGGAGGCCTATCGGTTGATGAGGGGGACTCTCCGGGAACGCGAGACCCAAGCGGCAGGTTCCTGATGATTACCCCCCTCCCTACCCCATGGAGGGCGGGGCCGGGCTGGCGGCGGCCCCTTGCGCGGCGACCCAGTCCGTGAAGGCGCGCACGCGGGGATGATCGGCCGTGCTCTCCGGCGCCACCACATAGTACGCGTAGTCGGCCGGGCGACGCGCCTCGAACAGCGGCACCAGACGCCCCGCCCCGATGGCCTCGGTCAGCAGCGCGGAGCGGCCGATGCCGACCCCGTGGCCGTCGATGCAGGCCTGATAGAGCAGGGCCGAATTGTCGAAGTGCAGGCCGCGCTGCAGGTCGATGTCCTCGATACGCGCGGCGCGCAGCCACACCGGCCAGCCGAGCCAAACCTCGTTGGCGAGCAGGGCGTAGTCGTGCAGCAGGGTGTGGTGGCGCAGGTCCTCCCAGCGGCGCAGGGGATGACGCCCAGACAACAGCGTCGGGCTGGCGACCGGAAAGACCTCCTCTTGCATGAACATAACCGTGCGCAGTCCGGGATAGTTTCCCATGCCGTAGCGCATACCGACGTCGATGCCGTCGCGCACGAAGTTGGCCATGGTCGGCTCGGCCTGTAGCTTCAGGTCGATCATGGGGTAGCGCCGCCGGAAATCGGCCAGCCTCGGTAGCAGCCACATCTGACAAAGCGACGGCATGATGCTGATGGTCAGCAGTCCGGCCAGGTCGCTCCGGCTCAGGCTGTCGGCGGCGCGGGCCAGGGTGTCGAAGCCTCGTGACAGGTCCGGCAGGTAAGTCCGCCCCTCCGGCGTCAGGCGCAGGCCGCGCGGCAGACGGATGAACAGCGACACTCCCAGGATGTCCTCCAGGCCCTTCACTTGATGGCTGATCGCCGCCGCCGTGACGTTCAATTCGGCCGCCGCGCGGCTGAAACTGCCCAGCCGGGCCGCCGCCTCGAAGGCACGCAGGGCGGTAAGGGGAGGGAGGCGGCGGACCATGGCGTTCCTTAAGGGTCAATTAAATTTAGCCATAGTACGAGGAAGTCTCGTTTGTCGCCAGGGCCGCGTTGGAGCAGGATGCGCCTACGTTCACCGCGACAGTGTTGAGGGTATGATGAGCCAGACGTGCCATGCCACGCCTGAGCGGGCGAGGTTTTCCCGCGCGCAGGCCAAGGAATTATTGAACCGTTTCGAAGCGGCCCTGATTGCCGCCACCGACCGCCTGTTCGACGCTTTGGAGCGGCGGCGTTCGCGCCATGCCCTCGGCCGCTTGGATGAACGCGCGCTGCGTGACTTGGGGCTGTCCACCGCCGTCCGCGATGGCGGTGACTGTTAGGGCCAGGTGCTATCCAAGTCCTCGGCCGGCATGGTGGCCCGGCCGACGGCGATGGGCCAGGACCCCAGCCCAAAAGCGCCCATGACGACGAAGTCATAGGTCAGGTTGTTCACGCCGACCGACACGATGGGCACGACGTCCGGTCCCGGGCGCCCGGCAAAGCCCAGACCCACATGGTTGTATTCCACGAACACCCGCTGGGTCAGTTCAGCGGCCGAAACGAACGGCATCATGGGCCGCATCGCGGCGACGATGGCATTGAATGCCGCCGCGTCGTATCCGGGGGCGCCCAGTCCCGAGCAGTTACCGGCAGCGCAGGTGCAGGCTCCGCTGGTGCAGCGTAGCGTGAAATTGGGCAGGGTCAGCGCCTGCCCTGGCCTCAGATCATCGTCCAGAACGCCGCTGTAGGTGGTTATGGCGGGGGCCACCGGATCCGATTGGACGGCGACCCGCACTCCCTGATAGGAGGCCTTGACCGTGGCGGTGTACTGCCACATGGCAATGCCGATCTCGACGATGCCAAAGGTCAAGCCGAGCATCATCCAGACAACCAGCGTGAATTCAATCATCGACGCGCCGCCGGTATCGCGCAGCAGGCGTTGGGGAAAGGATGTCGCGTCGGTCATGGCCTCATCCCCCGATATGAATTTCTTCATGGCTGGCGGTCAGGCGCAGTCCGTCCATGCCGATCAGGCCGAGCAGCCCGATGTCGGCGTACTCCACCGCGACATCCATGCTGACCACGTTGACGTCGAACGTCGCGCCGGTTTCGTCGGTCAGGGTGCGGGTCGCGGTTCGAATGCATACCTCCTGCGGCGCGGTGTTGGTCCAATAGACCAGGAGGGGCGCGGCGGTGGCCAGGGTGGTTCCGTACATCGCCAGCCTGCGGGCCGTTTCGGCGGCTGTCCCGGCGCCTGGCGCGGCGCACGGCGTCCCCGCGGGCTGCCCAACGTCGGGCACCCGCGAAAGAAAGCGCACGGCATCGCGCACCGAGGTTTCCAGCACCTGATGATGATGCAACGCGCGCCCCAACTCGACCACGCCGGCGAGCAGGGACAGCAGCAGTGGCATGACCAGCGCCATCTCGATGATCGAGGTGCCGCGCGTGCATCCGGCAAGCCGCCCAAGGAAACAAGCCATGATGGTCATCTCCGATAGATCTGCACGACATCGCGCAGCAGCGCCTGTTCCGATTCTCCGTCAAGCGACCCCAGCACCTCGACGTAGAGCGCCGACTCGCTGGGGCTGCCCATCGGTTCGGTCATGAACACGAACAGGAAGTCGTCGGGAATGAAGGTGGTCTTGCCGCTCACCCCGTTGGCGACGCAATTCAGCATGGCAATGGGCAGGATGCGCCGGTCATTGAGCAGGCGCAGATCCCGCACCAGATCATCCAAGTAGGTGTAGTCGTTGACCGGGGGCGTTCCCCGGAAGCACTGCGGGTTGCCGTTTTCCTGCGTCGTGCCGGACGGCTGGATGGCCTTTCCCGGCGTGACGATGCGGTTCTTCTCGATCTCGTAGCGGTAAACGTTATAGCGCGTGACCGGCAGGCCGGTCGGCCAATCGGCGGGGGGCGTTCCGGTGGTTCCGTGATTGATCCGGAAATAGGTGTTGGAATCCCAGTTGCCGTCTCCCACCTTGCCGTTACCGGCTGTGCAGGTGCCTGCCAGGATGCAGGCATCGCGCGGAAGGGCCGATCCCATATTGGCAGCAACGTCGTTGCGGTCGCACTTGGTCCCGCCGCCGCTCGGGTTGTTCGGTGGCTGGCGTCCTTGAGTGATGTTGACGGCAGGCTGATAGAAGTCCTGGTCCCGCCAATTCCCATTGTCGTCCTTGGCCTGGGGAAGCCACCAGTCAAACCGGGCGTTGATGCCGGTGCGGACCATTTGCAGGGTCACGCCGGTCTTGGTGGTCATGCCCCGGCGACGGACGCAGGTGCCGGTGTTCGACGCCAGATTGGCGGCAATGTCCTTGGCCCCGCAGTTGCTCACGCCCTCGGTTCCCGACGGGCACAGCAGACCGAAGTTGCCGGGTCCATAGCTGCCGGATGCGCCCTGCATGAACAACTGGATTTGCCGCCCCTCCAGGTTCAGCGTCGGATCGAGTTCGGCGGGATTGCACATGAACATCGGCGGCACTTCGCAAATAAGCGAGTCGTTCCCGGCAATCGCGCGGGCGCCGACCGCCGAATCCTGGTTGTCGCCGAGCACGCCGGCGAACAAGGCGGTAAAGCCTGTTTGCGCCACGCGCACCTCGATGAAAGAGGTTTCTTGCGGGGTCGTGGTTTCGAACGCCGCAGTCACCGGGTCGGCATCGTTGGACGGCAGGGCATCCAGAAAGCGGATGCAGTTGGTGGCCGCGTCAGTGGCGCAAGTCACGGTGGAAATCGTGATGGCGGTGGTGGCGTCGGTGCTGAAGTCCTTGACGTTGTTCAAGGCCTGGGCCACCGCAGCACGAGCGCGGGCGTGGGAATCCGGCAACAGGTCCAACTCCCGCGCTCCGGCCAGGGCGGCGGCGTCGGCGGCGTTCTGCATCTGGCTATGCAGGGTCGATAGGCGCCCCACGTCAATCGCCAGTGTCCCGATACCGATCAAAACACCGGCAGCAACGGTCGTGTAAATCAGGACGGACCCGTCCTCGCTGCGGCCAAGGCGCGCTAGAGTGGAAAGAAGATGGCGGGGCATGAGACCCTCCCGGTTCAGACGGTCAGCAACGGCAGGCGATGCGCCAGGATGAGGCCCGCCGCCGCGATGGCGACGCCATACGGCACCGCTTCGCCGGGCAGCAGAGCGCGTGGCAGCGTCACGGCGCCTGGATTGGGCAACGCAGACAGCACCACGGGCGCGAACCGCCGGGCAAACAGCAGCCCGAGGGCGACAACGCCCCCCAGCACCGCCATGATCAGCAGGAAGACGGGCGTCAGCGGTCCCATCCACAGGGCGCAGGCGGCGGCCAGCTTGACGTCCCCGCCGCCCATCTTGCGCAGGGCGAACAGGACAGCCCCGACGGTCAACACCGCCGCACCGGCGCCCAAGTGCCAAAGCCAGTCCACTGGGCCGGGAGCCAGCAGGGCGGCGGGCACGAAGGCGACGGCCAGCGGGCCGGTCAGCAGGTTGGGGATCTTGAATTTCCAGGCGTCCCACACCGCCGCTACGGCCAGCGGGGCCATGAAGGCGGCGAGAACGAGGGCGGGAACAAGGGTATCCATGATGTCGGCTCCCTCAGATCTTGTCGCCGCGCACGGCCTTGAGATGGGCGAGGTTGTGCCACGCCGGATCAAAGTGGCTGGCGCTGCCGTCAATGGCCCGCGACAGCAGGGCCTCGGCATCGTCCAGATCGCCGCGCAGCAGGGCGACATAGCCGACGTTGTTGAGGACGGTGGCGCGCTCGGCCGGGCGGGCGCCGGCCACGGCTTCGTCGTAGCGGCCCTGCCAAGCCAGCGCGAGGCGCAGGTTGGTGCGCGGCAGGGTCTGTGTGCGGTCGCGCCGGGCGGCTTCCATCAAGTGGGCGGTTGCTTCGTCGTGACGTCCTTGCAGGATCAGCGAGAAGCCCAGGTTGTTGTGGATGATCCCGGCCGCGCCCGGAGGCGCTGCGGCCAGGGCGGCTTCGTAGCAGCGATGCGCCTCGGCCCAGTTTTCGTCCCGGTCGTGCACCGTCGCCAGCCCGTTCCAGGCCCTCCACAGGAAGGAATCGGCCAGCACGGCGGCCTCCAGCGGCGCCCGCGCCTTGTCGGGCCGCCCGGCCTTGAGGTAGGCCAGCCCCATGCCCTGGTGAGCACGCGGGCCAAGCTCGGGGTGCGTGGTCTGGGCGTCGAACCCGGCCCGTGCGGCGGGCAGGTCGCCAGCCGCCAGATTGATCTCGGCCATGCCAAGGCGCGCCCGCGCGTTGTCGGGCTGGTGGCGCAGGACAACCTGATAGTGGCCCATGGCGACCTCCATCAGTCCTTCGTCGAGGGCTGTGTCGGCGCGCTCCAGCAATGGCTCGGCGGCGAACGCCGTGGCTTCGGTGGTGAGTGCGGATGATCCGTCGGAGGCCCCCGAGGCGCAGGCCCCCAGCGTCACTGCCAGCACCACGACGGCGAGTGTCTTGGAGGGGTTCATCACGTTACGCATCGCTGCTGCTCCTTTGGGCGGCCACCAAGTGGTGGTCGAAGTCCAACAGATCGGCGCCGACGATAAGGCGCAGGGGGGAAGTCTGGTCAGGCCCGGCGGGGCGGATGTCCACCGTTTGGGGCAGCCGTGCGGCCAAGGCACGTGCCGCGTCAGGCCCGCTGGCTGAAGTGTAGGTGATGACGCTGCGCGCATGGGCGAAGGTGTCGGCATTGGTGAGGCGGACCACGGTAACGGCGCGGTCGGCCAGCCATGCGGCCACCCGAGTCGCCATCAGCCGGCGTCCGTTGCCGTTGGACACCTCGACGCCGCTCAGTGGGGGAGCAGGAGGGTGCGGCGCGGCCTCCCGCGCGGCCACTCCCTCCTGCTCTGCGGCGGCCACCGGCTTGGTCCGGGTGGTGGCTGCCGCGACTGGTGCCGGAGCGGTCCTGCGCTCCAGAATGTCCTGTATTTCCGCACCACCGGACAGGGGCGTGCGCGGCGCCACGGCGGCGGTCATGAGCATCTGCTCGGTGGCGCTGCGGCGCTCTATGTATGGCGGGCCAAGGGCGTCTCGCAGATCGACGGGCGGTGCCTGCGGGGATGCCGGAAGGTCGCTTTCCACGCGCATCAGATTGGCCTGCATCACCGGGTCATTGGGGGCCAGTTCCACGGCGCGGGACAAATAGAACGCCGCCACGGCTGTCTGTCCGCGCATGTGCCGCGACCAGCCGATATTGTTGAGGGTTGTCGCGTCCTGCGGGGCCAGCGCCAGGGCTTCGAGGTAGGCTTGCTCCGCCTGGACGTGGCGGCCCATGCGGTCGTACACCGCGCCGATGCCGTTCAAGGCGTTGGTCGAGCCGGGATCGGCCTGCCGCGCCGCCTGGAAGGCGTTCAGAGCCAGCCCCAGCCGCCCGGCCCGGAAGTGCTCCTTGCCATGGTCGTAGAAGGCGGTGGGCGAGGCGGCCGGGGCGGGCTGCGGCACTCCCGCGCAGGCGGCAAGTCCAAGCATGGCGGCTCCGGCGCCCAGGCAGCGAAGAGTCATGATCATTTCTCCAGGGCGGGAATGACGATGCGGATGACCTGGATGATGACCGGCCACATGATGCTGCCCAGGAAGGCCGGCAGCATGAACAGAACCAGCGGAATGGCCAGCTTGACCGGCAATTGGGCAGCCCGTTCCTCGGCCTTCATCATGCGGGCGTTGCGCATGTCGTCGGCGTAGACCCGCAGAGAGTCGGCGATGGAGGTGCCAAGTTCCTGCGACTGGATGAGCAAGGTGACGAAAGCCACCACCTCGTCCACGCCGCACCGCCGGCCCATGTTGCGCAGGGCCTCCTCGCGGCTCTGCCCGGCGCGCAGTTCCAGGCTGGTCAGCCGCATCTGTTCCGCCAGGACGGGGTGTGCGGCGGTCATTTCATCACCCACCCGCGCGATGGCGGCATCCAGGCCAAGGCCGGCTTCGACGCAAACCAGCAGCAGGTCCAGGGCGTCGGGAAAGCCACGCCGGATTTCCTCGGCCCGGCGGACGGCTCTGAGTTCAATCCACAGATGCGGCAGGAAGTACCCGAACAGCCCCAATCCGCCGGCGCCCATCAACAGCGTCATCGGTTCGGCAGCGCGGGAGATCAGCGGCAGCGCGAGGACCAGGGGAATGGGCAGACCGATTGCCAGGACGATACGCAGGGCGAAGTAGGTGCCGATGGCTCCCGGATGCATGTACCCCGCCCGCATCAGGCGCAGCCGCAACTGGCTGCGCGCCTGGAGGTCGGTGGGTTCCAGCTTGCGTTCCAGCGGGCGCATGAATGCCGCAAGGCTGCTCCGGCCCGATGTATCCGCGCGATCGCTCGCCCCGGACCGCTGCATCCGGCGGGCCGCCGCGGCTGCGCTGCCTCCGAATAGGGTGGCGGTGCCGTAGACGGCCAGGGTCACGGCAATGAACACCAATCCCAGGACGGCCAGTTGAGAGCCTGCGCCGGACGATAGGGTCGCCAGCATGTCGGACAGTGTGACTTCCATGGATCCTCTCCTGCGTCAGAACCGGAACCGGACCATCCGAAACACGG
>JBAYSM010000080.1:0-14728 GCA_041676205.1 Rhodospirillaceae bacterium | reverse complement strand
CGGCCTTTCCACACCCAGGCGCCCAGCGCCGCCACGGCGCACACGACCAACACGACAACCACCGGCCAACGGCCCATGCTTCAGTACTCCAGGAAAGACCGATGATGCTGTATCACGCGCCCCGCCCGCGCAGAAGGGGGAGAGCGTTGCGAGGGAGCGGGAATCGCGGCACAGTCGTCGTCCCCTCAGAGGACGTTCCATGACCGACACCCCATTCCTGCTGCCCGCCGTGCTGGCCCACAACCCGACCGTCCACAAAGCACTGGCCGCCGAAGTGGCCGACCTGGAGAGCGTGCCCGACTGGCTGGCCTTGAGCGAGGCGCTGTCCGGCGGCGCGGTGGAGCGCGTCGTCGCGGCGTTCCTCGGCAATAAAAGCGAGCGGGTGATGCTCGCCGCCGTGTTGATGAAGGCCGACTACGCGGGCGCGGCGGTGGAGGTCAGCCCGAACTTCTGGCTGGCCTGGGGCGGCCTGGACCGCCGCAACAAGATGCTGCTGCTCGATCTGCTCGACGAGGACGTCGCCTGAACCGCCCAGGCTGAACCGCGCCCCCCGGTCAGCCGTTGACCGGGCATGAGCTTTCGCACCGACTTCACGCCGCGCCGGGCACTGGTGACGGGCGGTTCATCGGGCATCGGGCAGGCGGTGTGCCTCGCCCTTGGCCGGATGGGCTGCGACGTCGCCCTGACCTACCGCTCCAACCGCGCCGGGGCGGAGGAAACCTGCCGCGCGCTGGCGGAGATGGGCGTCGGGGCCTTTGCGGGACAAGTCGATCTGACCCAACCCGCCGCCGCCGTCGAGGGCCTCACCCGCTTGACCGATGCCTTGGGCGGGCTTGATGCCTGTGTGGCGAACGCGGGCGTCACGGTGCGGTCGGAGTTCCTCGACATGACGTTCGAGGAGTGGCGGGCCAACCTGGGGCCGGACCTCGACGGCAGTTTCCTCACCCTGCAACACGCAGCAAAGCGCATGGTGGCCGACGGGGTGCCCGGCGTGCTGGTCGCCATCACCAGCGTCCACGCCCACGTCGCCATGCCCGGCGGAGCGAGCTATACCGCCGCCAAGCACGGCCTGCGCGGGCTGGTCAAGGCGTTGGCGCTCGATCTGGGGCCGTATGGCATCAGGGTCAACGCCGTCGCACCGGGCGACATCAGCACCGGCGACGAAGGGATGCCGCCGCGCCCCGGCTTGCCCGCCGACCGCCCCGGCACCGCCCGCGAGGTGGCCGATGTGGTGGCGTTTCTGTGTTCGGCCCAGGCGTCTTACGTCACCGGCACGGACTGGACCGTGGACGGCGGGTTCACCGCCATGACCGCGCGGGCCACGTTGCCATATCGGGACGAGTGAGAGGAAAGGCCGGGCTTTACCCCTCTCCAAACAATACCCACAAACCTCCAGGCGTTGCACCGGCCCGCGCTGTATGGTACTCGCCCTTCAGCCCCCACCTGCCGGAGCAGTCGCCATGAACGCCGTCACCCCCGCCCGCGATGAGGCCACCCCGCGTCACGACTGGACGCGCGCCGAGGTCCTCGCGCTGTTCGACCTGCCGTTCAATGACCTCATGTTTCGCGCCCAGACCATCCACCGCGCGACGTTCGACCCCAATCAGGTGCAGCGGTCGTCGCTGGTTAACATCAAGTCCGGCGGCTGCGCCGAGGACTGCAAGTACTGCTCCCAAAGCGCCCGCAGCAAGTCCAAGCTGAAGGTCGAACCCCTGATGCCGGTCGAGGAAGTGCGCGCCGCCGCCCTCAAGGCCAAGGAAGCCGGGGCGTCGCGCCTGTGCATGGGCGCGGCATGGCGCAAGCTCAAGGACCGCGACCTGGAAACCATGGTCGGCATGATCAAGGCGGTGCATGAAACCGGCCTGCAAAGCTGCATGACGCTGGGCATGCTGACCGCCGAACAGGCCGCCGCCCTGCGCGAAGCGGGCCTGGACTACTACAACCACAACGTCGATACCTCGCGCGAATACTATGGCGAGATCATCACCACCCGCACCTACGATGACCGCCTGGAAACCCTGGCCGCCGTGCGGCAGGCTGGGATCAAGGTGTGCTCGGGCGGCATCATCGGCATGGGCGAAAGCCGCGACGACCGGGCGGGCATGATCCAGACCCTGGCGACCCTGCCGACCCACCCCGACAGCGTGCCGATCAACATGCTGGTCCCGGTCGAAGGCACGCCGCTGACCGATGGGGGCGCGCCGCTGGGCATTGACGCCATCGAGTTCGTGCGCACCATCGCGGTGGCCCGCATCACCATGCCGCGTTCGGTCGTGCGCCTGTCGGCGGGGCGCGCCGCCATGGACGAAGCGACCCAGGCCCTGGCGTTCCTGGCCGGCGCCAACTCCATGTTCTATGGCGAAGACCTGCTCACCACGCCCAACAGCGCGGTCGGCCGTGACATCGCCCTTATGGATAAACTGGGTATATCAGGCGTCGATAGCAGACTCTAAAGAACACCCTAATATACCTTCTTGCTGTGGCTGCACCTTTCGAGCGCATGCGACATTACTCGCCAGACGTGTGATGCGGAAAGAGGTAGTGGCATGAAAAGCGTTCGCGATTTACCGGTTGGCACCCGTATCGGGGGCGCTTTCATCATCGGCCTCGGCCTTGTCGTTGGCATCCTGGTTCCGGCATCGCTCTATGTGATGTCGGGCATCATCAAAGATGCCGAGGAAGCCGAACTTCACAACCGTTTCGCTGCCGTCGAAGCCGCCATCGAGGCCGAAACCCTGCGCGCCGTGACGCTGGCTGAACTGGTCAGCCGCGTTCCGGGCGCCAAGGCCGCCGCCGCTGCCGGTGATCGCGCGGCCCTGTCCGAGATGTTCGTGCCCGGTTTCGCCACCTTGCGTGGCACCTACGGCATCCAGCAGTTCCAGTTCCACACGCCGCAGGCGCACACGATGCTGCGCGTCCACCGTCCCGACAAGTTCGGCGATGACTTGTCCTCCTTCCGCCATACGGTGGTTGAGGCCAACCGCGCCAAGGCTCCCGTCATCGGACTGGAGTCTGGGCGCGAGGGCCTGGGCGTGCGTGGCGTGGTGCCGGTGTCCGGCCCGGACGGCGCCCATGTCGGCTCGGTAGAATTCGGCGGCGCCTTGAGCCAAGCCTTCGTGGACCGCATGAAGGCGCTCTATGGCGGCGAGTTCGCCATCTACGTCGCCGAGGACTCCGCGTTCAAGGCCCTGGGCACCACCGCCGAGGGCTGGGAGATTACCGCACCGGAGACGCTGCGCACGGCCTTTGCGGGCAGCCGCAGCATCACCAAGACAGTCCGCGACGGCACGCCGTACACTGCGCACACCGGGGCGCTGAAGGACTTCTCGGGCAAGCCGGTGGCCGCCTTGGTGGTGGCGATGGATGCCAGTTCCTATGCGGCGGCGTTCAACCGCGCGCTGCTGATCGGCACCGCCATGGCGGTGCTGGCCCTGGGGCTGGGCATCGGCGTGACCCTGTGGGTGCGCCGCACCGTGGCCGCCCCCATTGCCGCCATGACCACGGCCATGGCGCGGCTGGCCAATGGCGACCTCGACACTCCGCTGCCCGGTGCCGACAGCGGCGACGAGATCGGCGACATGGGCCGGGCGCTGGAGGTGTTCCAGATCAACGCCATCGAACGCCGCCGCATCGGCGAAGAACAGGCGGTCGAACAGGCCCGCAAGCTGGAACGCCAGCAGAGCCTGGAGGTCATGACCGAGGAGTTCGAAGGCAAGGTCACGCGCCTCATGGACACCGTGGCCGAGTCGGTCAACAACCTGCATCAGGCCTCGGACAGCCTATCGGCCGGGGCCGAGCAGACCAGCCGCCAGAGCGGCGCGGTGGCCGCCGCCACCGAACAGGCCGCCGCCAACGTGCAGACCGTGGCCGCCGCAACCGAGGAGCTCAATGCCTCGGTCAGTGAAATCGGCCGTCAGATGCAGACCTCCAGCGACATCGCTGGGCGTGCCGTGGCCCAGGCCCGCTCCACCAACGCCACCATCCAGGGGCTGGCCCAGGCGGCGGGACGGATTGGCGAGGTGGTCAAGCTGATTACCGACATCGCCAGTCAAACCAACCTGCTGGCCCTCAACGCCACGATCGAGGCCGCGCGCGCTGGAGAGGCCGGAAAGGGCTTTGCGGTGGTCGCCAACGAGGTCAAGACCCTGGCCAGCCAGACGGCGCGCGCCACCGACGACATCAGCCAGCAAATCGCCGCCGTGCAAGCCGCCACCGAGGAAGCCGTCGGCGCCATCCAAGGCATCACCGACGTCATCGAACAAATCGACGAGATTGCCACCTCCATCGCCACCGCGGTCGAGGAGCAGAGCGCGGCCACCCGTGAAATCTCGCGCAATGTCACCGAAGCCGCGCACGGCACCGAGGAAGTGTCCCGCAACATCCAGGGCGTTTCCCAGGCCGCCGGCGATACCCAGGACTCGGCCCGCCGCGTTTATGCGTCGGCAAATGAGCTCCAGAACGAGGCCGGTGAATTGCGCCAACAGGTCGAACAGTTCCTGCGCGGCATCCACGCGGCATAAAAACCGCCGCATGGTTCTTAGGGAGGATATCGTGCGCGCGAACTACCCCGTAGGATGACTTCATCGCATGGTCGCGGGGGCGCTTTCCGCTAGCGTCTATACCGGGGTTGCCTTGCGGGGGGAAGAAGTCGAGGGCCGGACGCCGGGGGGTATCCGGCCCTTCGTCTATTCGGCGGCGTCGCGTTGCCGTGCGGCTTGGAGAACAGGCGCCGGGACGCGCGTCTCTGGAAACCGCACGCTCAAACCGGGCGGGACCAATCGGGTGAACAGCACGATGTTGAACAGCGCGATGGCCCCCATCTCAAGGGTTTCCTCGATCAGGATCAGCGTCATGACCGGCAGGCTGTAGAGGCTCGCCCCCGCGCTTTCAAGTTCTGCCGCCAGCACTTCCAGGCCCACCGCTCCCAGCACAAAGGCCGCCCCCGCGAGAACGATCTGGGCCGCTACGCGACGCGGCAGAGCCAACAAAAGCGGTATGGAGGCAAGGCCCACCAAGAGGGCGAATGCCCCGCCGATTATTACCCAAGGGCGCGACGGCAGGCTTTCAAAGAGGACGCCGAGGACGAACTGGGCCTTGTTGATGCGGTCGTGGACCTGGGCCACTTCGTCGATGCACAGCAGCAGCATGACGACCGCCAGCCCGCGCCACAGGATGCCTTGAAACCGGCTGGCCCGGCCTACCCGGAGCGACACCAAGAAGGCCAGCACCGCGGCCAGTCCCAGGTTGAAGCTGGACCACCACGTCGCAAAGCTGCCCTCGGCGTTGAGATTGAACAGGGTCAGCGCCCCGAACACCGCGAGTTTCAAACGCTGCCCTTCGGGCGCGGCGCCAGCCATGTCGGGATCTTCGGCATTCCCGGCCGCCAACCCAAACCCATCCATGCCGTCAAAGGTCATGCCGGCCAGCGTCGGGTACAGGGTGAACACCAGCCCAAACAGAAACAGCACCACCACGGTTCCGATCTGCCACCGGACGAAGCCTCGATGGGTGACGGTAACACTGTCGAGAGCGGGTTCGCGGTGGTCGAACAAGGGCGTGCCACGGTGACTCATCGTGCTGCATCCTTCCGGCCGAAGCTGAAGACGCCACACAAGAGACGCAGCGCCCGGACACAAACGACTGTGACCGGGCGCCGGCATTCACAAAAACGTCATAATGACGTCTCGCTTAAGGATTACTCCGCAGCAACCTGCGCAGGAGGGGTCCACCGCAGCACCGGCTTGCGCGCCGCCTGCGCTTCGTCCAGACGCCCGCGCGGGGTGTGGCGGGGTGCCGCCTTGAACCAGTCGGCGTTCCCGGCCTTGGCCTTGGCGGCCAGGGCCAACAGGGTGTCGCAGAAGGCGTCCAGGGTCTGCTTGCTCTCGGTTTCCGTCGGCTCCATCAACAAAGCGCCGTGCACGACCAGCGGGAAGTACATGGTCATGGGATGGAAGCCCTCGTCGATCATCGCCTTGGCGAAATCGAGCGTGGACACCCCGGTATCCTTGAGGAAACGGTCGTCGAACAGCGCCTCGTGCATCACCGGCCCCTCGTAGGACGCCGACAGACTGCCCTTGAGGCGGGCTTGCAGGTAGTTGGCGTTCAGCACCGCGTCGCCCGACGCCTTGGCCAGACCGTCCTTGCCCATGCTCATCATGTAGGACAAGGCACGCACGAACACGCCGAACTGGCCGTGGAAGCCCTTCATGCGGCCGAACGGCTGCTGGCCTTCGGCGGCATCGCGGGCGTGTTCGATCATGCGGAAGCCATCGGGGCCGTGGACCACGAACGGCAGCGGCGCGAACGGCGCCAGGGCGTCGGACAGCACGGTCGGGCCAGCGCCCGGCCCGCCACCGCCGTGCGGGGTGGAGAACGTCTTGTGCAGGTTGATGTGCATGGCGTCGATGCCAAGCTCGGCCACCTTCACGCGGCCCATGATGGCGTTGTAGTTGGCGCCGTCCATGTAGACCAGCGCCCCGGCGTCGTGCACCGCCTTGCTGATCTCGATGATCTCGCCCTCGAACAGGCCGCAGGTGTTGGGGTTCGTCACCATGAAGGCGGCGACGTGCGGCCCCAGCTTGTCCTTCAGCCCGGCCAGCGAGACGCGGCCGTTGCCGTCGCCGGGGATCGACTCGACCTCGTACCCGCAGGCCGCCGCCGTGGCGGGGTTGGTGCCGTGGGCGCTTTCGGGGACCAGGACCACCTTACGGGCATCGCCGCGCGCCTCAAGCGCGGCGCGGATGGCCATCAGGCCGCACAGTTCGCCATGCGCGCCAGCCGCCGGAGACAGCGCCACGGCGGGCATCCCGGTCAGTTCCTTGAGCCAATGGGCCAGGGTGTCCATCAGTTCCAGCGCGCCTTGGACGGTGCTTTCAGGCTGGAACGGGTGGATGTCGCCAAAGCCCGGCAGGCGGGCCATCTTCTCGTTGAGGCGCGGGTTGTGCTTCATGGTGCACGAGCCGAGCGGATAGAACACCGAATCGATGCCGTAGTTTTTCTGCGACAGCCGGGTGTAGTGGCGCACCACCTGCGGCTCGGACAGGCCGGCCAGACCAACCTTGGTCTTGCGGCGCAGACCGCCCAGGCGATCTTCCTGGATGGTCGGAGCGGGAAGATCAACAGCGGTGCGGCCCGGCTCGTCCTGCTCGAAAATCAACGGCTGTTCGATCTGCAGGGCCTGGTTGCCGGTTATGGTATCGACCATCACAGGATCTCCTTCAGCGCGGCGACCAGGGCGTCCACGTCGGCATCGGTGTTCATTTCGGTGGCCGCGACCAGCATGACCTCGGCCAGTTCCGGGTAGGTCGGGTGGAACCGCGACACCGGCACGCCGCCCAGGATGCCGCGCGCGGCCAGGGCTTCGACCACCTCGGCGGCGGGTTTGGGCAGGGTGACGGCGAACTCGTTGAAGAACGCGGCGGGCAGGACCTTGACGCCCTCAAGCTGGCCAAGACGCCCGGCCAGATCGACCGCGCGGGCGTGGTTGATCTCGGCCAGACGGGTGAATCCGGCCTCGCCCAGCAAGGTCATGTGGATGGAGAACGCCAGCGCGATCAGCCCCGAGTTGGTGCAGATGTTGGATGTCGCCTTCTCGCGCCGGATGTGCTGTTCGCGGGTAGACAGGGTCAGCACGTAGCCGCGCCTGCCCTCAACGTCCACCGTCTCGCCGCACAGGCGGCCCGGCATCTGGCGCAGGTACTTGGACCGCGTGGCGAACAGGCCGACGCCCGGCCCGCCGAACGACGGCGGCGTCGCCATGCTCTGGCCCTCGGCCACCACGATGTCGGCGCCCATTTCGCCGGGCGGGGTGATGAGGCCAAGCGACAGCGGCTCGGCCACCGCGACGACCAGCAGCGCGCCCAGTTCGTGCAATGCATCGGCCAGCTTCGATACATCGCGCAGATGGCCGAAGAAGCCCGGCGTCTGCACGATCAGGCAGGCCAGATCCTCGTCCACCCGGCCGAGCAGGTCTTCCATGGCCAGCGGATCGGGCGGCAGCACCTCGACATCGAGCCCCGTATGCTGAAGCTGCGTCGCCGTGACCGAGGCATAGTGCGGATGCACCGAGCCCGACACCAGGATGCGCTTGCGCTTGGTGATGCGCGCGGCCATGGCCCCGGCCTCGGCACAGGCGGTGGCGGCGTCGTACATCGACGCATTCGCCACATCCATGCCGGTGATCAGCGCCACCTGGGTCTGAAACTCGAACAGGGTCTGCAAAGTGCCCTGGCTGACTTCCGGCTGATACGGCGTGTAGGCGGTCAGGAACTCGCCGCGCTGGATAAGATAGTCCAGCGCCGCCGGCGTATGATGCCGATACGCCCCCGCCCCCAGGAAGCAGGGCGCCGCCCCGCAGTCCAGGTTCTTGCGCGCCATGACGGACAGCGCGCGCTCCACCTCGATCTCCCCCAAATGATCGGGCAGATTGGGCGCGGCGGTATTCCAGGCGGCGCGCGGCACGTCCCGGAACAAGGCATCGACACTGTCCGCGCCGATGGTCTCGAGCATGGCGCGGCGGTCATCATCGGTCAGCGGAAGGTAGCGCATGGGCAGGGGAGCCTTTATTCCAGACCGGCGACGAAGGCCTCGTAGGCCGCCGCGTCCATCAGGTTGTCGAGTTCGGAGGGATCGGACAGTGTCAGGGCGAAGAACCAGCCGGCGCCGGTGGCGTCTTCGTTGACCAGGGCCGGAGTACCTTCGAGGTCGGCATTGACCGCTGTCACGGTGCCGGAGACGGGGGCATAGACTTCGCTCGCCGCCTTGACGCTTTCGACCACGGCGGCTTCACCGCCCTGGGCCAGTTCCTTGCCCTCGTCGGGCAGTTCCACGAATACGACGTCGCCAAGCTGCTGCTGGGCATAGTCGGTGATGCCGACGATGGCCGTTTTGCCCTCGACGGACAGCCACTCATGGTCTTCGGTGTAGTACATGGTGCTCATTGGCCTTAACCCCTGTAGTAGCGTTGTTCGACGAAAGGCAGGGCGACGACGTGGGCGTCCAGCGGCTTGCCGCGGACCATCAGCACCACCGGCGTTCCCGGTTCGGAAAATGCGGTTGCGACATAGCCCATGGCGATCGGCCCTTCGACCGTGGGGCCAAAGCCGCCGCTGGTCACTTCGCCGATCACATTGCCATGGGTGTCGTGGATTTCGGTATGGGCGCGGGCCGGGGCACGGCCTGCGGGCTTGAGGCCGACGCGGCGGCGGCTCACGCCGTCTTTTAGTTCACGCAAGATACGCTCGGCGCCGGGGAAGCCGCCCTCGGTCCGGCGGCGCTTGCCGATGGCGAACTCCAGACCGGCCTCGACCGGGCTGATGGTGGCGTCGATATCGCTGCCATAGAGCGGCAGCCCGGCTTCCAGGCGCAGGGAATCGCGCGCGCCCAGGCCGGCTGGCACGCAGTCGGGCATCTCCAGGAAGTGACGGGCAAGCTTTTCGGCCTGATTGGCGGCGACGGAGATTTCATACCCATCCTCGCCGGAATACCCCGACCGGGTGACGAAGCACGGAATGCCGCCCACGGTCAGTGGCCCGGCATCCATGAACACCATCGACGCCGCGGCCGGGGCGAAGTGGGCCATCACGGCGGCGGCCTTGGGGCCTTGCAGGGCGAGCAGGGCGCGGTCGGGCAGCACCTCCAGGCGGGCGCGGTCCCCCGCGTGCGCCTTGATGTGAGCGAAGTCGGCGTCCTTGCACCCGGCATTGACCACCAGGAACAGCTTGTGGCCGTCGCAGTTGACCACCATCAGGTCGTCGAGGATGCCCCCGGCTTCGTTGGTCAGCACGGTGTAGCGTTGCCGCCCGGCCTTAAGCTCGCGCAGGGAACCCGGCGTCAGGCCCTCGATCACCGCGACAGCGGCATCGCCGTGCAAGTAGGCCTGGCCCATGTGGGAAACATCGAACAGCACGCAGCCGGTGCGGCAGGCGGTGTGCTCGGCAAGGATCCCCGACGGGTACTGCACCGGCATGGCGTATCCGGCGAACGGCACCATACGGGCGCCGAGTTCCCGATGCAGGGCATCAAGCGGCGTGGTCTTGAGAACGTCATCGGCGGGCGGTGCGACGGTCACGGGCGAATCCTCCGGCAGGAGCGGACAGACGGGGGCAGTATCGCTTCGACACTCCCCCATAGCCTACGCAGGCACGGGCAAGGCCGATGCGGCGAATGCCTCCCTCTGTCTCAGAAACCTGAAAGATTCACCTTGGGCACGGCGCCCTATGGCTTACTTCGTCGGTGAGGCCGCGCGGAACGCCCGCGCGATCTGCTTTCCAGAGGTCCGTCCCCCCACGGTCCTGGGTGCCTGAGAGTTTCCGGAGGCGGTTGCTCCTTCGGCGCAAGCCCCAAATATGGGCCAGTCTCTCCCACGGGGATCATTCGGTTGCGGGCAGTGTGCCCATGCGAAAGGGGAACGTCAACATGCGCGTGCGCTCCCTTCGGACGGCTCATGCTAACGCCTCCGCGCGGCCCCCTTCTCCATCCGTGCGCTGACGGTTGGACGTGGTGGGGCGTAGGCTTGCAGGTGCGCCATCCGCGCCCCGGAGGTCGTTCTAATGACAATGCCCGTCATCCGCCTGCCGCCGCCTCATCCACTGGGACCCGTGACCTGGCAACGCCAGGACGATACCCGGATACTTGGGCCGCATACGGTAATCGCGGTATTTGCCGGTGCAATGGCCGCCGTCGCCCCACGGCTGCCCCATGTCACGCCCGCGCTGGTGCAGCGGATCGAGTACACGCGGCTGTTCGAAGACGCCCGCTGCGAGCCGACCCCGCCCAAGGGCGCAAAACGCCAGCGCGCGGTGGGCCGCTATCGGCTGCTGATGGGGTAGGTTACGCCGGGGCCTTGGCCATGGCGGCGGCGCGGTCGTCGGTGACGGTCAGAATGGACAGGAAGCCGCTGATCTCGAACACTTCGCGGATGTGCGGTTGCAGGGCGCACAGCACCATGATGCCGCCGGCCTGCTTGACCCGCTTGGCCGTCACCAGGATGACCCGCAGCCCGGCGCTGGAAATATAATCCAGCCGCGCGAAATCGAGCACCACATGCGCTGCCCCACCGTCAAGCTGGCCCAGGATATCGGCCTCGACCGCCGCCGAGGACGTGCTGTCCAGACGACCCTGCAATTCCAGGATCAAGGTATTGCCGTCGCGTTCCGCCGTGATGCTCATGTCTGCCAAATCCCGTTGCGCTTGCGCTGCCCCTTCTTCATAGCCACGCTAGGCCGCCGTGTCCAGCCAACCGACACATTGCCAAGTTCAGGACTTCGGCCACCGCCGGTGGACCCATAGCCATTGCTCGGGGTTTTCCCTGATCCAGGCTTCGAGGCGGCCGTTCACCGCACGCAAGGACGCCTGAAGGTCGGCCTTGCCATCGGGCGTGCGCACCATCGGCAGAGGCGGCTCGGCCACCACTCGAAACCGGCAGCCACCCAGGCGCATGATGTACATGGGCACCACCGGCGCATCGTACTTCACCGCCATCTGCACCAAGGCCGGGGCGGTCATGGCGTTGCGGCCAAAGAACGGCACGGCAATGCCGTCGTTCATTTTCTGGTCAATCAGCACGCCCAGGTGTTCCCCTGCGCGCAGCAATTCCAGCCCCCGCCGGGCGCCGTCGCGGCCCTTGGGTAAAAGCTCGCCGCCGCCCCCGGCGTGGACCTTGCGGAACCATCGATCGACCAGCGGATTGTTGGGCGCGCGGTAGAACACGTGCATTGCCATGCTGGCGTGCTTGAACGTGAACGGCATCAGTTCCCAGTTGGCGAAGTGCCCGCCGACGAACAGGCCGGGCCGCCCGTCATCGCGGGCCTGTGCTATATGCTCGGCCCCAATCACCTCGACCCGTCCGCTGCGCGGATCGGCGATCTCTGCCAAATGCGGCAATTCGCCGACGTTGCGGCCCAGGTTGTCCCACATGCCGCGCAGGATGGCCGTGATCTCGGCCTCGGACTTGTCGGGAAAGGCGCGGCGCAGGTTATCGGCGGCGATGCGGTGCGGCTTGGTCAGCGGTCCAAGGGCACGTAGCAGCAACGACCCCAGCGCCGAGGCCGCGCCCACCGGCAGCACCCGGAACAGGCCCCACGCGGGCAGCACCAGCGCGGCTTGCAGATAATGGATCGGGCGGGCGCGGTCAGCCATTTCCAGCAGCCTCCGGCGCGGTCAGACGGTTACGCACCCGCGCGAGTACGGCATTCAAGGCAGCCTCGTCCTGCCACGCCACCGCGACGCCCAGCACATCGACCTGCTGGCGCTGATCGAGCGGCAGGCGCACGGCGTCCTTGGCAGTCGTCACCGGCGTCGCGCCAAGCTGGAACGCCTCGTCCAGGATCGGCTGAATGTCGGCCGGGGCATAGGGATAATGGTCGGCAAAGGGATGGGTTGCCAGCACCTGTGCCCCCAACTCCCGCAACGACGTAAAGAACTTCCCCGGACGCCCGATTCCGGCAAAGGCCACCACCTTGCGCCCGGCCATGCGCACCGCTTCCGGCCCCGGCACCAGCGAGGCACGCAGCACCGGCAGGTGGCCATAGCCCAACCGCTCCAGGCGGCGGACCACGCCGCTTTCGTCCGGTCCCATCAGGACCACGGCATCGGCGCGGGCAAAGGCGCCGTGCAGCGGCTCGCGCAAGGGGCCGGCGGGAATGATGCGGCGGTTGCCGAATCCGGCCACGCCGTCGATCACCACCAGCGACAGATCCTTGGCGATGCTGGGGTTCTGGAAGCCGTCGTCCATGACGATCACCGATGCCCCGGCGTCGGCCGCACAGCGTGCCCCGGCCGCGCGGTTCCGCGCCACCCAGGTCGGGGCGCGGTCGGCCAGCAGCAGGGCCTCATCGCCCACTGCCTCATAGTCGTGACGGGCCGGATCGACCCGCAGCGGCCCGCGCTCCTTGCCGCCGTAGCCGCGCAGCAGGGCATGAGCGCCCGACAGCCGGCGTAGCAGGTCAAGCACCACCGGCGTCTTGCCGACACCCCCCGCCACCACGTTGCCGACGCACACCACCGGCACCGGAACCTGCACGGGGCGACCATGGCGCAAACGCCAGACGGTGACGGCACCGTACAGCAGCCCGAACGGCTCCAGGATTCGGGCCAGCGGGCCTCCCGTCTGCCAGAACTCAGGGGCGCGCATGGGCCGCCTCCATGGCATCGAGCAACGGGGTCAGACGGTCCAGAACCCGCTCCAGCGCCGCTGCCTCGCTGCCGCCGAACGTCTCGCCAGCCTGGCCCAGCGCCTTGCACGCCGTCGCATCGCCCAGCAAGGCCGGCACCACCTCGGCCAGTTCCCCGGCGTCGTCAATGCGCCGCGCCGCCCCGGCCTCGACCATGCGGTGGGCGATGTGGGCGAAGTTGTCCATGCGCGGCCCGAACACCACGGCACAGCCCAGGCGGGCTGGCTCCAGCGGGTTCTGTCCGCCGCCGCCGCACAGCGATTTGCCGACGAACACCACCGGGGCGAGGCGATAAAACAGTCCCATCTCGCCCATGGTGTCGGCCAAGTACACGTCGGTTCCGGCATCGGGCAAGCGGCCAGAGGACCGGCGAACCACCCGCGCCCCCAAGGCCTCCAGGTCCACGGCGATAGCCGGGCCGCGCTCGGCATGGCGCGGCACCACGACGGTCAGCAAGCCGGGATGGACCACGGCGGCGCGGCGGTGCACCTGCCAGGCGATGTCTTCTTCGCCCGCGTGGGTGCTGGCGGCCAGCCACAGCGAGCGGCCGCCGATGGCGGTGCGTAGCTCGTTCAGCGCGGCCTCGTCGGCGGGCAGCGGCGGGGCGGAAAACTTGATGTTGCCGAGGAATGCCGTGACCGGCGCGCCCAAGGCCTCCAGCCGCGCCCGGTCGCCCTCGGTCTGACCGAGTGCCAGCGTGAAGCCGCGCAGCAGGGCGGCAATCAGGCTCGGCAGACGCTGCCACGCCCGGAACGAGCGTGCGGAAATGCGCCCGTTGACCAGCACCGTGGGCACGCCGCGCTTCTGGGTTTCCATCACCAGATTGGGCCAGAACTCGCTTTCCATCCACAGCGCCATATCGGGCCGCCAATGGTCCAGAAACCGCCGCACCCACGGCAGGCGATCCACCGGCACGAACTGGTGCATGGCGCGCGGCGGCAAGCGGTCGGCCATCAGCGCGGCCGACGTCACCGTGCCGGTGGTCAGCAGGACGTGCAGGGTCGGCCGGTCGGCCAGCAGGCGTTCGATCAGCGGCAGGACCGATAGCGCCTCGCCGACGCTGGCCCCGTGGATCCACACCAGCGGGCCGTCGGGCCGGGGCAGACCGGCGATGCCGCGCCGTTCGGGCAAGCGCACCCGATGCTCCTTGCCGCGCTTGAGGCGGCGGGCCAGCAGCAGGTCGATAGCCGGACCCGCCGCCGTGGTCAGCAGGCGGTAGAGGGCGGCCATCATGGCGTTTTCTTCTTCTTTTCCGGGGGCGGGCCGGGTGGCGCGGGGGCGGTCGGCGGATGACCGCAGGCGGCCTCGGCGGCATGGGCCAAGGCGTTCATGGCGTCCTCGATGCGCAGGCGGGCGGCCTCCATGCCGGCATCGTCAAGGTCCTTGGCAACGTCGATCGGCTGGCCCCAGGCGATCACGCCACGGGCGAACGGCAGGGCGATCTGGAAGCGGTCCCACGACCCCAATTGCTTGCGCGGGGCGCTGGAAAAGGCACAGGGGAGGATCGGCACCCCGGCCATCCGGGCCACGTTGACGATGCCCAGGGTGGCGCGCAT
>JBAYSM010000079.1:0-14818 GCA_041676205.1 Rhodospirillaceae bacterium | reverse complement strand
CTTCGCCGACCGAATGGCCGGTCACGGCGCCAAAGGTCAGGCCGCGCGCCCGCAGGCTCTCGACCAGCCCGACCTGAAGGGCGAACAGCATCGGCTGGGCGATGCGGGTGTCATCCATGCGCGCCGGGTCGGCATCAAGCGCCATTTCGGCCAGCACGGACCACCCGGCGGCCTTTTGCACCAGGGGATCGATGCGCTCGATGGCGGCGCGGAAGACGGCGTCCTCGCCCAGCAGGGCGGCGCCCATGCCGGTCCACTGGCTGCCGTTCCCGGCAAACACCAGACCGACCGGCGCGCCCCGCGACAGCGCCGACCCGGCGGTGATGGCGCTTGGCGCCTCGCCCGAAGCATAGTCGGCCAGAGCCTCCACGACGTCAGGGCCGCGTGCGACCAGCCTGGTTTCCAGATGACTGCGGCGGCGCCCCAGAGTCCACGCGGCATCGGCCCGCGAGACGCCGTTTTGCAGCGCCCCGGCCATCTCCCCGGCCAACTGGCGCAGGGCGGGTTCGGTGCGCGCCGACAGGTACAGCGGCGCGTCGGCCGACTCGTCGGCAGCAACGGGGGCGGCGCGGTATTCCTCCACGATCACGTGGGCGTTGGTGCCGCCAAACCCGAACGAGTTGATGCCGATCACCGCCGGGCGCTCTGTCCGAGGCAGCGGCTGAGCAGTCAGAGCCGGGGCCAGATTCAGCCCCTCAAAGTCGATATCGGGATTGAGCGTCTCGACATGCAGGGTCGGCGGAATGACCCGATGACGCAGGATCAGCAGGGACTTGATCAGCCCGGCCATGCCTGCGGCGGGTTCCAGGTGGCCAATGTTGCTTTTGACCGACCCGACGGGCAGCGGGCCGGCCGTGCGGTGCCGCCCCAAGGCCCGCCCGATGGCCCCGGTTTCCGCCGGGTCGCCGACCGAGGTGCCGGTGCCGTGGGCCTCAAGGTACACCACGTCGTTCGGGTCCACACCCGCGCGGGCATAGACGCGGGTCAACAGGGCTTCCTGCGCCTCGCCGGACGGCAGGGCGATGCCCTTGGTGCGCCCATCGGTGTTGATGTCCACATCGCGGATGAGGCCGAGGATCGGGTCGCCGTCGCGCTCGGCATCGGCCAGCGGCTTGAGCAACACCACGCCGCCGCCCTCGCCGCGCACGTAGCCCTTGGCCAGCGCGTCAAAGGCCCGGCAGCGGCCATAGGGGGCCAGCATGGTCGCCTTGGAAAAGCCGACAAAGTTGTATGGACTGAGCAGCAGGTGCATCCCGCCGACCACGGCCATGCCGCACCGGCCGCCGCGCAGGGCGTGCACCGCCTCGTGCAGCGCCACCAGGGACGACGAGCAGGCGGTATCAATCGCCATGCTCGGGCCGTTGAGGTCAAAAATGTAGGAGATGCGGTTGGCGGCAATCGACAACGTGGACCCGAGCATGAAATACGCGTTGCCGGTCTCCGCGTCGCCCTGGCGAATATCGGCGTAGTCGGTGGCGGAAATGCCCACATAGACGGCGGTCGGCGTTCCGGCGATGTGGTCGGGCACCTGCCCGCCGCGCTCCATCGCCTCCCACGTCAGTTCCAGCAGCAGGCGCTGCTGGGGGTCCATCTGCTCGGCCTCGCGCGCGCTGATGCCAAAGAACGCAGCGTCAAAGCCCGCCACGTCGCCAACTGTCCCGGCAGCATAGGTGTAGGAGCGCCCGGCGACGCCAATGTCGGGATGTTGGAAGATCCGCTTATCAAAACGGTCGTTGGGGATCTCCGTGACGACATCACGGCCCTGGCTGAGAATGTCCCAAAAGGAGGCCGGAGTGGCCGCGCCACCGGGAAACCGGCAGGCCGTGCCAATGATGGCAATCGCTTTGGCTCGCTTCATCATCCGACCTCGGGGACCCGCCCCATTTCTGACGTCCACCATCGTCGCACCGGCGCGCAGCCAGACGGCAGTCGTAAACCTACTTATGTTGTCCTATATCTCAGGTAAAAAATCACAAGCGCGGAAGGCTATCCCACTTATAAATCCGCCACTTGGTTGTAGGCACGCGCCCATCCATCCAGTTCAATCGTTCTCGTAGAATTGGATGGCCTCGCCGACATTGTCGAACGGAACCAGCATCCCGTCGCGCAGAACCAGGGCGAGGTCGCAATACTGCCGGATGGTGTTGGCGCTGTGGGAGATGAGGAGCAGCCCCGAGCGTTCCCGCCGACGGGCGAATTCGTCCCGGCACTTTTCCTGGAACCGGCGGTCGCCGACGGCGGTGATCTCGTCGATCAGGTAGCAGTCGAAATCGACCGCCATGCTGGCTGCGAAGGCCAGGCGCGCGCGCATTCCTGAAGAATAGGTTCGAAAGGGCTCCTCGAAATAGCTGCCGAGTTCGGAGAACTCCAGGACGAACGGCATGATCTCGGCGGGCGGCACGTTGTGGATGTCGGCGATGAAGGCCACGTTCTCCCGGCCCGACAGATCGGCATGGAAGCCCCCGGCAAAACCCAACGGCCAGGACAGCCGTGCCTCGCGCCGGATATCGCCGGTGTCGGGCCGCTCGATCCCCGCCAGCAGGCGCAGCAGGGTGGACTTGCCCGCTCCGTTGCGGCCCAGCACGCCGATCGCCCGGTTGGTGGGCAGCGACAAGGTGGTCGGTAAAAGCACGACCTTCACATCGTTCTTGTTGCGGTACGTCTTGCTGACGTCGATGAGGTGGATCATAGGTGGAACCGCTGCCGCGCCAAGGATTCGCCCAACAGCCCCAGGAACAACGAGACGACAGCTACCACCAGGGTAACGGTCATCGCCGACCCCTCGGCCTGATAATCATAGAACAACGCCGCCCGCATGGCATCGATGACATGGAACATGGGGTTGAACTGCAGCACGTCGCGGACCTCGGACGGCAACTCATTTGCCATAAAAAAGATACCGGACGTAAAGAACCACAGCCTTAAGGCGTAACTCACCACCTTTTCTACCCAATTGAACCATGTCATTGCAGCCGCAACGCACAGTCCCATTCCACTCCCCATCAACCAAGCCAAGCATAAGGCAAATAACACGCCTATAGGGCTCTTGATTTCGCCAAATGGCTCTAAGCTATAGGCAGCCGCCATCAGGATAAAACAAACTATTGTTAAAGTTCCAAACTCAAGGATTGCCCGAGCAGCAAATAAATCAATCGGTTTAACCTGCGGAAAATAGAGAAGGGGTGCATTTTGCCGGGCGGCAGTCTGCACTCTTATCATCGTATTTTGAAACATATACCAAGGCACCAGTCCGCTCACAAGGAATGTGAGCATCGTAGTGCCGAAAGGGGCCATCCGGCCCATAGCCATGAAAATTCCATAGAATAGGGCAACTAATATTAAAGGCTCAATAAATGCCCACAAATAGCCTAGCTTGTCCCGGCTGAAACGGGTCCGCATCTCACGCCTAATCACGGCAGCAACCACCGCAACATGCCCACCAACTTCACCAACAGTGTCGCGCCAGACGCTGCGTACCTCGGGCGCGCGTGGCTCGAAAGCGGCGGGCCGGTCATGTGTCGTCAGATTTATTGCTTCGAGCTGGCGGAGGTGCTGCAAACCAGCCAATGCGGGTCCTAAACGTCCGGCGGACTCCGCATTTAAATTCTTCGCGATTGCGGCCACAAAACCTTGGCGAAATCCAATGTCGTCAAGGTACTTGAGAGTCCGCTTAAAATGGATGATGTCCTCATCGCAGCGGCGTTCAATAATAGAAGCAGCCTCCTGGTCGCACCCCTTCGACAAGAGGAAGACAAGCAGTGCCCCCCAAGCCCTGGGATCGTCAGGCGAACTGGCAACGACCCCGCGGAGTATTATCTCAGCAGTGCCAGATCGGCCTACACGTATGTTTAGCTCAGCAAGAAGATGCAACCGCCGAACATCTCCAAGCCTACCAGCAATTGCGCGATGGAGATGCGTTGCTGCCAGCGACCATTCATGATTCAAAACATAGATATCAGCCAATAAGATATTGGCCTGTCGGTTCTTAGGGTTTTTGCTGATGACTTTATCAATAAAATGTTTAGCCGTTGATTCTTCCCCAATCCGAAAAGCAGACCGCGCTATTAATATAGACGTCTTCTCATCCACCTCCCGTTTCTGCACTTCAACAACTAATAAACGGAAAATATCGCCCTGCCATGTAGCCGACGACCAGCGCGCCAACGCAACGAGTGCCCATAATGGCAGCCGTGCAATGTCCCCTAGGGTTCTCCGGAAAAAATTCGATGCAGCAGAGAATTGGCCTACTGCGAAAGCGTAGCTTCCTGCCAGTACCGCAGCAACCGGATCGTCACCACGCCGGGCTGCCAGGGATGCAGCAGCCGCGTAGGCGTCGTATCTACGGCCAATACGCCACATGCCTGCGCACAGAGACTCACTAGCAACGACCCACCCAGGAGCAAGCTGTACGGCATGCTCAAGAGCCGCGACCGCATACTGCCGCTCTGTCACCTTGGCGCTTAACAGGCTCCCGACCTTAAACCAGGGAAGCGCCCAAGTCGGATCGACTTCACTCGCCTTCCTGTAGCAAAAAACAGCCCGGCTTACCGCACCTTGGCGTTCGCAAGCCACCCCGAAAAGATACCACACCTCGGCATCGCTGGGGCGCAGCTTCACCTGCTGAGCGAGAACATCCAAGGCCTCATCCAGAAGCCCCTGAGTTATCAGGTCTCTAATGTTTCGGAGGACCTGTGGTGGACTCTGCCCATGACCTGCCCTCATCGCACTCCACGCGTCTGTTTCAGCCTGAAACGCTCAGCATCTAGAGCCGGATGCTTGAATGGCAAGATGCCGCTACAGGTCATCTTACCGCATAGCTACGAAAACATCGCGCCACAATCCATTTTCGCCCGCCCAGTAACCGCGAACCGCCCCAAATGCCCCTTCATTTTTCAATATTGATAGGGTCCACTCGCGGTCAATTTCAACATCAATCTTACCTTTGTATACGTCCTCAGAACTGTACCCCATTTCAAGGACGAAAACATCATTTGCTCTGTTCATCAGATTAATAAGCGCCTGCCTCCCCGCCTCATACCCCTGTTGCACCATAACCCACTGAATAGTGGCAAAAGTGGATATGACATCATACTTCTCTTCCCTGCGGGAAAAATCGGATGCATTCTCTAGTATATACTCTGTTCCGCTATCTCTGTAAGTCGAGAGCTTCCGCCCAATGTCAAAAAATACCTTCTGAACGTCCACGCCGGTACTTTTAAAACCAGCCGACGCCATCCCCTCAACAAAGTATCCTGAGCAACAGCCGACATCCAGATAAGTCTTCCCGGCCGGCACCTCAGATGAAAACCCCATTTTTATACGACAGGCCGATAGCATGATTTTCAGGCGCTGGGGACAATCCTCCCGCACATAACTAAAATCGAGATCAAGACCAAATAGAGGTTGATAAGCGCGCCTCTCGCCGGGAAAGGGTGGACTAGTTTCAAGAAGCTTATCAAACTCACTTACGTCTTGCGCATGATTAGGCTTAACCACTGTACATCCTCCCTTTTCCAGATCAATTAGCTGATGCTGTGACGGCATTCCAACCACCACATTAACATCATTGTGATGAGCCCGAATCAAGGCCGGACAAATACTGGGCCCCAGGTACTGCACCTCGTCAATGACTACAAGATCTCTTGGTTGAGCGGCACCCAGAATGGTTTCAAGTTCTGCGACCCCCACCACCTTGGTAATTGGAAATGAAAGTCCACCTGTCCGGCACCCCATATAGCCGCCCGGTTTCACGTTGGGGCGACAGTTGAGAAACTCATGATCTGGCAGGTACAACGCCACCCGATCGCCGTTCCGCTGCGCTCGCCGGAGCAGCTTTATTATTTCCGTCGACTTCCCTGCGCCGGGAGGACCGATAAATACCGTTAACGCCATTTGCCGTCTCCTCCACGTCAACAAAGCGGTCTTGCAGTAAACACCGGGAACGCCACGCCGACCTTATGCCGCTAGGTTAGCGAAGTAAGAAAATCATAAATTGAGCATTCGCTGGAGGGGCCGCGGCTAGCACTGCCAAATATAGATGGGCATTTACCTGTTCGTTCTACGGAGTTTCAAATATCAAATGGCGGTTGGTTCCGCCGGGAAAACTGCACCTCCACCAACTCGGCGAACGCAATGCGAACGGTTTCGATGGACATGGCTCAGATCTCGCTAATGTTCTTGAACGGCGGCTTGCCGGGGTTGACGGAGCGCAGGGTGGCCTGGTCGTCCCGATACTGGTTGAGGTGGCGGCGCACCTCCGGGTCAGGCTGCGCGGCGCCGGGCAGGCGGCCACCGGCGGCGACCTCGGCGGCGGGACGTTTGCGGACCACGAACTCGATGGCCGCCTCGGCCACCGGGCTGAGGGTCTGGTCATACCGTGGCAGGTCGTGACGAAAGCCAAAGTCGATCACCTCCAGCCGGCGCACGTCGGCCTCCGGCCCCAGGCGGGCCAGCATCTGGAGCAGGTTGATCGACTTGTCGCTCCACGAAGCCTGCTTGTGGATGGTGAAGGTCCACTTGTGGTCGCGGTTGAAGGCGCTGGGAAACACCCCCTGCTCGTACATATCCTCGTCGGGCACGGTGACAACCAGGTGGCCGCGGGGCTTGAGGACCCGCAGCCAGTTGTCCAGCGCCTCGACCGGGTCACGCATATGCTCCAGGCAGTGGCTGGAGTGCACGAAGTCATAAGTAGAATCGGCGACACCCTCCATGAACTGCGCATCGCCATCGGCCAAGTCCCAGCAGCGCACCTCCCCCATCAGAGGAAACAGTTCGCGATACAGGAACAGAGGATCCGGGGCGCCGCCGATGTCCACACCGTCGCCGCGGAAGTAGCGGCGCAGAAAGTTGCCATTCTGCAGGCGGCGGTGGATGGACTTGCTGCACTCTTTCATGGAACCCCCGATGGGTTTGATGGTCAGCATGATGTTCTGGGTTGGGGTGCGGCGTCAGTGGTCCAGACACATGCCGGCCATGGTGGCGATTTCCGCCACCCGGCGCTTGCCCAGCGCGCTGGAATAATTGCGGGCGATGAAGTCCAGACCGGCATCGGATACCGCCGTCCATAGCGTCTCATTTTCATAAAGGGCGGCGATGGCGTCGGCCATCTCCGCAGGGTCGTCGGCCACGATCACATCGCTGCCCAAGGTCAGCCCCATGCCTTCCGCGGCGCAGGCGGTGCCCACCACCGGCACGCCGTAGGCCATGCTCATGGCGACCTTGCCCTTGATGCCCGCGCCGTAGCGGATGGGCGCCACGGACAGGCGGATCTCGGCCAGCAACGGCCGCAGGTCCTGCACGAAACCAACCACCCTCACTCCATTCCGTCCATCAAGATCGGTGATCTCGCGCGGCGCATGGCTGCCCACGGCGTAGAAGGTGACATCGGACAGGCGGGCGCGAACCAGCGGCCAGACCTCCCTCACGAAGTACAGCACTGCGTCAACGTTGGGCGTGTGGCGATAGCCGCCGAGGAACATCAGGCCGTGCCGCTCCTTGAACTCAGTATCGCGGCCCACCGGGTCGAGAATCCACGGGAACACGTAGACCTTCGCCTTGGGAGCGGCCTCGGCCAGCATCTCCTGCTCGGCGGTCGAATGCACGACGGTCGTGTCCACGGCATTGATGATGGCCAACTCCTGTCGCCGGGTCTCGGCGGCAGCGGCGACCAGCTCGGGCGGATTGCCCTTGAGGGCTGCCTCGCGCTCCTCCCGCAGGTAATGGAGGTCGGAGTTGTGGAACACCACGCGGGCCTGCGGACACAGGCGGCGGACGGTGTCCAGATGCCGCCCGGCCGCGCCGTTGCGGAAGATCAGCACCACGTCGAACAGCGCCCCATAGACGCTCAGGTACTGTTCGACGGAGGTGTAGAAGGGATAGTAAACCGCCTCGATCCCGATGCGCTGGAGATTGCGCGTCTCCTTGGGCATGAACAGGAAATTGTCCTCGGGAATGAAAGTGACCTTGAAGTCGTTGGCCTGGAAGGCACGCATAATTTCAAGGCAGGTCAAAGAACCGGCGTCCTGGTCCGGGGTCGGCGTGCAGTGGTCGATGACCAGCACGCGGCGCCCCACCGGGCGCTCCTTCTCCAAGTCCGGGCGTTCGCCGTTGGGGCGATGGGTGGCCAAGACATCGGCCCAGCGCTCGGCAATCTTGCGGGCATTGCTGACCTGATAGGCCTTCACGCCCTGGGTCACGTCGGTCCCTGAACTGATGCCCTCGAAGTGGATGAGCATGGACAGCGGCTGCAACACCACCCGGCGCCCCGACTGGCGGATGCGCAGGGCGAGGTCGCTGTCCTCGCCGTAGGCCACGTCGTACCACTCGTCGAAGCCGCCCATCTCATCCCACAACGGACGCGGCACGGCGATGGACGCGCCCGACACGTAGTCCACATCGCGGAGGTAGCTGTACTCCGGCTTGCGGACCTGATCATAGCGGCCGAAGTTCCAGGCCGAGGCGTCGCGCCAGATGATGCCGCCGGCCTCCTGCAGGCGACCGTCCGGATAGACCAGCTTGGAGCCGACCAAGCCGACTGCCGGATCGGCCTCCACGGTGCCGATCATCTCGTCCAGCCAACCCGGCAGGACGAAGGTGTCGTTGTTCAGGAACACCAGGAAACGCCCGCGCGCCGCCCGTGCCCCGGCATTGCAATTGCGGATGAAACCTTGGTTGGTCTCGCCGCGCACATGGCGCACCTGGCCCACGCCACCAGCCATCAGCGGCCCCGTCTGGTCGGTGGAGCAGTCGTCGGCGACGATGATCTCGTAGGAGTAACGGGTCGGCGAGGCCAACACCGAGGCAATATTGCCCAGGGTGAATGCAAGCTGGTTATACACCGGGATGATGATTGAGACGTCGGGCGCCTCCACGGGGGCCGACGGTGACAGGCATTCGATCTCGGCGATCCAGTCGGCAATCTCGGCGTCCGTCGGCGGGGCCGGGTGCTTTTTTGCGGTGTGGAAAGGCAGGCGGAAGCGGCGCATGCGGGCCAGGATGGTGTTGCGCGCCTCCACGCCCCACTCCAGGTCCAGCATCTCCACCAGGGCGCTGGCAGGCATCGCCTCGCCGGGCGCCGGACCAGTGGACGAAACGCCACTGCCGGCGGCAAGGGGCACCGCGCCCTCGGCGCCCAGCATGACGCGGCCGTAGTCGATGCCACGCACGTAGTGGACCAGCGGGTTATCGCCGCACCCGGTCAGCTCCGGATGAGCCTCGACGTAAGCGTTGGTGTCGAAATCGGCATTGGGACGCAGGCCCAGACGCCAGCCATCGGTAAGGAAGTGAATGAGCGGATTGAGGCCGTGGTGCAGAACCTCTGGATACTGCGCGATGTAATGGTCGGGATCGAAAGCCCAATGGGGGGACCGACTGTCCCAGGCTCCGTTGATCACGTAGTCGGCCAGCGGATTGGCATTCCCGAGTTCCGGATGCTCGGCGGCGTAGCGGCTCGTGTCGAACAGCCAGTGCGGCCGCAGCCCGCGCGCCGCTCCTTCGCGGAGAAAATGCTCCAGCGGGTTGACCCCCGGCGCCGCCGCCTCGGGACACTGCTGGCGGTAGAAGGCAAGGTCGAACAGCGGATGTGGGTCGCGCCCCTCGGCGGCGCCAAAGCGGATGAAGTGCACCAGCGGGTTGAGTCGCGCCCTGGCGATGTCGGCATTCCGCAGCAGGTACCACGAGGTGCTGAACAGTGGATGCGGGTCGCGGCCTTCGCGCGCACCATGGGCCAAGTAGTGCTCCCACGGCGACATCCGCGAGGACAAGACATCTGAATACCGTGCCACGTAATAGTCCGCATCAAACAGCGGCGAGTGATAAAGCAGACGCGCCTGCGAGCCTGCCAGAGCTCCTGGGCGGCGGCGGCGCGGCGCCACACCCGCGCCCAGGCGCCCCTCCAGGTCGCGCATCCGCCGGAGCAATGCCGCTTCGCGCAACCCCGCCAACGCCTTGCGCTCGGTGTTGGCGAGCAGCGCGGACGCGACCACCTCTTGCGCCACACCGGCGGCGGCGGTCCGGGCCGCTTTGGCAGCGGCCTCGCGGGCAGTAATGGATGCCTCGTCGCAGGCCGCGGCCAGCGCCTGCTCGGAACGTTTCACCGTCGCCGCCAACTGCTCGCCAGAGCGGCGCAGCGCATCGTCGATCAGGCGCTCCACGCGCGCCACTGCGGCGGCGCTCTCGGAACCCGCCCTGCGGGCCACTTCGGCGCTGCGATCGGCGCGTTCCATGATCTCGGCAACCTGATCCGACACCAGCGCCGCCCGGCGCGCCCCTTCGACCTCCAGGGTCTCTACGCGGTCGCTCAGCGATGTCAGGTCCGACGCGAAGCTGTCGAGCCTCTCGCCCAGCGACAAGATCTCCTCGTGCTTCTTCAAGTCCTCCGCGTGGCGCACCCGCGCCTCCTCGACCGCCTGCCGGAGGTGCTCGTTCTCCTCCAGCAACAAGACGATATGCCGGCACTTCTCGTCGAACTCCCCCTGCAGGCGTTCGATTTCGCCCAAGTACTCCGCCCGCGTCCGATCGAGCCTCTCCGACGCCACATGGCGGGCGGCCATCTCGTCGCTCAACACGCGGCGCATGGGGCCGTCCAGAAGCGCCGCCGCCTCATCGCGCGCCGCATCGAGAACCCCGGTCATTTCCGGCCCCCCGGCACGTAGCGCGGCGTAGACCCGCTGCGCCAGATCCTCCACCGCGTCGGCCGGCGCGCGCTGCGGGGCGATTTGGTGGCGATGGCTGGGGTCCACGAAAGCGTCGATCGCCTCGGCCGGCGCGTCCCCCAGATCGACACCGAGATCGTCGGCCAGGTGGAGGACAGTCCCCCGCCAGTCCTCCAAAAGATCCTGAAAGGCCAGGATGCTACGCCGTTCCCCCCGAGACTCACGCTCGGCCTCAAGCACGTGGCCGAGCCACAGCAGAACACCCTTGACGGTGCTGAACCCGTCGCGCCGACTGAGCGAGGCGGCCACCTCCAGGGGGTGGCGAATGGGCAAAACGACCAGCAACCGGTCGGCCACCGCGCGGCCGGCCTGCAACCACACCGGCAAGAGCCGGCAAATGCGCGGGTCCTTGACCACGAACCGCGTGGTTTCGGCGAACTGCTCGGCCAGCAGGGCCGTTACCCGGTCGGCGGCATCAGGAGGCAGAGCCTCGGTCGCTACCGGCAGGACGTTGTCCCAGGCCGATCCCGCGCCCGACAGCAGGGCATCGTTTAATTGAACGACGTCTAACGATTCCCAATAACCCGGACGATTGTCTTCCTGGGCAGGCATCAGGTTGGCTGGCAACTCGAAGCCCAGCAGATTGAGCACCCCGGTAATGGCCGAGGTACCGCTACGGTGCATGCCCGCCACCAGAACCGCAGTCCTACCGCCATTGAGCGGAGCCTCCGGGGCCATCGCCTGCGCCATCACCTCAACATCCATAATTGAGACCCTTCATGACGCACCCGCGCAGCGCGCATCAATCCTTGGGATGGGCAGGGCGGAACGGTCCGCACCGCCCCCGGATAAATTTTGTAGAGATACGATCACACACTGACCCAGTGCAATTTTTACTACTTAGTGAACGCCGTTTCCACCCCTCCCCCTGAGCGCAAAACGGGTACCTAGAAGGGATGGGGTGCCCGTCGCCGGAGACGAAGCGGGACCGCGAGTTTTGCCATCGCCCGGTGGCAGTGGTAAAGTCATCGCCCACCAGCATTTGACCGAGTTCAGCATATGATCTGTGACAGGCAAGCACTCGACAGCGGGTCGGGACAACCGCGCTTTCGAGGGACGACGGCGCGGCGCGTTTTCGCGGCCTGCGCGATGGCAGCACTCCTAAGTGCCTGCGCCAGCGACGGCCTGTCGGGCGGATCCGCGCCACGGGCCACTCCGGCGACGGCCGCGCCGATGGCCGGGGTGGGCGGCTTCATCGCTGCCGCACCAGAGGGCGCCGTAACGGTGGTCGATGATCCCATCGTTGGCGGGCGGGTGGAGGTGACGGCAGGCCGCACCTACCGGGCGGCAAGCGGCCGCGACTGCCGGCGCTTCAACACCGTCGCCCTGGACGGCGACCGCACGGTGCGCTCCTGGGCCATGTGCCGCGCCCAGGATGGTCCCTGGGAATTGGTCACCGCTGGCGCGGCCGAAATGTCAGTCCGCTGACGGAGCGGAGAAGAAGCGCGCGAACAGCGGATTGTCCCTCTCCCGCCGATCAAGCTCCCGCGCCGTCGCCAACGCTGCCGCCGCCATTGCGCGGCGCAGGTCCGGGTTATCCGCCAGCATCAGGATGGCGTCGCGCCACGCGTCCGGCTCATGGGGCCGCAGAAGCCCATTATGGCCGTCGCCCACCACGGCACGGTACGGCCCCTGATCGGCAAAGATCCCGGCAGCCCCACTGCGCGCGATGTCGAAGAACTTCGTGTGGGAGCGCGCCGCGTTGAACTCCGTCGGGGCGAGCGGTGCCAAACCGATATCCCACCCGCCGGCTGCGGTGGCGCTAATGTAGTCCGGCCAGTTCATGGACGGCACGACGCGGCAGCGCGGGATCCCCGCGTAGGCGCGCGCCACCGCCTTTGATCCGATGATTTCAAACACAATATCGTCGCGCCGCGCCTGAACATCGGCCACCACCGGCCGCAGCCACAGGGCATCGCCCTCGTGGGAGGAAACCCCGTGGTAGAACACCCGCAGCGGCCTACGCGGCGGCTCCAGGAATAGCGGGTCGAGCCGATGGACGCCGGGCAGATGGCCGTGAAGGCCCATCAGCCCGTCCGAGGACAGCCACACCTCGCTGACCAGACCGGCCATCGTGGACCGGGTCTCCAGCCACCGCGCCGCCAGCCCCAGGCGGTAGGGCCACGCCAAACCGGGCGACCGCCACGCGTGGGGCATGTCGTCGTCCATCAGATAAGCCACTCCGGCCAGCGCCTCGGCGCGGCCCCGCAGCGCCGATGCCGCCCGTCGCGTCAAATAGCGCACGACAATGACGAAAGTCCCATCGGTCAACAGCGTTGCAGGGTCGTCTCCGGCGCCCGCACGCCCCACGGCGCGCACATCGGCCCGCTCCACGGGAACTCCCGCACCGCGTAATCGGTCGTCCAGATAGATGTCGGCAGTGGGCGACGACTCCCGCGCCAGGATGAGAATGCGGCGGATGGGCCGCGCATAGTGGGCGCGGGGCGCAACGAACGGGAACATGGCTCAGTAACGCTCGAATTTGGCGCGCTCGGCGGCATAGCGCTGCCACAGGTCATCGCTCGACAGGCCGCTCCAGGCGTCGGCCAGCAGCGTCACGGCCTGTTCGGCCAACTGGCTCACCTCGGCCGGGGGCAGTTCCTCATGGCGCAGGCGCAGCAGCACATGCAACACTTCCAGCAGGTCCTCGTGGGACTGGCTCGTCTCGATCACGGTCCCCCTCCCCCTTGCCTCAGGCTTGCAAATTTTCCCGCAGGGCAGTCACCACCAAGCGGACGATGCCGAACGACAGCAGGGCAATGCAAAACACCGTCAGCGTACCCATGACCGGATCTGGCCGCGTTGCCTCGTCCGGCAGGTTGGGCTGCACGAAAGCCACCAAGTACATCTGCTTGCGCCGCGCCTCCGCGCGGGCCGCCTCCAGGTTGGCGGCCGTGGCGACGTAGGCCTCCTGGGCGAACTCAGCTTCGATACGCAGGGCCTCGTACTCCGACAGCGACTGCGTCACCGCCCCTTTACCGGCCGCGGCCACCCGCCGCTGCTCGGCCTCCACCTGCTTTTGCAGCGCGCCGGCGCGGGCGCGCAGGGCGACGACCTGCGGGGCGTCCGGCCGCATGTACGTCAACAGATTCGTTAGCTCGGCCTCGGCCTTCGACAGCTCGACCTGCAAGCCGGCCACCACATCGTCCATGGCTGCGGCGGAGCGGCCCGGATCGACTTGGCCGGTGCGGGTGCGCAGCTCGGCCATGCGCAGGCGGAGGTCGGTCAGCCGTTCCTCGGCGGCCTGGAGATCACGTTTGGCGTTTTCCACGGCGTCATCCCGCGTGTCCTTGGACATACGGTTGACCAAATCTTCGCTTAAACCCATGATGTTTTTGCCGATCAACTGCGCCTCGGCGGGGGTGAAAGCCTCCACCTCCAGGGTCAGCACGCCGCTGCGGTTGTCCACGCTGACATGCACCCGGTCCCTGAAGTAGTCGAGGAATTCCTCGGCTGTGGCGTCGTCATCGGCCCGCGACAGCCAGTCAGCTTCGGGAACCCCAAAGGTGGCACGGAGATCCATCAGACGACTCAGGTCGGAGACCATCTGCTGGGACAGGATGTATTCCTTGAGAACTTCAACATAACCGGAGCCGGAACTGCCGCCCAGGACAGACGAAAATAAGGACTCGGTGGCGATGCCCCGGCTCTTTTCGATCTTTGCCTTAGCCTCGGACACATAGCGCGGCGTGGCGATCAGCCCGAAATACAGCGCTCCCAGCAGGGTGGGCAGCGCCACGAACAACAGAGCCTGGATGACAAGATTCCGCGTCCTCCGCAACCGAAGCGCGCGATAGCGTTGGGTTGCAGAATCAATTGTCGCGGGGGGCAGCGTCGCCTCCACCGTCGCGGGAACGGCGTTTTCCCGGGTGACCTTCATGACGTTCATATGCGCTCTTGCTTCATCCGCAGGGTATGTCCCCGAGGCCATGCTCGATTGAGCCTATCAGCTTGACGCGGGCAAGACCAGCCTCTGGCCTTAAAGTGTCGGTGACACATGATGTGACCGATGCAGGTAGCACGTGATCTGACCGATCCTAGACGTCTTCCAGAGAGGGGGCGTCGATGGGTCGGGCCAGAGTGCTATCGGAGGTCCGCACAATGCG
>JBAYSM010000078.1:0-15137 GCA_041676205.1 Rhodospirillaceae bacterium | reverse complement strand
GTCATGTTGTAGGCGGTCTTGAGATGCCGCTTGAGCATCTTGAGTTTCTTGCCGTCTTCGAGGCAGATGATGTAATCCGGGGTCACGGACTTCTTCACCGGAACGGCGGGGATGGGACGCTCGGGCGCGACAGGCTGGCTGCCGACGTTGGACAGGGCACGGTGCACGTCGGCGATGAGCTGCGGCAATTCATTCACCGGCACGGAGTTATTCCCCACATGCGCGGCCACGATCTCCGCCGTCAAGGCAAGCATTTCTTTATCGGTGATTTGTTCGGTCATTGAGGCGGACCCCGTCTAAGCGTGAATATAGGGGCTATATATTCCCCGGACCCCTGTTTGGCAACAGGACCTTTTCTATATCAAGGAGGCATGGGCGGTGGAAGTGCAAAAACCCGAAAAATTCGACTACTATCTGGATATCACTGATGAAGTATGTCCCATGACCTTCGTTAAGACGAAGCTTATGCTTGAACGTATGGAACCGGGCGAGGTCCTTGAGGTTCGTCTCAAAGGATCGGAGCCGCTTGAAAATGTGCCGCGCTCGGTAAAAGAAATGGGTCATCGGGTGCTGTCGATTACCGAAGAGTGTAAAGACGGCACTCATGTCCTGATCATCGGGAAGACCTGAGCCTCAGGCCGACAGGTCGGCGGCCATGATCACGGCGTCCGACCCGTCGGCATAGTACCGCCGCCGAACAGCCACCTCGGCGAAGCCTGTGGCCGTATAGAGCGCCCGTGCGGCATCGTTATTGGCTGAAACATCCAGGAACAGGCGCGTCACGCCACGCTGCAGCAAACCGTCGGAGGCCCAAGCGATCAGGGCATGTCCGATGCCTTTGCGACGGCAGGCAGGGCGGACGCCGATGGTCAGGATTTCGGCCTCGTCGGCGACCACTTGCAGGAGGATCAGGCCAGCCGGATCATCGCCATCGACGGCCAGCGCGCCGACCGTGGTCGGCAGGGCCAGAAGGTCAAGGAAGGCTGCCTCGTCCCACGGATGGTCAAAGGCCTCGGCATGCAGTGCCGCGCAAACGGCGGCATGGGCCGCCGTGATGCCCCCAACCGCGATCACGGGCGCAACCGTCCGCCATTGACCGGCAGGGCGGCATCGGGCGGGCGGATGTACAGGGGCGAGGGAACCCCCTCGGGCATCGGTGCTGCGGCCCCCAATGCGGCCACCACGGCGACGTCGGGCGGGGCGGCCTCCAGCGGACGCTGCCACGCCGCGTCCAGGGCGGGACCGTCGCCGACCACCACCACGGGGTCCGCACTGCCCAGACTGGCCAGCCACGCGGGGACGGCCTCGGGCGGCAGGGCCTGCGGCTCGGACAGCGGGGTCATGGACGGCGCGGCAAAGGCCTGCACGTAGACGTCATCGCGCCGCGTATCGACGGCGGCCAAAATAGTGCCCTCGGCCTGCCTGATGCCATGGGCGTAGGCCTCCAGCGTCGTCACGCCGACCACCGGCAGCCCTGTCGCCACGGCCAGCCCGCGCGCAGTTGCCAACCCAATCCGCAGCCCGGTGAACGACCCCGGCCCGACCGTCACCACGATGCGGTCGAGATCATCCCAGCCCACCCCGGCCCCGGCCAACAGGTCTTGCAGCAGGGGCACCAGAGCCTCGGCCTGACCATGCACCATGGCCCCGCCGGCTCGCGCCAGCACCACGCCGTCTTCCCACAGACAGGCCGCGCAGCCGCCCGCCGCCGTATCGAACGCCAGAACGCGCATCAGGCGGTCATCATCTTGGCGCCCGAAGCGGCATCGCTCAACACGGGATAGCGGGCGCGGGCATTGAACAATTGATAATGCCACCACTCATTGCGGAAGAAGTCGAACCCCGCCGACGTCATGATGCCCAGCAACATCATGCGGTTGCGTTGTGCCTCGGCCGCGATTTCCGTTACGCCATGATGCGACAGCGGGCGCAGGTCGTCGAACGGCGTGCCCATGTCCAACTCGGCCCCGCTCACGCCGTCGAGCAGCGTGACGTCCACGGCGGCCCCCATGCTGTGCGGGCTGCCGCGCCGGGGGTCGGCAATAAATTCGGGATCGGGCGTGTGCTCCCACAGCTTCCACTGCGCCTCCGACGGGCGGAACCCGTCGAATACCTTCAGGCGCAACCCGAGCGGCGCGGCCAGCGCCACGGCACGGCGCAGATACTCGGCCGCCTCGGGCAGCAGATAGCAGGCAGGGCGCGCATACACGGGGCGGCCGGTGAAGTTGGCCGCCGTCGCATAGACGATATCGAGGTCCACGCCAAAGCCCTCGGCGGTGATCTCGGTGAGCATAGGGCGGTCCTCCAACTGAACCTGAGCATGAAATCGGCGCGGACCATATCACGGCGTCGTTGCCCGCGCGACGCTTTCACCCTATGGTCCGCCCTACGCGCGCTTCACGTTATTTGGACGGCCATGAGCGACCTCAAACATATACGCAACTTCTCCATCATCGCCCACATCGACCACGGCAAGTCGACGCTAGCCGATCGGCTCATTCAATTGTGCGGCGGCCTGACCGACCGCGAGATGACCCATCAGGTCCTCGACTCGATGGATATCGAGCGCGAGCGGGGCATCACCATCAAGGCCCAGGCCGTGCGCCTGACCTATCAGGCCAAGGATGGCGAGACCTATGAGTTGAACCTCATGGACACACCCGGCCACGTTGACTTCGCCTATGAAGTCAGCCGGTCGCTGGCGTCGTGCGAGGGGTCGCTGCTGGTCGTCGATGCGTCGCAGGGCGTCGAAGCGCAGACGCTGGCCAACGTCTATCAGGCCATCGAGCAATCGCACGAGATCGTGCCGGTGCTCAACAAAGTGGACCTGCCCGCCGCCGACGTGCCCCGCGTCAAGGAGCAGATCGAGAACGTCATCGGCATCGACGCCGACGATGCGGTAGAGATTTCTGCCAAGACCGGCCTTGGCGTCCCCGATGTGCTCGAAGCCATCGTCACCCGCCTGCCGCCGCCGGTCGGCGATATGGACGCGCCGCTTCAGGCGATGCTGGTCGATAGCTGGTACGACAGCTACCTGGGCGTCATCATCCTCATCCGGGTCAAGCACGGCCGCATCAAAAAGGGCATGAAGATCCAGATGATGCAGACCGGCGCCACCGCGCTGGTCGACAAGGTTGGCCAGTTCACGCCCAAGTTGACCGAAACCGCCGAACTGTGCGCCGGGCAGCTCGGCTTCATGATGGCGGGCATCAAAACGGTGGCCGACACCCAGGTCGGTGACACCATCACCAATGCTGCCCGGCCCGCCGAAGCCGCGCTGCCCGGCTTCAAGCCGTCGGTGCCGGTGGTGTGGTGCGGCCTGTTCCCGGTCGATGCGTCGGACTATGAACACCTGCGCGACAGCCTCGCCAAGCTGCGCCTCAACGATTCGAGCTTTGACTTCACGCCGGAAAATTCGGCCGCGTTGGGGTTCGGGTATCGCTGCGGGTTCCTCGGCTTGCTGCACATGGAGATCATCCAGGAGCGACTGGACCGCGAGTTCGACCTCGACCTCATCACCACCGCGCCCAGTGTCGTGTACAAGATGCACATGCGCAACGGCACGGTGAAGGAACTGCACAACCCGGCCGACTTCCCCGACCCGACCTACATCGACTTCATTGAGGAACCGTGGGTCAAGGCGACCATCATGGTGCCCGACGAATACCTGGGCAACATCCTGTCCCTGTGCACCGAACGGCGCGGCGAACAGATCGACCTGACCTATGTGGGCAACCGGGCGATGGCGGTGTACCGCTTGCCGCTTAACGAAATCGTGTTCGATTTCTATGACCGCCTGAAGTCGATCTCCAAGGGCTACGCCAGCTTTGACTACGAGTTGGAAGGCTACTTCGAGGGCGATCTGGCCAAGATTTCGATCCTGGTCAATAACGAGCCGGTCGACGCCCTGGCCTTCCTCGCCCACAAGTCGCAGGCCGAATACCGCGGCCGCCAGATTTGCGAGCGGCTGAAGGACCTTATCCCCAAGCACATGTTCAAGATCCCCATCCAGGCCGCGATCGGCGGCAAGGTGGTGGCGCGCGAAACCATCTCGGCCATGCGCAAGGACGTGACCGCCAAGTGCTACGGCGGCGACATCAGCCGCAAGCGCAAGTTGCTCGACAAGCAGAAAGAGGGCAAGAAGCGCATGCGTCAGTTCGGCAAGGTGGAAATTCCCCAGACCGCCTTTATCGAAGCCCTGCGCATGGGCGACGAAAAGTAAGCCTCATGTGAGGCCGGTAGAACTGAAAAGGGCGCCTCTGGTCGGGCGCCCTTTTTCTTGGGCGGGATTAAGCTGCGGGCGCCGCCCTTACCCGCCAGGAGGCTCGGCCTCAAGCGCACACGCCGTCTGAAAACCGGCCTCAGCCGATGGTGCGGGGATGGCGGAACAGCGGGCGGTGGCGGCGCGGCCGGCGGCGGAAGACCGTGGCGAGCACTATGCCGAGCGGCCCCATGACGATCCAAGCCGGCAGGTCCATGATCCAGGCCCCGAGGTGATCCAGGACTCCAGCGGCAGCGCCTTCCATGAAGGCGGGGGACTTGCCAGCGAGCAGGATCCACACTTCCCCTGCGGCCAAGCTGTCGTAGTCGCTGTTGCCGAGTGCCATCACCACATCCGCCGAAGCAATGAGAATGGCCAAGCCGATGAAAACCCACCCCACGACACGTCCGACCATGCGGGAACCCCTACGGTCCAGTGTTGCGCCCCGAAAATGGAGCATGAACGACGGGTACTTGAACACCCTTCTTACCCCTTAATGGTAAATCTTGCTTGGAACACACGGTAACTGCAAGCAATTTCTCTGCTCAGACATCTATGTCGAAAGGCGAGGACGGGTGTTTTTGAGGCCTTGTCATCCCCGTTCCCCTCCGCTATGTTCCGGTCCTCCCTTCGCCGGGCCATCCATCCGGCGCCGGGACCACCGTGGAGAGGTGGCCGAGTGGTTGAAGGCGCACGCCTGGAAAGTGTGTATACGGGAAACCGTATCGAGGGTTCGAATCCCTCCCTCTCCGCCAATTGCTAAGAAAAACCGCCCCGTTTGGGGCGGTTTTCTGTTTGTACCGGTATTTCTTCCGCAGCTTGTCAAATGTGCCCGCCCGCCCGCAGCATGGCGATGACCCGGTCGGCCAGGGCGTCAGCGTCGTCCTCGGCGGTCTTGAGGACCAGTTCAGGGTTTTCCGGCGGCTCATAGGGGCTGTCGATGCCGGTGAAGTTCTTGATTTTGCCTTCCTGGGCCTTTTTGTACAGGCCCTTGGGATCTCGCTCCGCGCAGACGGCGAGGGGCGCGTAGACGAAGACTTCGTAGAACTCGCCGTCCTCGACCAGTTCGCGGGCCATCTGGCGCTCGTTGCGGAACGGCGAGATAAACGAGCACAGCACGATAAGCCCGGCGTCCACAAACAGCTTGGCGACCTCGGCCACGCGGCGGATGTTTTCGACGCGGTCTTCCTCGGTGAAGCCCAAGTCCTTGTTCAGGCCGTGGCGCACGTTGTCGCCGTCCAGAGAATAGGTATGGCGGCCCAAGGCGTGCAGCTTCTTTTCCACCAGATTGGCGACCGTGGATTTGCCTGCACCGGACAGGCCGGTGAACCACAGCACGCAGGGCTTTTGGGACTTCTGGCGAGCGTGGGCGTCCTTGGAAATCTCCATTTCCTGCCACGCGATGTTGGTCGCGCGCCGCAGGCCGTATTCAACCATGCCGACCCCGACCGTGGCGTTGCTCAGGCGATCGATGATGATGAAGGCGCCCATGTCGCGGTTGTCGGCATAGGCATCGAACGGCAGAGCCTGATCGAGCGCCACGTTGCAGTGCCCGACCTCGTTGAGGTCCAGGTGCTTGGCGGCTTGACGCTCCAGGGTGTTGACGTTGACCTTATGCTTCAGCCCCGTCACCTGCCCGCCGACCTGGGCGGTGCCCAGGCGGAACAGGTAGTGGCGGCCGGGCATCAGGGCGGCTTCGTTCATCCACAGGATATGGGCGGCGAACTGGTCCGTGACGCCGCACGGCGCGTCAGGGGCGCACAGGACGTCGCCGCGCGAGATGTCGATCTCGTCGGCCAGAACCAGGGTGACGGCCTGCCCGGCAATGGCGATGTCGAGATCGCCGTCAAAGGTGACGATGCGGCTCACGGTGCTGACCCGGCCCGACGGCTGCGCCATCACCCGGTCGCCCGGCCGCACGATGCCGCCGGAGATGGTGCCTGAAAAACCCCGGAAATCCTGATTCGGGCGGTTGACCCACTGGACCTGGAAGCGGAATGGTTTTTCCGTAACGTCACGGTTCGGCGCCACGGTTTCTAGGAACGGCAAGAGGGCCGGGCCGTGGTACCAGGGGGTGCGGGGCGAAGGGGCGATGACGTTGTCGCCCTGCTTGGCCGAAAGGGGAATGGCGGTGACACGCGGAATGTCCACCTGCGCCGCGAATGCCGAGTACTCGGCGACGATGGCGTCGAAGGTGTCCTGCGAAAAGCCCACCAGGTCCATCTTGTTGACGGCCAGCACCACGTCGCGGATGCCCATCAGAGACACGATGAAGGAATGGCGGCGCGTCTGGGTCAGCACGCCCTTGCGGGCATCGATCAGGATCACGGCCACTTCGGCGGTGGAGGCGCCGGTTCCCATGTTGCGGGTGTACTGCTCGTGGCCGGGAGTGTCGGCGACAATGAATTTGCGCTTGTCGGTGGTGAAGAAGCGATAGGCCACGTCGATGGTGATGCCCTGCTCGCGTTCGGCCGCCAAGCCATCGACCAGCAGGGCGAAATCGATGCCGCCGCCGGTGGTGCCCATGGTGACGCTGTCCTTCTCCAGCGCCGCCATCTGATCCTCAAGGATTAAGTGGGTGTCATAGAGCAGGCGGCCGATCAGGGTGGATTTGCCGTCGTCGACGCTGCCGCAGGTGATGAACCGCAGCAGATCCTTTTCCTCCTGCGTCCGCAGGTAGGAGGCGACGTCTTCAAGGGACAGGTCGCGCGGCGCGTTCATCAGAAATACCCTTCCTGCTTCTTGGCTTCCATGGAGGCGCCGCCGTCGCGGTCGATCACCCGGCCCTGGCGCTCGGATGTGGTCGAGATCAGCATTTCCCGGATGACGGCCTGGAGGCTGTCGGCCTCGCTCTCGATCGCCCCGGTCAACGGATAGCAGCCCAGGGTGCGGAAGCGGACGGTGCGTATTTGCGGTGTTTCGCCGGGCAGCAGCGGCATGCGGTCGTCATCGACCATGATCAGCCCGCCGTCCCGCTCCACCACCGGGCGGGGGGCGGCGAAATACAGCGGCACCACGGGGATGCCTTCGAGGAAGATGTATTGCCAGATGTCCAGCTCGGTCCAGTTGGACAGCGGGAAGACGCGGATGCTTTCGCCCTTGTGAATGCGGCCGTTGTAAAGGTTCCACAGCTCCGGCCGCTGGTTCTTTGGGTCCCAGCGGTGGGCGGCCGAGCGGAAGGAGAACACGCGCTCCTTGGCCCGGCTCTTTTCCTCGTCGCGGCGGGCGCCACCAAAGGCCGCGTCGAACCCGTAGTGATCGAGCGCCTGCTTGAGGCCTTGTGTCTTCATCACGTCGGTATGGACGGCCGACCCGTGGCTGAATGGACCGATGCCCTGAGCGATGCCGTCCGGGTTGACGTGCACCAGCAGGTCCAGGCCCAGATCCTTCACCCGCTGGTCGCGGAAGGCGATCATCTCGCGGAATTTCCAGGTGGTGTCGACGTGCAGCAGAGGGAACGGCAGTTTGGACGGGTGGAACGCCTTCAACGCCAGATGCAGCATCACCGAGCTGTCTTTGCCGATGGAATACAGCATCGCCGGGTTGCGGAACTGGGCCACCACCTCCCGCATGATGTGGATGCTTTCCGATTCCAGGCGCCGGAGATGTGTCAGGCGGTGCGTCGAAAGGACACTGGCGGTCGTCATGGTGGCCCCGTGTAGTCATGGAATGGGAACAAGTCCCCCCGGCTCATTGGTCGGGAAGTCCTACACTGTATTTTACCCTCTATCAACACAAAACGCGTGCGTTTGAAAATGCAATCAACGCAATTTATCTGTAGTATTGAAGATACCAGTCCACAAAGCGGCCCACGCCTTCATCGACCGTGGTGGCCGGGGCATATCCAACCGCCTTTTCCAACGCCGAAGTGTCGGCGAACGTGGCCGAAACGTCTCCGGCCTGCATCGGCATCAGGTTCAGGCGGGCGGTGCGGCCCAGCTTGGACTCCAGGGTGCGGACGTATTCCATCAACTGCACCGGCTTGCCGCGCCCGATGTTGTAAACCCGGAATGGCGCGATGCCGCTGGCGCCGGGGTCGGGATGCCGCACGTCGGGGCGCCAGTCGGGATCAGGCGTGGCGGGATGGTCAAGCAGCCGGATCACGCCTTCGACGATGTCATCGATGTAGGTGAAGTCGCGTTGCATGTCGCCGTTGTTGTAGACGTCGATGGGGCGGTCTTCGAGGATCGCCTTGGTGAACTTGAATAGTGCCATGTCCGGGCGGCCCCACGGTCCATAGACGGTGAAGAACCGCAGGCCGGTGGTCGGCAGCTTGAACAGATGGCTGTAGGAGTGGGCCATGACCTCGTTGGCGCGCTTGGTCGCGGCATAGAGGCTCATGGGGTGGCCGACACCGTCGGCTTCGGTGAACGGCATGGCCGAATTGGCGCCGTAGACCGAACTGGTCGAGGCATAGACCAGATGCTCCACCCCCGCTTGGCGGCTGCACTCCAGGATGTTGGCAAAGCCGACCAGATTGGATGCCACATAGGCCGCCGGGTTTTCCACGCTATAGCGCACGCCGGCCTGAGCAGCCAAGTTGATGACCCGCTTGGGCGCGTGGTCGGCGAATACTTTTTGCAGCGCCGCGGTGTCGGCGATATCGATCCGGGCCTCGATGTACGTGTCATGGGCGCGCAGGCGATCCAGGCGGGCTTCCTTGAGGCTGACGTCGTAGTAGTCGTTGACGATGTCCACGCCCACCACGGTTTCGCCGCGCTCCAGCAGGCGGAGTGCGGCGTGCGAACCGATGAAGCCAGCGCTTCCAGTCACCAAAATCGTCAAAGCGAACTTCCTTATGTTATTCCACGATCATGCCAGACATTAGGCCTTTTGGGCGGGCCGCAGAAACAGAATTTAGGGGATGGCGACCGGTGCCACGATACGCGGCGGTGCTCCGGCCAGCAGATCCCGGTCCCCTTCGAGGCGTTTGACACTTGCCTCCACCGCAAGGGCAACGCCCTGCTCGGTGTAGAAATTGCCGTTCACCAGACAGCCGTGCATCACCACGCGGCGGAAGGCGTCGTACAGCGCCGCATCGGGCGGCGGCGCGCCGTGCCAGAAGTCGGCCAGCGGTCCGCTGAAGGTCAGCCCCGGCACGTCGTAGATGGCGTGGCCCAGGCAGATCGCCGGGCGGCCGCGTTCCAGGGCGGTCATGCCGACCGTGGAGTTGACCGTGACCGTTCCGCGCGCCGCGTCGATCAGGCTGTCGAGGTTGCCGCCGTCGATGAACCGCACCCGGTCGCTGACATCCAGACGGCGGGCCAGCCGCCGGACAAGGCGCGGGTAGTGTATCCACCCGTTGTCGAGGGGGTGGTTCTTGATGACCAGCAGGTGATCGGCCGGGGCGTGCGCGGCGAAATCGGTCATCACCGCCTCGATGGCGGCGGGCAGGCGCTTGAACGGGGAGTGAGCCCGGATCTGGCTGTCGGTGTCGAGTTGCAGGGCAAACAGGTGAAACGGCCGCCGCGCCGCCAAAAGGTCGGCCACGACGGCGCTGGCCGCGCGCTGGCGGTGCTTGAGGACGGCCAGGCGGGTGGCCCACGTGGCATACTCGGCCCAGATCGGATAAGGGCGGTGCGTGCGGTAGCGCGGGTAGCGCCAAGCCTGCATATAGTTGGCGGCCTGCCAGCGGAAGTCCTGGACGATGCGCTGCCGCAGCCCTGCGCCAACACTTGCGCAGCCGGTGAAGTCGTCCAGGCCGCGCGCCCTATCCCGATACCACTGGGGATCATCCGGCAGGCGGGAAAAGCCGTTGACGCCGTCGCGTTCCAGCGTCACCCAATGGGGCCGGAGGTATCCTTCCTCGAACACCCACACGGCAACGCCTGCCGCGTGCGCGGCGGCGGTGGCGGCGCGATGGATGGCGCGGGTGTCACCGAACAGGATGATGTCCGTCACCGACCGGCGGGCGTATTCGTCCTTGAGGAAGGCTCCGAAGTCATCGCGCCGCCCGGTGTAGTCGATGGCGTTCCAGCCGTCCGTGCCCCAGAACACGCGGTCGCCCCCGCACACGTTGATGCGCGTGACGGCGTGGCCGCGCGCGACCAGATGCTCCCCCAGGCGGCGGAAGAACCAGCTCGCGTTGCCCTGAAGGACCAGGAAGTGCCGCATCAGGACATGGCCCGCGGGGCGGCCACGTCCGCGATGGCGGCCGCGTGGTTGGCCTGGTTCAAGGCGGCATCCAGGACCAAACGCCCGAGTGCGTCCGCCCCGATGTTCAGGGCGCGCACTTGAGGCCGACCTTTGCGCCATACAACGTAGTCCGTCCGCCCGCCATGGAAGTCGGCGGCGCGGAAGGCGTCGGGCAGGCTGGGCACATGGTCGCCGAACATGCAGAACACGCTGTCGCGGGGCGAGGTATCCAGCGCGGCGGTCAAGCGCGACGCCATGGCGTCGGCGTTGGCGATGTGGCGCACGTACATCGCCAGTTCCGGCGATCCGAGCAGCGGGGCGTCCACGACCTCGGGGGCCACGGCGGCCAGCCGGTCCAGTTCCCACTTGCCGTGATTTTCCATGGTGATGGCAAAGACGAATTGCGGCCCGTCGTGATCTTTCAGGACATCGAGGATTTTGTCGGCGACGGCTTGGTCCGAAATATAGGGTCCAAAGGTCTTGGCCCCTGCGAACTCAGTGATGTCGATGAAGACGTCGAACCCCAGGTTCGGGAACACCACATCGCGGTCAAAGAAGTTCGAGGCATAGGGATGGACGCAGACCGTCCGATACCCCATGGCCCGCACCTGATGGGCCATGGTCCAGATCGGTTGCTTGGCAAGACTGAGGTAGGGATTGAACCGATTGACGCCCAACGCGTCATTGGGCAGACCCGACAGCACGGCGAACTCGGTGCGCATAGTGTTGGCGCCCCATGCCGGAACCGTTAGACGGCCATGATACGCCGCAGTGGCCTTGATGCCGTCCCAGCCGGTCAGCACGTTTTGGGGGATGGTCGGATGGACGCGCCGGACGTCGAAGAAGGACTCGCTCTGCACCATCACGATGTCGGGCAGGTCCATGGCCTCGCCCCAGGCCACCGGCGCCCGCAGCGCCCGCGCCATGGCGCGTTTGCGCCGATAGGCCATGTCGGTGGCGGCGTCGCTCTCGACCGGCTCGTTGGACAGGTAGAAGTAAAAGATCAGGCAGACCACCAAGGACAACTTGTCCATGTCCTGGCCCACGTCCGTATCGGCCCCGAAGCGGCGCAGGAAGTGGGCGAACGCGCCGCGCAACGGCCCGCGCGTGGTGGCGTAGATCATGCCGAGCACGACGAACAGATAGGCCAGGGTGGGGAAAAAGTCGCCCAGCCCGTCGCGCCTGATGACCGTCGGCTCATAGATCAGCCCGGCGGCAATGGCGCCGAGAGCGGCGACCATTACCATGATGATGTTGCCCAGGCCGATGTAATTCACGTACAGCGCCGGGTGGGCGATGGCCTGACGCAGCAGCGCAAAGTCCGAGAAGACCAGCGGTTCCTTGAGCGCGGCGTATTTGGCGTTGTTGACCACCACGATGCCAGCGAACACGATGAGCGTCGCGACGAGGCTAAAGACCGGGCGATAGCTGACCATGAAAATGGTGACGTAGAGCACGATCACCGGCATCGCGGCGAGAGCGCTCATGCGATGCAGAACCGGCCGCCTCTCCGCCTTTGGCAGCACCCAGCGTTCCATGAGCATCATGGCGATCATGGCGGCGCACAGGCACAGGGCAAAGAGAATCATTGTCGGTTAAAGTCCAGAGTCGAAGCAGGAAAAATAATCCCCCGTTCAGGTGTGGGCAACTCAATTGATGCTTTGCAGCGACGGTCGGGTCACGGCGGCGGGTCGTCGCCTTGGGGCCGTACCCTGAACGCGAACAACGGCAGCACGCGCTCGGCCAGCCATCCCGGCAGCAAGGTCAGAAGGCGCGTGCCGAAGGCTAATGGCAGGGGAAACGCGATGCGCGGCCGGTTGGCCGCCAGTCCCCGGCGGATTACCCCCGCTGCGCGGTCGGCGGGCACCAGGAAGGGCTTGAATCCATGCAGGCGGTCGCTCATGGCCGAGGTGACATAGCCGGGACTGACGACGGTGACGGCGATGCCTTCGGGCGCCAACATGCCGCGCAGACCCTCGGCATAGGCCTCGATGGCGGCTTTGCTGGCGCTGTAGGCGGGGCAGGACGGCAGGCCGCGCCATGCGGCGAGCGACCCGATCACGGCGATCTGCCCGCCGTGGCGCCGGGCGCGCAGGAGGTCGACCGCCGGCTGCACCGTATTGAGGGTGCCGTTGAGATTAACGTCCAGGGTCAGGCGAGCGGCGGCCCAGTCCTCGCATTGCCCGGCCAAGCCGACGCCCGAGGAGACCCCGGCGTTGGCAATCACCAGATCGAGCGCGCCGTCGGCATCGACAATGGTGAGGAACTTCCGCACTGCCGCCGCGTCCCGCACGTCAAGGCAGGCCGTCGTGACGGTGGCCCCGGTGGCCCGGCACGCGGACGCGACACTTTCGAGACGGGCCTCATTGCGCCCGGTCAGGGCCAGCCGGCGCCCCGGCTGGGCATAGGCCAGGGCCAACGCAGCCCCGATGCCGCCTGATGCTCCGGTAATGACCACCGTGGCCGGATCGCGCCACGCGCCGGTCATTGGGAGTCCCGCGCTTCCTGCGCGATGCGGAGAAGGTACTCCCCGTAGCCGTTCTTACTGAGCGGCTCGGCCATGGCGATCAGGTCGTCGATGCCGATCCAACGGTTCATGAAAGCGATTTCTTCGGGCACGGCAATGCGCAGGCCCTGCCGCTGTTCGATGGTCTGCACGAACTTGGCAGCGTCCACCAGGCTGTCGTGGGTGCCGGTGTCAAACCACGCGAACCCACGGCCGAGGCGTTCGACGTGCAAGTCGCCACGGTTGAGGTAGTGGTTGTTGACGTCGGTGATTTCCAGTTCGCCGCGCGCGCTCGGCTTGATGCTTTCGGCAATGGAAACGACGTCGTTGTCATAGAAGTACAGGCCCGTTACCGCCCACCGGGACTTCGGCTTGGCGGGCTTTTCCTCGATGGAAGTCGCGCGGGCGGACTGGTCGAACGCCACCACGCCATACCGCTCCGGGTCACGGACCTGATAGCCGAAAACGGTGGCGCCGCGCTCTTGCCGCGCGGCGCGCTGCACCTGATCGGTCAGCCCGTGGCCGTGGAAGATGTTGTCGCCGAGCACCAGGGCGCAGCGGTCAGTGCCGATGAACGACTTGCCTATCAGGAAGGCCTGCGCCAGCCCGTCGGGGCTGGGCTGTTCGGCGTAGGACAGGGTCACGCCCCACTGGCTGCCGTCGCCGAGCAGGCGCTGGAAGCCGCCGATGTCGTGCGGCGTGGAGATGAGCAGAATGTCGCGAATGCCCGCGAGCATCAGCGTGCTCAGCGGGTAGTAGATCATCGGTTTGTCATAGACGGGCAGAAGCTGCTTCGACATGGCGCGGGTGATGGGGTAAAGCCGCGTGCCCGACCCGCCTGCCAGAATGATCCCCTTCATGCGCGTCGTTCTCCACGTCGTTAATTTTTGAGTGCGGGTAGCGGAAAAACCTCTCCGAGCATGTCGGCAAGACCATCCTGCCATGGACGCATCCGAATGCCGTGCATGTCGTGCAGCTTGTCACATGCGAGCACCGAATTGGCGGGGCGTTGTGCCACGGTGCGGAACTCCGCTGACGTCACCGGAATGACCACGGGAGCGGCGGACATATGCGGTGCCGCCAATTTGAAGATGGCTTGGGCAAATCCATGCCATGTGGTCGTACCGGAGTTGCTGCAATGGAACGTGCCGAATCCTTCGCCGCGCAATTCGCCGTCGATGGCTTTTTGAGCCAGCGTCAGGACGGCATCGGCCAGATCACCGGCCATTGTGGGCGACCCGCGTTGGTCATCGACCACGCGCAAGGTGTGATGGTCCTGACCCAGGCGCAGCATGGTCTTGACGAAGTTGCTGCCGTGCGGCCCATAGACCCAGGAGGTGCGCAGGATGACATGGCAGGGCGTGGCGGCGCGCACGGCCTCCTCCCCGGCGAGTTTGCTGGCGCCATAGATGCCGAGCGGACCGACCGGGTCGGTTTCCACATACGGGGTCGGCTTGCGGCCGTCGAAAACGTAGTCGGTGGACAGGTGAATCATCGGGATGCCGGCTGCCGCGCAGGCCGCCGCCAAATGCGCCGCGCCGTCTCGGTTGACGTCCAGGGCTGCGTCCTGGTCTGTTTCGGCCTTGTCCACCGCCGTATAGGCCGCCGCGTTGATGACCACCCGAGGGGCGGCGTCACGAACGGCGCGAACGACGGCGGCGTTGTCGGTGATGTCGAGCGTTCTGCGGTCGCCGCCCGCCACCGTCAGACCAAGCCGCTGTGCCCGCCGCGCAATCTCCCACCCCAGTTGCCCGTTCTGGGCGGTCAGCAGGATCTGCGCCATCATGCCGTTCCTGAAGCAGTGAGTCCCAGGCGTTGCCCGGCATAGCGGCCGGACCGGATGGCCTCCCACCACGGGCGGTTCTGGAGATACCACGCCACCGTCTTGCGCAGGCCGGATTCAAAGGTTTCGCTGGGCTGCCAGCCGAGATCCCGGCCGATTTTGGTGATGTCCATGGCATAGCGCGCATCGTGACCGGGGCGGTCGGCAACGAAGGTAATGAGGTCCTCGCGCCGCGTTGCGGCCGGTGCGAGTTCGTCGAGCAACCGGCAGACCAGGCGCACCACCTCGATGTTCTGGCGCTCGGTGTTTCCACCGATGTTGTAGACCTCGCCCGGCGTGCCCTTGGTCATCACCGTCCACAGGGCGCGGGCGTGGTCTTCGACGTACAACCAGTCGCGGACGTTGTTGCCGGTGCCGTAGACGGGCAGCGGCTTGCCCTCCAGCCCGTTCAG
>JBAYSM010000077.1:0-15149 GCA_041676205.1 Rhodospirillaceae bacterium | reverse complement strand
TAAAACCCTATTGAGGATGCCTGCGGCGCAGTGGCCATGGACTCTCTGTGCCCTCTGTGCCTTCCTCTGTGTCCTCTGTGATTCCCCGCTTCACTTCCTTGAAGCGGACGCCCGCCCGCTGGCGGTTCAGATAAAAAGCAAACTGCTTTAAAGCAGCCGAGGACGTATCCCGTTACGCCGTCTTGTCGGGATACCGGCAGATCCCCCGCACCACGCAGTGCGGGCAGTCCGGCTTGCGGGCTTTGCAGACGTAGCGGCCGTGCAGGATGAGCCAGTGATGGGCGTTCTGGACGAAGGCCTTGGGGGTGATCTTTTCCAGGCGGTCCTCGACGGCGCGCGGGGTTTTGCCGATGGCCAGCCCGGTGCGGTTGGAAATGCGGAAGATATGAGTGTCCACCGCGATGGTCGGCAGGCCAAAGGCGACGTTCAGGACCACGTTGGCGGTCTTGCGGCCGACGCCGGGCAGGGTTTCCAGGGCCTCGCGGTCGCAGGGGATCTCGCCGCCGTACTGCTCGACCAGGATTTTCGACAGGGCGACGACGTTCTTGGCCTTGGTGTTGAACAGGCCAATGGTCTTGACGTGGTCACGCACCACGTCCTCGCCCAACGCCACCATTTTTTCAGGCGTGTCTGCGGCGGCGAACAGGCCGCGCGTGGCCTTGTTCACGCCCTTGTCGGTGGCCTGGGCGGACAGCACCACGGCGACCAACAGGGTAAAGGGGTTGGTGTACTCCAACTCGCTTTTCGGCTCGGGCAGGGCCTCGGCCAGGGCGGTGTAGAACGCCTCGATCTCGGCTTTGGTCAGGGCTTTCATCAGCGCAAACTACGCAGCCAGAAGCGCATCGGCTTGGCGGTTTCCGACGCAGCGCCGATGTCGCGCCAGGAGAACGTCGTCTCCATGTCGGGCCGCGCCGTGTAGCCGCGCGCCGTCCAGAACCCGTCCAGGGGCTGCCAGTCGGCGGGGCGCTCCGGGTGGTCGGCGGGACGCACCACGGCGCAAAAGGCCGCCACGCCAAGGCCGAGCGCACGGGCCTGCGCCTCCCGCCCGTCAAAGAACGTGTGGCCGATGCCGCGCCCCCGGTACTCCGGCAGCAGCACCGACTCGCCGAGATAGAACACGTCGGCCGGGTCGATCCCCGCCGCGACGAAGGGCGCGGCCACCGATGGCGGCGCGTCGGCCAGCGGCAGCCCGGTGGCGGCCCCGACCACGCGGGCGTCGTCGAACGCCACGACCACCACACCACCGGGCGACTCGGCATAGGGCACCAGATAGCGCCGCTCGTAATCGGTGTCGCCGTCGTAAAGGTAGGGGTACTCGCGGAACACCGCGATGCGCAGGCGGGCCAGATCGTCCAAATGGGCGCGGGCGGAAGCCCCGGTCAGCGATTCGGTGCGCAGGGTCATGGCAGTGTCCCGAGTTAGCCGCCGAAGCCCAACACATCGGCCATGGAGTACAGCCCGGCCGGGCGGTCCTTGGTCCACAGGGCGGCGCGGACCGCCCCCTTGGAGAACACGCCGCGCGACGAGGCCTTGTGGGTCAGTTCCAGGCGCTCGCCATCGGCCGCGAAGATGGCCGTGTGATCACCCACCACATCGCCGCCGCGCAGGGTGGCAAAGCCGATGGTCCCGGCCTCGCGGGCGCCGGTGTGGCCCACTCGGCTCATCACCGCCGCGTCGTCCAGCACCACGCCGCGCCCCTTGGCGGCAGCCCGCCCAATGCCGAGCGCCGTGCCGGAGGGGGCATCGACCTTGTGCCGGTGGTGCATCTCGACAATTTCGATGTCGTAGTCGATGCCGAGCTTGCTCGCCACCAGTTCGGTCAGCGCGAACAGCAGGTTCACGCCGACCGAGAAGTTGGGCGCGATGACCAGGGGAATCCGGGCGGCGGCGGCGTCGATGCGCGCCATCTGCTCCTTGGAGATCCCCGTGGTGCCGACGATCAGCGCGGTGCCGGTGGCGGCGGCAAGGTCGGCATGGGCCACGGTGGCGGCCGGGCTGGTAAAGTCGATCACGGCGTCGGCTGCCTCGAACACGGCGCGCGCATCGGCGGTGACGGCCAGCCCCGACGGCTCAAGCCCGGCCAGCACGGCGGGGTCTTGACCAATGAAGGGCGAGCTTTCGGTATCGGTCCCACCGGCCAACACGCAGCCGGGCGTGGTGAGGATATCATGAACCAACATGCGGCCCATCCGGCCGGCACAGCCCACAACGGCGATCTTCATGGCGGCATCCCTCGGAGTCGGCACAGTATGACGTCCGGTTTACCGGGCGTGGCGGGAAAATGAAAGGTCCGGGTTGGGAGGAACCCAAGGATCAAGAGGAATCACAGAGGACACAGAGGAAGAGAGGCACAGAGGACTCAGAGAGCCCGCGTCCGTTGCAAGGCCGCGCGCAGCGCAATGACCATCGGTGCCGAAAGAATGCCTGCGGCGCCGGTTCCCCGCCCTCTCTGTGTTCTCTGTGACTTCCTCTGCGTCCTCTGTGATTCCCCCTAAACAAAAGGCCCCACCGAAGCAGGGCCTTTATTAAAGCGACAGGGTCCTCAGACCCCCCGGCGGCCCAGGCGGCGGATCTGGCGGTGCATGGGGCGGAAGCGGTCCATGTACTGCGGCAGGATGGCCTCGGCCGGTTCGGGCTGGATGCCCAGGTCGGCGAAGCCGGGGAAATCCCCGCTGACGACATTGGGGCGCTCCATCAGGCGGACCTGATCGGGGGTCAGCGGCGGATTGGGCAGGAACTGCAGGAACGCAGCCTGCAACCGCGCCACCCACATCGGCAGCGGCAAGACCAAGCGATTGCGGCGCGTCTCATGGGACACCTGGGTCATCACATCGCGCAGGGACAGGACCTGCGGGCCGCCCAATTCAAAAGTCTTGCCGGCAAGCTGGCCGTCTTCCAGCGCCTTGACGAAGGCTTCGGCGACGTCGCCGACATAGACCGGCTGGAACTTCGGGCCACCTTCGCCGAACAGGTCGAGGACCGGCAGGCCGCCCTTGTCGCGGCGCAGCGCCGGAGCGTCGGCGGCGAAGTACGGCAGCACCGGGAAGTACCGGGCCATGGCGGCGAATCGGTTGTAGAAGCCATCCTCCGGCCCGAAGATCACCGACGGGCGCATGATGATGGCGGTCGGGAACGCGGCGCGCACCTGCTCCTCGCCCTCGGCCTTGGTGCGGGCATAGGCGGCATTGCTGGCCCGGTCGGCACCAAGCGCGCTCATGTGCACCAGGGTCGTGACCCCGGCAGCCTTGGCGGCGCGGGCGACGCGACCGGCACCCTCGGCATGAATGGCCGAGAACGTGGCCTTGCCGCCTTCGTGCAGGATGCCGACCAGATTGACCACGGCGTCGGCTCCGGCGATGGCGCGCTGCACCGAGCCTTCGTTGAGAAGATCGGCCGCGACCACCGAAATCTGGCCCAAATCCCCCAGCGGCTTGACGAACTTGGCGGCTTCGACGTCGCGCACGGCAACGCGGATGCGCCAGCCATGGCTGGCCAGCTTGTTGACAAGGTGGCGCCCGACGAAACCCGAGCCGCCGAAAATGGTCACCAGGCGGTCAGCGTTGAGACGGTTCACCATGGCAGTCGTGCCTCCTATAATGCGGCCCTGGCAATACGGACCTGTGGCCTCTGCAAACGAGTGGCGAAACGTCGCACACCCCGACGTGTTACGCAATATACGGCACAGCGCGACCCTGGGCTTTCCTGCCCCAACAGGTGGGTCCGCCGCCACCCGCCATCGGATTTCGCGGGCAGGACCTTTTTTTGGCGACCTTTAAAAACAACCATGTTGACAAGCCCATTCCAAGGCCGTAAGTATCCGCTCCCACCGCCGAGCAAGTGCCGAAAACATCCGGTCCCGGCGGCGCCCCTAAGCCCAGGTGGCGGAATTGGTAGACGCGCAGGTTTCAGGTACCTGTGGCCGAAAGGCTGTGGAAGTTCGAGTCTTCTCCTGGGCACCATTCCAAAGACGAAAAAGACGCCCCGCGCAGCCGGCATACAGCCGCTGCTGGGGCGTTTTTCGTTACGGAATTTTTGCCGTGCGCGGCTATAACAGGTAATGCCGTGGCGCCGGCTGGCGCCGCGTGATGATTTTCCCAAACGGAGGGGGCATTCGTGACCATCCAGTACCATCGTGGCGACCTGCCGGCGGGCCTCGACTTCGGGTCTTCTGTCGCGGTTGATACCGAAACCATGGGCCTGTCGCTGGTCCGTGACCGCCTGTGCGTGGTGCAGCTTTCGGCGGGCGACGGGACGGCCCATGTCGTGCAGGTCGGCGGCGCACTGGGCTACGACTGCCCCAATCTCAAGGCCTTGCTGGGCGACCCGGCGGTGACCAAGATTTTCCACTATGCCCGCTTTGACGTGGCGCAGATCAAGCGGCATTTCGACATCGACTCGACTCCGGTGTACTGCACCAAGATTGCCAGCCGCCTGACCCGCACCAACACCGACCGCCATTCGCTGAAGGCGCTGTGCCTGGACCTGCTGGGCATCGACCTGTCCAAGGATCAACAGTCCAGCGACTGGGGCGCGGCCAGCCTGGACGAGGCGCAGTTGCGCTATGCGGCGTCGGACGTTTTGTACCTGCACCGCCTCAAGGACCTGCTCGACGGCCTGCTGGCCCGCGAAGGCCGCACGGAACTGGCGCAGGCATGTTTCAACTTCCTGCCCAGCCGCGCCGCGCTGGACCTGCTGGACTGGGCCGAAGTCGATATCTTCAGCCACTAGCATCAACCCTTGCGGTGGGGCCTGCACGCCCCGAAGTCCGTGGAGTTGAATTGACCAGTTTGGCGGTGGCGGCCATACTCGGCGCGCCGCCGCAACTCTTGAAGGAAAGACCCCGCCCGTGACGACCACGGACGCCGCCATACCTGTCGAACCGACCCCCGCCGTCGCCGCCGCCCGCCGGACCTTGGCCGTGGAGGCCGACGGCTTGCGCCTGCTGGCCGACAGCCTGAACGGGGCGTTTACCGCCGCCATTGAAACCCTGGCCGCCGTCAAGGGCCGGGTGATCATCAGCGGCATGGGCAAAAGCGGCCACGTGGCGCGCAAGATCGCCGCCACCCTGGCCTCGACCGGCACGCCGTCGTTCTTCGTGCATCCGGCCGAAGCCAGCCACGGCGACCTCGGCATGGTGACGGAGGACGACGCGGTGGTCGCGCTGTCCAATTCCGGCGAGACGCCCGAACTGTCCGACATCGTGGCCTATACCCGGCGCTTCGCCATTCCGTTGATCGGCATGACCAGTCGGGGCGACAGCAGTCTGGCGTTGGCGTCCGATCACGCGCTGGTCCTGCCGCCCGCGCTGGAAGCCTGTCCGCTGGGGCTGGCTCCGACCACCTCGACCACCATGATGCTGGCGCTCGGCGATGCCCTGGCCGTCGCCTTGCTGGAGCGCAGCGGCTTCACGGCGGCGGATTTCCGCAAGTTCCACCCCGGCGGCAAGCTCGGCAAGCGGCTGCTCAAGGTGGCCGACATCATGCACCGCACCGACGAACTGCCGCTGGTGTCGCCCGATACTCCGATGTCGGAGGCCGTGCTGGTCATGTCGGGGCGTGGCTTTGGCTCGCTCGGCATCGTCGATGGCGACGGCACGCTGATCGGTATTGTCACTGACGGCGACCTGCGCCGCCACATGGCCCCCGACCTGTTGAGCCAGACGGCGGGCGCGATCATGACCGCCAATCCCATGGTGGTGGCCCCGACCCAGCTTGCCGCCGAGGCCATGCAGATCATGAACGCCCGCAAGATCACCATCTTCTTCGTGGTCGAGGACGGGCGTCCGGTGGGGATTTTGCACATTCACGATCTGTTGCGCGCCGGGGTGGCATGAGCCGGGGAGGCGCCAACGGCCAGCCCGAGCGGCGGGTCGGCCGCTACAGCCGCTTTGTGAACCTGATGAAGGTGGCGCTGCCGGCCCTCGCGCTGTTGCTGACCCTTCTGGTGATCGCTTGGCCGCGCCTGCAAAGCACCACCTCGGACCTGTTTGCCGTGAGCTTCGGAACGCTTAGCGGGCGCAACATCGATTCCCAACGCCTGGTCAATGCGCGCTATCACGGCACCGACTCCGACAACCAGCCATTCATGGTGACGGCGGATCTGGCCGAGGAAACGGCGCCCGGTTCGCGCGTCGTCCGCCTGACCAGCCCCAAGGCCGACCTGACGTTCGACGATGGGTCGTGGGTGATGATGACGGCGCGCACCGGCCAGTACATGCAGGACACCAACGACCTCGACCTCAGCGGCGGGGTCGATCTGTTCCATGACGAAGGCTATGAAATGCATACCCCGGCGATGACCGTGAACCTGCGGGCGGGCACCGTGACAGGCACCCAGCCGGTGACGGCGCAGGGTCCGCTGGGCAGCCTGACCGCCGAGGGGTTCACCTATGACCGCGATGCCGGGCGGGTCGAGTTCACCGGCCGCGCCAAGGTGTTGATGCGGCCCGGCGCGACACCACCGGCCAAACGGCCCGATCAACGGGCCGATCAAAGCGCCAAAGGGCAGGAGACTCCACGATGAGCCGCATTCGCAGACTGGTTCCCGCCGTCGCCGTCCTAGCCGTATTGAGCGGCGGCGCGCTGGCGCAGGGGTTGAGCCTCGCGCCCGGCAGCGGAGAACGCGGCCCCATCGAGGTGCTGGCCGACAACGGCATAGAGTGGCAGCAATCGACGCGGCGCTTCACGGCGCGCGGCAATGCCACGGCGACGCGCGGCGACGTGTCGATCCGGGCCGATGAGTTGATCGCCAACTACCGCGAAACCGACGGCGGCAACACCGATATCAGCCGCCTGGAAGCCCACGGCGCGGTGCGCATTACCTCGCCCACCCAGACCGCCACCGGCGACAGCGCCTTCTATGACCTGGACGCCGGACAAGTCCAGTTGACCGGCCGCCCGGCCAAGCTGGTCACGCCGACCGAAACCCTGACCGCAAAAGACCGCCTGACCTATGACACGGTGCGCGGCATTGCCACCGCCGAAGGCGACGCCACCATCGAGCAGGGCGGACGCAGCCTGCGCGCCCCGGTCCTCAAGGCGCTGCTGACGCCGGGACCGGACGGCGGCACCGCGCTGAGCACCGTGGATGCCACGGGCGGCGTGGTCATCACGACGCCCCAGGAAACGGCACATGGCTCGCAAGGCAATTATGATGCCAAGACGGGTATCGCTACCCTCACTGGTTCGGTTAGAATCGTCCGCGGTGACAATGTCCTGACCGGCGCGCGGGCCATCGTGAACATGCGCACCGGGATCAGCACCCTGCAAGCCGGCGAACCCGGCCAGGGGCGCGCCCGCGCCGTCCTCAACCCCGAGGAGGAGCGCAAGGACGCGCCGCAGCAGGGGGGCGGGGAACGATGAAGGAAGGACCGAGGAATGGACGACGCCGCCGCCAGCCCGTTGGCCGACGCTGCCACGGATGACGCGGACGCCACCGGCCCCCAGCCGGTGACGGGTTCGACCGGCCTGACCGTGCGCAACATCGGCAAGCGGTACAAGCGCCGGCCGGTCCTGCGCGATGTCAGCCTGTCGGTGCAGCGCGGCGAGGCGGTCGGCCTGCTCGGTCCCAACGGGGCGGGCAAGACGACGTGCTTTTACTGCGTCACCGGCCTCATCAACCCGGATTCAGGCACCATCGAACTGGACGGCCGCAACGTCACCGGCCTGCCCATGTACCGCCGCGCCCGCCTGGGCATCGGCTACCTGCCGCAGGAAGCGTCGATTTTCCGGGGCCTGAGCGTGGAAAACAACATCCGCGCCGTCCTCGAAGTGGTCGAGCCGGTGGCCGACAAGCGCGAGGCGCTGCTGGACGACCTGCTGGCCGAGTTCTCCATCAGCCATCTGCGGCGCGCCCCGGCGCTGTCGCTGTCGGGCGGCGAGCGGCGGCGCGTGGAAATCGCCCGCGCCTTGGCCTCGCGGCCCAATTTCATTCTGCTCGACGAGCCGCTGGCCGGCATCGACCCCATCGCGGTGGGCGAAATCCGCGATCTGGTCGGCCACCTCAAGGACCGTGGCCTGGGGGTGCTGATCACCGACCACAACGTCCGCGAGACGCTCGACATCATCGACCGCGCCTACATCCTGCACGAAGGCACCGTGATGATGGAGGGCACGCCCGAGGCCATCGTCGCCGACGAAGGCGTGCGCCGGGTGTACCTCGGCGAACGGTTCAGCCTCTAGGGGCACGGGAAGGGGGGACGGTCATGGTCATGCAGCCGCGCCTCGACCTGCGCCAAACGCAGGCCCTGGTGATGACGCCGCAGTTGCAGCAGGCGATCAAGCTGCTGCAACTGTCCAACATGGACCTGACCGCGTTCGTCGAACAGGAGCTGGAGAGCAATCCCCTGCTGGAGCGCGACGAGCGCGGCGCGACACCCGGCCTGGAGGCCGACGTTCCAGTCGAACAGCGCCGCGACAGCGACAGCCTGCTGCTCGACCGCCCTGAAACCGGGACCAGCGAAGCGCCGCTGGATATCGAGGTCGATAATTCGTTCGATGAAGGCAGCCCCATGGAAGGGCCGTCCTATGACCCGGACTCCGGGGCATGGCAGCGGGCCGACAGCGGCGGCGGCGGGCGCGGCTTCGAGGGCGACGACCGGGCCATTGACGAAACCCTGTCGGAAGCGGTGTCCCTGCGCGATCATCTGACCGCGCAACTGGGCATGGACCTGCAAGGGCCGGTTGACCGCATGATCGGCCATGCCCTGATCGACAGCCTGGATGAAAACGGCTGGTTGACCGCCGATCCGGCCGATCTGGCGCAGGGCCTCGGGACCGACGTGGAGACCGTCGAGCGGGTGCTGGCCGCCGTGCAGCGGTTCGACCCGGCGGGGGTGTTCGCCCGCTCGCTCAAGGAATGTTTGGCCCTCCAGTTGATCGACCGCAACCGGTTCGATCCGGCCATGGAGGCGCTTCTGGACAACCTCGACATGGTGGCCCGCCGCGACTTTTCCGGGCTGCTGCGGGTGTGCGGCGTCGATGCCGACGACCTGCACGAGATGCTGACCGAACTTCGCGCGCTTGACCCCAAGCCGGGCCTGCGTTTTGCCGACGTTGCCGCTCATCCGGTGGTGCCGGACGTGCTGATGCGGCCCGCCCCGCCGGGCAACGAGGACGGCGCGTTGTGGGTTGTCGAACTGAACCCCGCGACGCTGCCGCGCGTGCTGGTCAACACCCGCTACTATGCCCAGGTGCTCAAGACGGCGCGGACCAAGGACGACAAGGCCTTCCTCAGCGAGAACTTCCAGACCGCAAGCTGGCTGGTCAAGGCGCTGGACCAGCGGGCCACCACCATCCTCAAGGTTTCGACCGAGATCGTGCGTCAGCAAACCGGCTTCTTTGAGCGCGGCATCCAAGGCTTGCGGCCGCTCATCCTGCGCGATATCGCCGAAGTCATTGAGATGCATGAAAGCACGGTCAGCCGCGTGACATCCAACAAGTACATCGCCACGCCACGCGGCATCTTTGAGCTGAAGTACTTCTTCACCCAGTCCATCGCCGGGGCCGGCGGGGCCGATGCCCATTCGGCCGAGGCCGTGCGCCATCGCATCAAGGCCCTGATCGATGCCGAACCGGCGGCCAAAATTCTTTCGGACGATGCAATCGTCGATGTTCTGAAAGCGGAAGGCGTGGACATTGCCCGCCGTACCGTTGCCAAGTACCGCGAGGCCATGCGCATTCCCTCCTCCGTTCAGCGTAGGCGGGACAAGGCCGTAATGGCGAGCAACGGTCGTGGGGGGTAATGCGTCCATGGGCATGATCTGATACCATGCACGGGCAGTGGGAAGTCGACTGGGCCAGGGGGAGTCCCCATGGGACGATGTTCCTTGACTTGGACACAGGGCCTGCCTATCGTCCGGTCCTTCGTGCGGAGGCGGTGCCTGGGCAAATTTCTGCCACCCCAAAAGGGTCCGCCCGCGCGCCGCAACAAACAGGCGTCGCGTAATCTGGCGCCAGTGGCGCGCCGTGCAAAGCCGCGCCACAAGCGCGCCCTGTGAAGCCGAAAGAGGCCTCGGTATGGACATCACGACCCTTATCAGCCCGGAAAGCGTGATCCCGAACCTGAAAGTGACGAGCAAGAAGCAGGCTCTCCAGGAACTGGCGCGTGAAGCTGCCGCGCTGACTGGACTCCATGAGCGGGCCGTCTTTGACACGCTTCTGGAACGCGAGCGCCTGGGCACCACCGGGGTCGGCAATGGTATCGCCATTCCCCATGGCAAGCTGGCGCAACTGAACCGCCTGCATGGGCTGTTTGCGCGCCTGGAACGCCCAATCGACTTCGAAGCCATTGATGAACAGCCGGTTGATCTGATCTTCCTGCTGTTGGCCCCGGAAAGTGCCGGTGCCGACCACCTCAAGGCGCTGGCCCGCGTGTCGCGTCTGCTGCGGGATCGCAGCATGTGCGAAAAGCTGCGCGGCACCGACAGCGCCGAGGGCTTGTACGCCCTGCTCGCGGAAAGCGAAGCGCAGGCCGCTTAATAGCCCAAACGAACGACAGCACTGAGCACCGATGCCGGACCCCTCTCGACGGGGCGGCGCCGGTGCGTCAGGATGGGTCGGGGATTTCCCGGCTCGGTGGACGATGAAAAAACCCGGCGAAAAAAAACGCCGCTGGCTATTGGGCGGCACAGAGGCGAACTGCCGGCGCACCGTCGGGCAGGCCGCAGCGGCGGCTGCGGCCGCCTGTCTCACCTTTCTGACACTATACGCCATCGAACAGCCGGTCCGCGACAAGGCACTGGCCAAGCTGCGGGTCGAGGTGCATACCGCAGCCTCGGTGCCCCGCGCCCGCCTGGAACGCGAATTGACCGCGGTTCTTGAAGTGACACGTGGACTGGGCACTATCATCGCCCTGGACGGCGTGCCCGATGATGATCGCTTCGCCAGCATCGTCACCCAGATCCTGCGCAGCGCGCCGCATATCCGCCTCATCAACGTGACCGAGGGAACCGTCATCCGGCGTGTTTGGCCGCGTCGGGGAAACGAGTCCACGCTTGGCGTCGATTACCGCGATCTGTCCGACCAGTGGCCGCTGGTCGAACGCGCCATGAGAACCGGCCTGCCGGTTCTGGCCGGGCCGGTGCAACTGGTTCAGGGCGGCACCGCATTGGTCCAGCGAACGCCGGTGGTCGCCGCCGGGACCGAGGAATGGTCGGGCGCCTTCCTCGGCCTCCTCAATCTGGTCGTGGATGTGAACTTGGTGCTGTCCGCCGCCGGGATCGATGCCCCGGATCTGGGCGTCACCATTGCACTGCGCGGCCTGGACGACAACGGCGAGCCCGGAACGATGATCTGGGGCGACAGTGCCTTGTTCAACGGCACCTCGGTTCTGCTCCATGTCTCGTTGCCCGGCGGGGTGTGGCAGATGGCCGCTGCGCCGCCCGGCGGCTGGACGATCGGCTCGCCGCTGTTCGACCTGGTGCGCGGCCTGGAGGTGGTGGCTGCCCTGCTGGCCGGCATCGGGATGTTCGGCCTGTTGCGCCACCGCCAGCACAGGAACGAGGCCATAGAGCGCCTACGGGCCAGCGAGGCGCGGCTGAAGCGGTCCAATGAAGAACTGGAGCAGTTCGCCACCATTGCCTCCCACGACCTGCAAGAACCGCTGCGTCAGATTGCCAGCCCACTGCAACTGTTGCAGCGCCGCTATAAGGGCCGTCTGGATGCCGACGCCGATACGTTCATCGACTTTGCCGTCGAGGGTGCCAAGCGGATGCAGCAACAGATCCTCGACTTTCTCGATTACTCCCGCGTGAGCACCACACCGCTCAGCCCGGAGAGAGTTGATACCGCCGCCACGCTGGCCGAGGTTCGCGCCGCCCTGGCCGACCACGAAGCCGCCACCCACGCCCACCTGACGGTCGGCCCCTTGCCGATCGTTCGCGGGGACAGCGCTCAAATTGCAACCCTGTTCGCGCATGTGCTGCGCAATGCCATGGACTACCGCCACCCCGACAAGCCGGCCGACATTCGCATCAACGCCGTGAACAACGGCGACGCATGGCATTTCACCGTGGCCGACCGGGGCATCGGCATTGCTGCGGAATTCCACGACCGCGTCTTCCAATTCTTTCGTCGTTTGACTCCGCCAGATGGTGCGGCCAGCGGCATCGGCTTGCCCCTGTGCCGCCGTATCGTTGAGCGCCATGAGGGACGCATGTGGATAGACTCGGCGGCTGGGCAGGGCACCACGGTCCATTTCACCTTACCTATGGTGTCCGAATGACCTATTTCATCGGACACCATTACCTTGTCGAGGATAAGTTGCACGCGATGCCTCTGACGACGACCGCCTTGATGAACGCCCTGGAGGGCGTCACCTACATTACCGATCCCGACGGCATCATCACAGCCTGCGGAGAACCGGGCTGGAAACGTGCACTGGCGGCTTCGGGAAGCAAGGCGAGGCTTGACCCGCAGCAGGTGATCGGCCGGTCACTGTTTGACTGCATCACCGGCGAGGCCGTGCGCGACAGCTATCGTGTCCACATGGAGCGTGCCGCCGATCCCCGCCGCCACGCCCGCGTTTTCCTATACCGGTGCGACACGCCCGACCTCATTCGGGTCATGCGGATGGCGATCACCGCCGTGCGCGATCCCGACGGCACCCTGACCGGGTTCCTGTTCCAAACGGTCGTCGTGCAGATCACGGAGCGTGTGCCGGTTGCCTTGTTCACCTTTCCGGCAGCAACCGAGGACACCGCCTCATGGCCGTTCCTGGGGATGTGCAGCTATTGTCAAAACGTCCGCTTTCCCGCCCGCAGCAAGGAAGGCGAGGGGGAGTGGCTGGACGCCATCGACTACTACCGCCGGGGCGGCGACAACGCCGTGGTGATCAGCCACGGCGTCTGCCCAACCTGCTTCGCGACGGTGGTACAGGACAATCTGCGCAACAGCCTGGGGCAAGCAGATTTGACCTAATCCCGTCATATCCCTTCAGCCGTTCGATTTGAACATGGAGGGCGGGATCTGGCTGATGACGCGCTCGGCCAGGCGCGAGAACGGCAGGCTTTGCAAATAGACTGTGCCGGTGCCTCTCAGCGTGGTGAGGAAAAGCCCCTCGCCGCCGAACACCATGGACTTGAGGTTGCCCGCCCGCTGGATGTCATAGGACACGCCAGGGGTGAACCCCACGACACAGCCGGTATCGACCCGCAAGCCCTGGCCGGTCAGCTGCTTTTCAATAATGGTGCCGCCGGCGTGCACGAAGGCCAGACCGTCGCCGCGCAGGCGCTGGAGAATGAACCCTTCGCCGCCGAACAGCCCGGCGCCGATCTTTTTACTGAACGCGATCGACAGTTCGGTACCTTGGGCGGCGCACAGGAAAGCGTCCTTTTGGCAGATCAACTCCCCGCCCAGCTTGGCGAGGTCGATCGGGATGATCTTGCCCGGATAAGGAGCGGCAAACGCCACTCGCGCCTTGCCTTGGCCGCGATGGGTGAAGTGGGTCATGAACAGCGACTCGCCGGTGAGGGCGCGTTTCCCGACATCAAGCAACTTGCCGAATATGCCGCCGTCGGGCTTGGACCCATCGCCCAGCTTGGCCTCGAAGTCGATTCCGTCTTCCATGTAAGTCATGGCCCCGGCTTCGGCGATCACCGTTTCACCGGGATCAAGCTCGATCTCCACCATCTGGATATCATCGCCCACGATGGCATAGTCCACGACATGCGACTTCGACATGATTATTCCCCTGTTGGTCCGCACCTGACTGAGGGGAGGAGCATACGGGATGCAGGCTGCCGGATGCCAGGGGGGCAATGCTGATGGTGGCGTTCAGAGCCATGGCACAGCGGGCCGGGTCGAGGCGGGGAGCGGAGCCTTTAATTCGCGTCCTGCTTGCGAAACACGAATTCGTCGCAGTGGGTGCCAAGGATCCCCGCAATATTGGCCTGCTTCTCGATCACCCGTACCGGTTCAAAGCCCAGGGCGCCAAAACCTCATGCTGTGACCTGAGAAACCTCAGGTTCCCGCATTCCGGTCCAGGTAATCCGGAAGATGGCCCCTTGGGCCACCGATTGGACGGCTTGGGGTCGCAAGGCAACCAGGCAGGTTCCGGCGCAATGGCGGATGGAAGGATACACAATGCCATTAAGCCCGGCGGTCCGGGCACTGTCAGCTATGGCGTTCCCCGCTGGGTAGCCCACATCGGGTTCCGGATGCAGGCAGTCTGGAACTGGGGAAACGCCCCTTAGGTCGACGAACTCGCCAGCGAAAGAGGCGAATATCTCTGCGTAATCTACAGTGGCCGTAAACTCGCCCACACGTTCTAGTTCGCGCGTCATGTGGAATATCACTTCCACCAGGGCCGTCTCAACAGTAAGCGCCGCATACCAACCGCCGCGTCCGGGCCCATTGAAGCGGTTGAGTTCGCGCGGGCGCCAGTAAGAGAACGCCGCATTGATGAAGGCGGCGTGCGGCACACCGGCCACGAACTCCCTGGCATCGATATCGTCAGCACCCCTAGATGCCGCAGTCAGGCGGCCGCTTGTGGCGCCTTCAATCTCGGCAAGGTCGGCCATTTGCAGTTCGTCGTCCACCAACTTCTGCAGCACCGGGTCGCGCAGGCGCGCAGTGGCGACTAGGCGCACCGTCCGGGGTTCGGCGATACGGTTGACGGGGAAGTCCATTACAAACCGCCCCTGAGCGCATCCACGTACCGGCGCACCTCGATCATGACCGGGATGCCGCCCTCGATCATTGCTTCAATAGGACTCTTTCCGGCGAACAGAGGCCCCTCATTATGCAATCTTGGCCACCGATCAGCCATGCTGCCGCCCTCAGCGTCGGCAGCAAAGAGCAAATGCAGCCCCTTGAAGATGCCGACGAGAGCCGACACACGTGTCATCTGGTCCTGGTTAAAGGCCTGCGTCCAAGTGCCGGCCGCCATGCGATCCCAGGTGCTGGGCGAAACGGCCAACAGCGCTGCCATTTGCTCGCCCGTCACCCCCCACTCGGCAGCGAGCTTCCGCATGCCGACGAGCGCTGAGGGCGTTAGGCGCTCTCGATCTTCGAGGGATGAGAAGGTTTGTATTTTCTTCGCGGGTCCGAAGCCCGAAGCATATGCGGTCGAAACCATGACTATTCTCCCCCACAGCGCTATGAGCACCATGTGATGTTGTATTTAGCACCATATGGGGTCGTTTAGCAACT
>JBAYSM010000076.1:0-15286 GCA_041676205.1 Rhodospirillaceae bacterium | reverse complement strand
CCCGGTGATCGGCTGGTCCGCAGTGTTCGATGCCGTGTAGAAGGCCAAGCCCTGCTCGCCCACCTGCAACACCATGTCCTTCTGCGCCGGGGCGAAATGCCAGGGCAGCGCGCCGTTGACGCTCGCATCAAAGCGTACCGTCATGGTGCGCTCCAACACCTGAGGAAGTGCGCTTCCGTCGGTGGCGACCTTGGGGGTGCCACCGTACCCGGTCACCTGGCAGAACAGGCGGTAGGCCGGCACCGACGCAAATGCCATGCCCACCATCCCGGCCGCGACAACGGCCAGCGTGATGCCTAAGCGAGCGTTCTTGCCGGCCATGACGTACCCCTCCCCTATTCGGCCGCGTGGCTGCGGGACGGCACGGGGATCTGCGGCGGGTCCTCGAACGAGTGGACTGGCGGCGGTGAACTCAGCGTCCATTCCAGCGTGGTGGCACCCTCGCCCCACGGATTATCGGCCGCCTTGGCTCCGCCATAGAACGTGCGGAACACCACGTACAGGAAGAACACCGCGCCGAACGCCCCGATGTAGGCTCCGATTGAAGCCACCATGTTCCACCCCGCAAAGGCATCCGGGTAATCCGGCACCCGGCGCGGCATCCCGGCTGCACCCAGGAAGTGCATGGGGAAGAACGTCAGGTTGACGCCCGTGAACATGATCCAGAACTGGATCTTGCCCAGCTTCTCGGGGTACTGGCGGCCCGACATCTTGCCGATCCAGTAATAGAACGCGCCGAACATTCCGAACAACGCACCCAGGCTCAACACGTAGTGGAAATGTGCGACCACGTAGTAGGTGTCGTGCAGGGCGATATCAACCCCGGCATTGGCCAACACCACGCCAGTCACGCCGCCAACAGTGAACAGGAACACGAAGCCAAGGGCGTACAGCATCGGCGTCGCCAGCACGATGGACCCGCCCCACATGGTGGCGATCCACGAAAACACCTTGATGCCGGTGGGCACGGCAATCGCCATGGTGGCGGCCACGAAGTAGGCCCGCGTGTCCACGTCAAGGCCAACGGTGTACATATGATGCGCCCACACCGCGAAGCCGATGCCGCCGATGGCGATCATGGCGTAGACCATGCCGAGATAGCCGAACACCGGCTTCTTGGAGAAGGTCGAGATGATATGGCTCATGATCCCAAAGGCGGGCAGGATCATGATGTACACCTCGGGATGCCCGAAGAACCAGAACAGGTGCTGATACAGCACCGGATCGCCGCCGCCCGCCGGGTCGAAGAACGTGGTCCCGAAATTACGGTCGGTCAGCAGCATGGTCAGCGCCCCCGCCAGCACCGGCACGGCCAGCAGCAGCAGGAACGCCGTGACCAGCATCGCCCAGGCAAACAGCGGCATCCGGTGCATGGTCATGCCAGGCGCGCGCATGTTGATGATTGTGACCAGGAAATTGATGGCGCCGAGGATGGACGACGCCCCCGCCAGATGCAGGGCCAGAATGGCGAAGTCCACGCTTGGACCGCCGTGGCCGATGATGCCCGACAGCGGCGGGTACAACGTCCAGCCGGTGCCCGCGCCCATGCCGGTCAGTGCCGACAGCAGCAGCAGAATGAAGGCGGGCGGCAGCAGCCAGAAGCTGATGTTGTTCATGCGCGGAAACGCCATGTCGGGCGCCCCGATCATCAATGGCACGAACCAGTTGCCAAAGCCGCCGATCAGCGCGGGCATGACGACAAAGAACACCATGATGACGCCATGGGCGGTGACGAACACGTTGTAAAGCTGGTGGTCGCCGCCCAGAACCTCGCCGCCGGGCGACTGGAGCTGCATGCGGATGACCACCGACATGGCCGCGCCGATAAGGCCGGTGATGACGGAGAATACAAGGTACATCGTGCCGATGTCCTTGTGATTGGTGGAGTACAGCCACCGCTTCCACCCCGAGGGATGGTCGTGCGCGTGGCCGTGTGCGTGGTCGGAACCCGCCGTGATGCCGGACTGAGACATGCAAATTCTCCCTGCCTGTCTGATCAGTTGCCGGCTGCGTGGGCGAGCCGGGCGATCTGTTCGGCATCCGGGGTTCCCGGCGCCTTTGCGAAGCGTTGCTGCGCTTCTGCGACCCACTGTTCAAATTCTTCGGACGAAACGCCGCGCACGGCGATCGGCATGAAGCCGTGATTGACCCCGCACAGTTCCGAGCACTGCCCGTAGTAGACGCCGGGGCGCTCGATACGCATCCACGTCTCGGTCAGCCGCCCCGGCACGTTGTCGGTCTTGATGCCCAGCGCTGGAATGGTCCAGGCATGGATGACGTCCTGCGACGTCATGACCACGCGTACCGTCTGGCCGACCGGCAGCACGACCTCGTTGTCGACCGCCAGCAAACGCGGCTCCCCGGCTTCCAGTTCGTCGGCCTGCTTCATGAAGCTGTCGAACAGGAAACCTCCGTGGTCGGGATATTCGTAGGACCAGTACCACTGGTTGCCGGTGACCTTGATGGTCATGTCGGCCTCCTGCGCGCGGTCCATGAAGTAGAGGAGCTTGAACGACGGTATGGCGATAATGACCAGGATGATCACTGGAATCGCCGTCCAGCCGAATTCCAGAAGCTGGTTATGGGAAAAGCGCGCCGGAACCGGATTGCGGTTCTCGTTGAAGCGCCACATCACATAGCCGAGCAGCGCCATGACCAGCAGCACGATGGCGGCGGAAATCCACACCAGAAACCCATGCAGCGACTCAATCTGCTCCATGACCGGCGTGGCCGGATCCTGATGCCAGAATTGCCAAGGCTCGGGCTGCCCGGCAAGAGCGGCCATCGGAACCACGGTCATCAAAGCGCCAATCGATGCGCCGAACACGACATGGAACCGTGGCGCACGGATGCTCAGTCTTTCCATTTGCTCCTGCCTCCCTCAACGGGCCGCTCCAACCGCCCAATCCTCAGTCGAGTATGCCCGTGGGCCTCGCGTAAACGCAATACCTTACCAATTTAGTGCGGTTTTGGCGCCTTTTGAATTAGGGATTTTCCGTCACATTAGCCGCCCTCACAGCACAGTAAACACCCGCCAGAGTGGGATGTTCCTGAGTGATAAGCCCGTTGCTCACTTGAACCGATGGGCGTTGTGGCGCGTCCTGTAGCTACCGCCGAGGTCCATGCTATCAGTCGAGGGAGCGTTGCTGATGCCGCCCTGTCCGCGTACTTTCCCGTTGTTCGCCACCGCCTTGGCGCTTGCCATCGGCATGAGCCTGGACCCCGCCGCCGCTCAGCAGGCGTGCGGCGGGAGCTACACAATTCGCGCCGGCGACACGCTCTCGGCAATCGCCAAGCGATGCGGAATCGCGCTACCGGACGTGATGGCATCCAATCCTGGAATCGAGCCCCGCCGTCTGGAAATCGGTCAAGTCATCACCCTGCCCGGCGCGCCCGAAACCGCCGAGGCTCCCACGCCCCCCACCCCTTCGGAGCCGACGCCAGAGCCTGCGGTCACACCGCGCCCCGAACCGTCCACTGGGCAGACTCCACCGACGCCCCCCTCTGCCGCCGAATGGGGAATGGAGCGCGTTGACGATCAGCCTACCGACGATGGTACGCCGCCGGGCGCCAATTACATCGTGCGGGCCGGCGACTCCTTGACCGAGATTGCGGCCCGCTTCGACACCAGCGTTACCGAGTTGGTCAAAACCAACCCCCAACTCATCCGCCAGAAGGAACTCATCCAGGGCCAGCGTTTGCTGGTGCCCGGCGTGGGGCCGAATCCCGTGGCCCTTGCGCCCGATCAAGACACCGGCGTTCCGTGGACCGCACCCCAATACAGCCTTGGCGCGGCGGTCGAAGTGCTGCCCCGCCGCGTGGCCGTCGGGGATTCCGTGACCATCTACGCCCGCGGCCTGCCCGTCCGCACCAACGTCGAGATTGCCGCCGGCGACCCCGATGGCCGCATGGTGGTGGTCGACCGGGAAACGACCGATCACTACGGGACCGTCCGCGCCCGCGTCGCTCTACCCCGCAACCTGCCGCCCGATGCGCCTCTCAACATCGTGATTGCCACCCGTGACCGGGCGTTCGGCGCCCGCTCGGGTGCATTGGAGGTCCGTCCTGCGGGGACCAGCACCGCGGCGCGGGCCGGTGAACGGGTTGAAGTCACCGGCACACTCACCACGGAGGGTCTCCTCTGCCCCGCCATCCGCACCGGCGACGGTATTCTCTACACGCTGAGTGGTGACATTGCGCGTCTGGTCCCCGGCGACCGCGTGCGGGTGGTCGGCTTGATAGCCGGCACATCGCAATGCAATCAAGGCATTACCATTTCCGCCGCCCGCATCGAAATGGCAGAACCAAATCAGGCCGAACAGTAACTATCGTTCGAGGCCTCCCTCTTTTTGACGTAGTTCTTCATCCCTATGGAACGGCGCTCAGTCCCACACGTTCTTAAGGACTCTCACAGGCCGCAGGCAGGAGGGAGTCATGACGCGAGGAGGAGTGTACGGTGTCGTTGCAGGCCCATCCACTCGACGGCAGATGGCCGCAGCGACGGCCCTCCGTGCGGCGGCAGTCGTGGGCATACTCGCTGTGGTGGCAGCCACGGGCGCGGCACCTTCCGCCGTGGCCGCGGAGAACATTCGCGTCACCCCGCAGACCCTGGCTCCAGGAATCGAGGTTACGGTGACGGCAACCGGGTTCCCGCCCCAGGCCGGAGTGGAACTGGGTGTTGGTCCACCGTCTTCGGAATACACCGTGATCGATACTGGAATCACCGACGCCAGTGGCGCCATCATGTTTATGCTTCATTTGTCGGACAGGGCGCCCGTTGGGACCAGAGTGGTTTTCGTGGTGGCATTGGAGGATTTCAGCATCAAGGCAACCAGCACCCCGCTGGAAATTGCCTCTCCGGTGAGCGCGCGGCTGGATGGTCCGGGAAGCTAGGTCAATCCACCCAGCCCTGCAGCACCACATGCCCGTCCTCCCAGTGAACCGAATGGCCTGCCCGCTGCACCGGAGGCGCCTCGTGCCGGGCCAGCACGCCCCCGAGCCAAAACCCGCCGATCGCCAGCAGCACCAGCACCACCGCCCTTCCTGGCCGGATCGGGCGCGGCATTCTAATGCACCAGCACGTTTGAGAACTGCCACGGGTCCGACTCATCGACCGGTTCGGGGAACAGCCCGCCGCGATCGGTCAGCGGCGTCCAGTCGGTATAGGCACCGACCATGGTTCCGAGGTACGGCTGCGCCAGGTCAAGGATGCGGCAGTGATCGACTTCATCGGCCTCAACGATTCCGGCGGCTGGGTTCTCCAGGCACCAAACCATGCCCGCCAGAACAGCCGCGGACACCTGAAGCCCGGTGGCATTTTGGTACGGCGCCAAGGCGCGCGCCTGAGCAATGGTCAGTTGCGAGCCGTACCAGAACGCATTGCGCGCGTGTCCGAACACCAGAACGCCCAGTTCATCCATCCCCTCGACAATCTCGTCGTTCATCAACCGGAACTCCGGCTGCGCACGCCAGTTGCGCCCAGCCATCTCGTGCAGACTAAGCACCGCGTCGTCACACGGATGATAGGCGTAGTGGACGGTGGGCCGGTACACCACGGCGCCCTCATCGCGCACCGTCAGGAAATCGGCGATGGATATGCTCTCGTTATGGGTGATGAGGAAGCCTTGGTAGGCCCCCTCGCCCGGCGTCCACGAGCGCACCCGCGTCCCCGCGCCCGGCCGGTTCAGATAGATCGCCGCACCGCAGCCGCAGGGATGGGGGGCGCCTTCAGGCGGCAGGGTCTTCTCATGGGTGCCCCATCCCAGTTCGGCGGGCTGCAATCCCTCGCCAACGAAGCCATCGACCGACCATGTATTGACGAATTCGCCGCGCCGCTTGGGTACATGGGAAATCTGCGTGTCGCGTTCAGCGATATGGATGCCCTTGATGCCAAGGGACCAAGCCAACCGCGCCCACCCCTTGCGGTCGGTTGGCGGCGGTGTCGCGTCGCCGGTATCACGGGCTATCGTCAGCAGCGCCTGCTTGACGAAATGGCTGACAAGTCCGGGATTGGCGCCATGGGCCACCAGCGCGGTCGGCCCGTCCTTTCCCCACGCGCGGCGCAAGGCCAGCACGCCTTCCCGCAGACCATAGTTGGACCGCTCACTGGGGCTTAGAGAGGGATCGGTGTAGCCGCCGGGCCAAGGCTCGATACAGGTATCGAGGTACAGCGCCCCGCAGTCGCGGGCCAGGGTCATCAACGCCTTAGAGGATACATCCACGGACAGGTTGACCAGGAACCCGCCGTCCCGCAGCAACGGCTCCAGCACTGCCCGAACGTTGTCGGGGTCCAGCGCCTGGACCACAAACCGCACGCCGCATTCGTCGGCGATATGGCGCGCCGACTCGTCGGGACAGATCACTGTGATGGAGGACGGTGGAACGTCGATGTGACGCAGGATGAGAGGCAACGTGCCCTGGCCGATGCTGCCAAAGCCAACCATGACGATCGGTCCGCCAAATGTGGCGTACCTGATCCACACGTCGCCCATTCAAACGCCTCCGCGTTCTCGCCTCAGGCGGCGGTGCGCCGCTCCTCATCTCCCATATGGGGTGGCACAAGAGCCGGCACCAGCACTGTGCGATAGGGCAGCACCGCGCCCGCCGCCCCAGCCAGAGCGCCGGCCGTCAATTCGAGACCCAGGAACCGCGCGCGGTCAACCGGCCCCGGCAGCGTCATGTCGAGCGTCAAGTCGGGCGAGAACCCAAACCGTGCATAGTATGGCGCGTCGCCGACCAGGATGACGGCCCGATGCCCCCTCAGAGCCGCTTGGTTCAGGCCGTAGCGGACCAGTTTGGCGCCCCATCCGTCGCACCGGTATTCCGCCTCCACGGCCAGCGGCCCGAGCAACAGCGCCCGGTGGGTCCCGCCGATCAGCAGGTCCCAAAACCGGATGGTGGCGATCACCTCGTCCTGCCGACGTACCACGAATGCCAGCCCATGGGCCGGGGCTTGGCCATCGCGCAGCCGCTGACAGGTCTTCTCATGCCGCTGCGGACCGAACGCGCGGTCGAGCAGCAGCTCGACGACGGCGGCATCAGCCGCCGTCTCGGGCAAAAGGCGAACCATGGCATGTCCCCACCAAAGGGGTCCGTGGGTCAGCCCACGGGCCTGGGAGCTGTCAGATGTAGAACTGTTGCAGCGGCGGGAAGCCGTTGAACGCCACCGCCGAATAAGTGGACGTGTACGCCCCGGTCGCCTCGAACAGGACCTTGTCGCCAATTTCCAGGGAAACGGGCAGCGGGTACGGATCCTTTTCGTACAGCACGTCCGCCGAATCACAGGTGGGGCCCGCGAGGATGCAAGGCTCCAGCGCGTCACCGTCGCGCGGAGTCTGGATCGGATAGCGGATTGCCTCGTCCATGGTTTCGGCCAGACCGCCGAACTTGCCGATGTCCAGATAGACCCATCGAAGGCTGTCCTCGGCCGACTTCTTGGCGATCAGCACCACTTCGGCCTGGAGCAGACCGGCGTTGCCGACCATGCCGCGGCCCGGCTCGATGATGGTTTCGGGCAGGCGGTTGCCGAAATGGTTCATCAAGCTGCCATGGATGGCTTCGCCATAGGTCTTCACGGCCGGAACGTCGCGCAGGTACCGGGCCGGGAAACCGCCGCCCAGGTTGACCATCTTCAGCTCGATGCCGCGCTCGGCCAGGGTGCGGAAGATGTGCGCCACGGTCGCCAGGGCGCCGTCATAAGCATGGACGTTCTTCTGCTGCGAGCCGACGTGGAAGGACACACCATGCGGCTTGAGGCCGAGGCGATACGCCTTTTCCAGCAGTTCGATGGCCATTTCGGGCACGCAGCCGAACTTGCGGGACAGCGGCCACTCGGCGCCGGCACCATCGCACAGGATGCGGCAGAACACCTTGGCGCCATGGGCGACGCGGGCGATCTTTTCCAGCTCGGCTTCGCTGTCGAAGGCGAACAGGGAGACACCCATGCCCCAGGCGCGCTCGATGTCGCGCTCCTTCTTGATGGTGTTGCCGAACGAGATGCGGTCGGGCGTGGCGCCAGCGGCCAGCGCCATTTCGATTTCCGGCATGGACGCGCAGTCGAAGCACGACCCCATGTCAGCCAGCAGCGACAGAACCTGCGGCGCGGGGTTTGCCTTCACGGCATAGAACACGCGGGTATCGGGCAGCGCGTTGGCGAACGCGGTGTAGTTGTCGCGCACGACGTCGAGATCGACGACCAGGCAGGGGCCTTCGGGCTGACGAGCGGACAGGAATTCGCGAATACGGTCGGTCATGGCAGCGTCCCTTGGCTGGGAGAGAAGGTCAGGTCGATCACGGAGATGCCATCCGATAGACGAAGCGACCGCGGTGGAGGCGGTAGAGTCATCCCGGACCCCCGACGGCTCCGAGCCAATCGGGAGAGAGATTGCTGTTCGTGGCCAACATCCAGTCCTCCGGGGGTTGCCGGGAAGAATCCTCTGGACGTCAGTTTTTCGGAACGGAGAAGACCCGTTCCGCACGCTTGGCAAGAAGTAAGAGCCTCTTCAGTGTCACCAGCCTTTGGACGGACCGGCAGAGACCAAAAAAGCCGCGTTACGTCGTTGCTTTAAGCCGCAGGTAACAAAGGTTGGGGAAGACGAACCCCCCGGTGCGACAACAGGCACGTGCGAATACGGTCTATTGGCTAGATATACCCCGCAGCCCCCCGGTGCAACGTCTTTTTTGCCCCGCCCGAAAATTATCATAATTGGTACGAAAAAAGCCGCGTTTCACCATATACCGCCAATGGCTTACGGACCCCTTCGGCGGGCCGCGAAATAGCCCATTGCAAGGCCTGCCCCACCGATTGCTAGAGCCGTAATCGTGCGCAGCCTGTCGGCATCCGCGCTCCACACTTGCCGCCGGGCCACGGCATCGAAGCGCCCCCGCGCGGCGGCGGGGCCGGGCACCGGCGAATCGAGGTTGTCGGCCCGCTGCGAGTCGGCTGGCAAGTCGCCGTACTGCCCGGAAATTCCGACACGTGCCATCATGCGGTCGAGCGTGGCACCCGGCAGTATCATGGCCGCGGCGATCAGCTTGATCGACGACCGCCCCACCCACACCTCGCGCTGATGCAGACGGACTGCGCGCAGCACGGCATTGGCGCACGGCTCGGGCTGAAAGATCGGCGGGACGGGTTGCGGTTGCTTGTAAAGGCGCGACCGCGCCCAGTCGAACTGCGGGGTGTTCATGGCCGGCATCTGCACCATGCCGATGTGAATGGGCGAGTTATCGGCCATCAGTTCGGCACGCAGCGCCTCGAAGAAGCCGCGCACGGCAAACTTGGCGGCCGAATAGGCGGACTGCAACGGCAGACCGCGATAGGCTAGGGCCGACCCGATGAAGATAACAGTCCCCCGCCCCCGCGCCCGCATCAGCGGCAGGATTGCCAGGGTGCCATGGACCTGCCCAAGGTAAGTGACATCCGACACGCGGCGGTATTCCTCGGGCGTCATCTCCGATACCGGCGAAAACACCGTCGCCATTGCTGAGTTGATCCATACGTCAACCGGCCCGAGGTCCCGCTCCGCCTGTTCGGCTGCGGCCTTCACGGCGGACCAGTCGGCCACGTCGGCGACCAGGGATAGTGCGCGCGGACTGCCCTTGTCCACGCATTCGGCGGTGGCTTGCGCCAGCCGCACGGGATCGCGAGCGATCAGGCCGACCTTCCATCCATCACGGGCAAATCGCACGGCGATTGCCTTGCCCACTCCGGCGGATGCGCCTGTGACGACAGCCACGGGAACATCGCCCCTGCCATACCCTCGCGCCATCGGCCGTCCTCCATACGGCCACCATCTTCCGGGTAGCCCTCCTGTCGGGAACGGAATTAGTCGCGCCATCGTTCCACGGAGAGCGCGCCAAGGAGTGCGCTTGGTCCACCGGCACGGGAGCTTATCATGGCGAGCAGCATCTCCACGGAAGGCGCCGCACGCCCTGACGTCAAGATTGAGCGCGTGCGGGCTGCGGCATACCGGATACCTGGCGACGACCCGGACGCCGAAAGCACGCTGCCGTGGGACATCACGACCATGATTACCGTGCATATCGATGCGGGTGGCCTGCGCGGTTTCGGCTATGGCTTTGCGGACCCGGCGACCGCCGTTCTCATCAACGAAACCCTGGCGCCGACCCTGACCGGATCCGATCCGCTGTCACCCCAGGCCTGCTGGGGCGTTGCCTGGGGGCGGTTGCGCAGCAGCGGTCAGACCGGGATTTCGGCCTGCGCCGTATCGGTGGTTGATTGCGCGCTCTGGGATCTCAAGGCGCGTCTGCTCGGCGTGTCCCTGGTCCGCCTGCTCGGGCAGGTGCGGACGGATATCCGCGCCTATGGCAGCGGCGGCTTCACCTCCTACGGCGAGGCCAAATTACGCGCCCAGATCGACAGTTGGATGGCCGACGGCATGAACGCGGTCAAGATCAAGATCGGCGGCGGCGGGGTCCGCGACCTCGATCAAGTGGAGATCGCCCGCGATTCCATCGGGCGCGAGGCCGACTTGTTCCTGGACGGCCAAGGCGCCTACACCCCGAAGCAAGCCTTGGGCTATGCGGCGCGTTTCGCCGATTTCGGCGTGACGTGGTTTGAGGAGCCGGTGCCGGCGGACGACCTGGACGGCCTCGGCCTTGTGCGCCGACGCGGGCCGTCGGGCATGTCCATCGCGGCAGGCGAGTCAGTCTGGAGCGTGGCCGACGTGCGCCGCATCCTCCAGGTCGGCGCGGTGGACGTGGTGCAGGCCGATGCAACCCGGTGCGGCGGCATCACGGGCTTTCTCCAGATCGCCGCCATTTGCGAGGCGTTTCAGACACCGCTGTCGTCGCACGGAGCACCCAGCCTGCACGCCCACCTGTGCTGCGCCACCAGCCGCGTCCTGCACGCCGAGTATTTCCATGACCACGCGCGGCTTGAAATTGCCCTGCTTGATGGCGCCGCGCGGGTGCATGGGGGCCGTCTGGTGGCCGACTCCTCGTCTCCCGGCCTGGGTCTGACCCTAAAACAAAGCGATGCCGAACCGCACCGCGTCGCCTGACGGAGGATTCCCATGGCCGAAGCACTGGGCGCCCGCCGGTGGGTCATTGCCGAGGGATACATCCCGCCGGGCAGCACCGGCCCCGCGCCGCAGATGATCAGCCATGAAACGGCCTGCATCCTGAACACCGGCGACGATGACGCCGCCGTGACCCTGATGCTGTACTTCACCGACCGCGAGCCGGTGGGGCCTTATACCGTCACCGTCCCGGCCCGCCGCACCCTGCATTTGCGCTTCAATGATCTGGACGACCCGGCGCCAGTGCCCGAGGACACCGACTATGCCTGCGTCATTGAAAGCTCCGTTCCCATTGTCGTCCAGCACACCCGTTTGGACAGCCGCCAAGCGGAGCTGGGCCTGATGACCACCATGGCCTATCCGGCCGTCTGAACACGCGGCCGGGCGGTGGCGGCGTCGCGCAGGTGTCCGATCAACTCGGTCGCGCGGTGGCTGGACGTGTGGGCCGCCAGCACGCGTTTCCGCGCCGCCTCGCCAATGGACCGCCGGCGGGCCTCGGGCATCAAGGTGATGATCTCCGCCACCGTCTCGGCGCTGTCACCGATGAGGATCTCCGCGCCCAGCCGGAACAGGCTGTCCAGGCCCTCCCACCAATCGCTGATGATCGGTGTGCCGCAGGCCGCCGCCTCGAACAGACGGACGCTGGGCGCCCATCCTGCCGCCACCATGTCGGCGCGCGTAACGTTGAGGGTGAAGCGTTGGCGGCTGTAAAAGCTGCTGTGCTCCGAGGGTGGAAGGTGGTCGATGCGGGCCACGTTGCCGGGCCAGTCGATGTCCGCCGGGTACTGCGGTCCGGCCACGACGAAGCGCCCCTCGGGCTTACGCCGGGCAGGCTCGCAGACCAGCCGCTCCACGGTAGGCTGGCGATCCTCCGACCATGTGCCGAGGTATCCAAGGTCCCATATGGGCGCTTCCCTGGTCGGCCGGTACAGGTCGGGATCGACCGAGCAATACAGCGGCCGGGCCATCGGCGCACCGAAGTCATCCTCAAGCCGCCGCAGGGTCGGCCCGCCGGTGAACGACAAGTACAGATTATAGCCGCCGATCACGTCGGGGCTGAGGTACTCGAAATCGCCGCGCGCCAGCTTGGCCATGGTGACGGGCGTATCAATGTCGTAGAAGGCGACCGTGCCGCGCGCCAACTTCTGCACCCACGCCCCGACCTCCACTCCATCGGGCACGAAGGAGCCGACGATCACGGCATCGGCATTCCGCACGGGGGCCGCAAGCCGCGCCTGAAGGTCGGCCACCGAGCCATAGAGCTGGGTGCGGCACCATGGCGGGTCGGGCATGTCGCGGTGGGCGGCGTACCACGGCACGTCACGCTCAAGGAACGTGACCCGGTGCCCTTGCGCCGCCAATGCGCGGATCAGCGAGCGATAGGTGGTCGCATGACCGTTGCCCCACGATGACGTAATGGACAGCCCCAGGAACACGAGATCCAACGTCATCCCGCCACCTCCCGCACGGCACCCGATACGGCTGGGGCTGTCAGCAACGCTTCCACTGCGGCCGCGCGATGATCGTAGGTATGCTCCTGCAGCAGCCGTTTGCGCGCCGCCATTCCGATGGCGCGGGCGTCCTCGGGGGAGGTCTGGCGGACCAGGCGGGCCACCTGATCTCCGTCCTCGGCAACCAGGACCTCGCGGCCCGGCTGCAGGAACTTCTCGATCCCTTCCCAGGCGTCGGTAATCAGGCACGCGCCTGCCCCGGCCGCCTCGAATACGCGGGTCGGCGGCGAGAATCCGGTGCGGGCCATGCTGTCGCGGGTGATGTTGAGGACGCAGCGGGCCGACACGTTGAAGGCGTTGTGCTGGTAGGTATAAACGTGACCCAGCCGCCCGACATTGGGCGGCATGTCCTTATCGTCCCATCCCGACCCGCCGATCAGGAAGGTATGGCGCGGCAGTTGGGCGGCGGCGCGCAGGAAGAATTCCTCCACCCGCGCCTCGCGGTCCGGCAGCCGGTTGCCAAGAAAACCGAGGTCGCACGCAAACGCCCGTTCCGGCGGCACCGGATGGTGGGTGCTCGGCTCCAGCGCGTTGTAGACCGGCACACAGGCCTTGGCCCCCAGCGCCATATAGGCCCGCACCACCGGAGCACCGCCGCCGTAGGTCAGCACCATGTCGAACGACGGCACCAGCGGCCCCAGGGCGTCACGGGGATTGACGGCGATAGACTCCAGCGTGGCCGGGGCATCGACGTCCCAGAACACCACCTTGCAGCCGGGTGCCTTCATGGCGGCAACGGCGGCCTCCAGCCACGCGTCGAGCACGCCGACGCCGCTCGCCTTGACCACCACGTCCGACCCGGCGGCCCGTTCAAGCATCCGGGCGGCGTCGGCTTCGGTCGGCTGATAGACCACCACGTCGGCCCACGAGGGCGGGTCCATGTCGCGGTGCTTCTGGCGGTCAAAGGCATCGGGCTCATAGAACGTGATGCGATGGCCGCGCCGCGCCAAGGCCCCCAGGATGCCCCGGTAATAGGTGGCCGCACCGTTCCAGTAGGCCGACACCAGACTGGAGCCGAAAAAGGCGATATGCATCAGGCGACCTCCCTCTGTTCGCTGCGCAGTTCCGCGAAGATGGCGAGCAATTCATCCACCCGATGGGCGCAGGTGTGACGGGCCAGGATGGTTTCGCGCCCGCTGGCGGCCTGTGCGGCGGCACGGTGCGGGTCGGCCAGAAGCTCCCGCAGAAGCCGCATCATGTCGTTGCCGTTAGCGGCCACCAGATAGTCCTCGCCGGGCCGGAACAGCCCTTCGGCGTCGTCCCACGGGGCGGTAATCAGCGGGATGCCGCAGGCCAAGGCCTCGAACACCCGGATGGTCGGAATGCCCGGCAGCGCGGTCGCATAGAACCGCCGGGGCACATGGACCGTCACGCGATGGGCGGCGAACACATCTGGCACCCGATGATTGGGCAGCCAGCCGCCATACCCGATGCGCAGCGTGCCCAGCGCCCGGCGCACCGCGTCGGGATAGCGGACGCCATGAATGCGCGCGGCAAGGCCCAGCTTGCGCACCGGCTCGATCAGGAACTCCGTCAATTCGGCGGTGCGTTCGCCATCCCCCCAGTTGCCGACCCACACCAGATCGCCCGCCGGAGCCACCCCCGCGCGAGGGGCAAAGACCGAGGTGTCGGCCGCCTCGTGCCATGTCCAGGCGCGGCGGCCCCAGCCATGGCGGTCATACAGCGCGCGAATGGTGTCCCCGAACGCCAGCACTCCGTCGAAGGCATCCAGCGCATAGGCCGCCATGTCCTCGGGTGCGCTGACCGAGCGATGGTGCGTGTCGTGAAACAGCAACCGCCACGGCGCTCCCGCCGCCCGCCGCCGGTTGAGCGCGGCGACCAACACCGGGTCGGACCACTCGTGCACCAAGACCACGTCGGCCCCGTCCAGCACCGCATCCAGATCCAGCGTATGCAGCCGGTACAGGTTGGATTTCAGATCGGGAAAGGCCGCCGCGATGGCGTCCAGCGCCGCCTGTCCATGGTCGGCCAGCAAATTGGCGCGCGACCAGCCGTTTTCCGGCTCCCACACGTCCACCCCATGGCCGCGCGTCTGGAGTTCCCGCACGATACCACGCAGGAAGTGCGCGTTGCCGTGGTTCCAGTCGGAAAAAAGGGAATGAGCGAACAGGACGAACTTCACGGACGCTTCCTTTGCTTCACTGCGCCGCGACCCCCGGACTGCGCAGACTGATGACGTCGCCATAGGCGCATAGCGTTCCGGCCGTCATTGCGGCGGCGGAGTAGGCCAGTCCGCGCCGCCAAGCCTTGCGTTGCAGGACCGCGCGGCGGGCATCGTCGCGGGCCAGACCGTTGAGTGCGGCGGCCCAGGCGGCGGGGTCGTCGGGCGGCACGAACTCGGCCGCCCCGCCCCACAGTTCGCGGAACGTGGGAATATCCGACAGCACCAAGGCACAGCCCGACAAGGCTGCCTCCAGCACCGCGAGGCCGAACGGCTCGTACCGCGCGGGCGAGGCAAACACCGCCGCCCGCGCCATCTGCCGCGCCATGGCCGGGGCGCTCAGGCGGCCCAGGGCCTGGACGCCCGGCAGCAGGCGGTGCCCGCCAACGGGGGCCACGGCATCCCCGGCCACCGCCACCGGCCAGTCGATACGCTCGGCCACCGTGCCCAGGAGCGCCAAATTCTTGGCCTCGTCCCACACCCGTCCAGCGGCCAGGACCATCGGGTCTTTGTCCGGGACGGCGGTGAAGTGGTCGGGGTTAAGACCGTTG